>USAE01000001.1 GCA_900552655.1 uncultured Clostridium sp.
GTATAGTTGTTCTTTCCTTCACCGAAATTGAGGATATTCTAAAAAATTAAATTTGCTCGCAACTTTTACTGGTTTATCACTTTCTTTTACTTCTTTATTTGTTTTAAAAGCAAAAAATTTACTAAAAATATAGTTTAATATTATAACAATAATCGTTAAAGATAATTTAACAGGTACAAATGGCATATTTAAAACATCATATAAAACCATTACTCCACCTTGTTCAATAACCATTGTAACTAATCTTCCAGCAATAAATTTCCAAAATTCTTTTAAATTTTCTGCAAATCCTTTTGCTGTTGTGTTAAAAACCCATTTCCTATTAGTAAAATATGCAAATAAAATAGATGATACTATTCCAATTGCACTTGCAATTGAACCACCTATTTTAAATGCATCTACTAATGCAAATGATATTATTAAGTTTACTAACGTTGTTAGCACACCAAATATAACATACATTATAACTTCTTTTGTTAAAAATTTTTTTATAATGTTTTGCATTTTCTCTTTCATAATATCTCCTTTTACATCTCTTCTGCAAATCTTTTTTGTAATTTATGGAATATAAAATATCCCACGAAGCATAATGCAATACTTATTAAAAACACAAATCCTAATGATGTAATATCAGGCATTTGTTTATAATAAAAAATATCTCTAAATCCATTTATTATATAAGTCATTGGATTAAACTTAATTATCCATTGAAAGCTTTCTGGAATTTGTCCTGATGCATATACTATAGGAGTTGCGTAAAAGAACAATTGTAAAGCTATTCCTATAAAATGTTGTAAATCTCTAAAGTATACAGTTATACTAGATACTATAAATCCAATTCCAATTAATAATAAATATTGTACTAATAAAATTAGTGGATAGAATATTATATATTTACTAATTCCAACACCATAACCTATAACAAATGCAATAATAATTAGCGTTGATATTACAAAGTTAATCGCCTCGCTCGTTACAACTGATATTGGCAATATCTCTCTTGGAAAATATACTTTCTTAACAATATTACCATTTTCTACTATTGTAAATGAAGTTCTAGATACTGCTGTTGAAAAGAACGTCCATGGTATTAAACCACAGCATATAAATACTGTATAATTTTCTATTGTTCCACCACGCATAAGAAGTGGGAAAACCAATGCATAAACTGCAATTTGTAGTAATGGATTTAAAAATGACCAAACTACTCCTAGTATAGAATTCTTGTATTTTCCTCTTACATCTTTGCTTATACTTGTTTTTAATAATTCTCTATATTCATATAAGCCTCTAAAAAATCCCATTATTTTTCCTCCTATTTTGTTTCTTCTATATATTTTTCTATAACTGTATTTGTATCTCCATCCATTTTTATAACACCGTTATTAAGCCAAACCGCTCTGTCACATAACTCCTTAGCAGAACCTAAACTATGTGTTACAAAAACCATTGTTTTTCCTTCTTTTTTTAGTGCTTTCATTTTATTAATACATTTTTCCTGAAAATGTTGGTCACCAACTGAAAGAATTTCATCCACTAATAAGATATCTGCATCTACATTTATTGCAACTGCAAAGGCTAGTCTCATATACATTCCAGATGAGTATGTTCTAACAGGATTATCTATGTAATCTCCTAATTCTGAAAATTCTATAATTTGTTCTAGTCTATTGTCTATTTCTTTTTTTGTTAGACCAAATATTGAAGCGTTAAAATAAATATTTTCTCTTCCTGAAAAGTCTGCATGGAATCCAGCTCCAAGTTCTAGTAAAGAAGTTAATTTTCCATTTGTAATTATCTTTCCTTTGTTTGGATAAATTATCTTAGTCATAAGTTTTAGTAATGTTGACTTTCCACTACCATTTACGCCTATAAGAGCTACTGCTTCTCCTTTTTTTATGTTTAAATTGATACCTTTTAAAACTTCTCTTACTTCTTTTCTATTTCTTTTCCAGAATAGCATTTTCTCTTTTAAACTATTTGCTTTGTCTAAATATACATTAAATGTTTTATAAACATCTTGTACTTCTATTGCATATTTTTCTTCGTTTTTCAATCTATTTACCTCCCTTTATCTTATGAATTCCTTTATATATAACATTTTTTGTACCTCTTGCAGCAGAATATCCTACTTTTCCAACTTTTAAAACTCCTTTATGATTTTTAAAAATCTCTCTCATTCTTCTTTTAAATGTTGGCCTATCATATATTGCATAAAATAGTAATCTAATTAATTTACTATGATGTTCTAAATCTACTACACTGTTATAATCTAAGTAACTATTATTTATAATTCCATTATGTTCAATATTAATTAAGGCATTCATTTGTCTTTGGTTTCTATATCCTCTTTCTTTTAACCATTCTTCTGTAATTGGAATAACTTCTTTTAATCTTACTGTATCTTCAAATCCTATAGAGTTAAACATTAACATATCTATCGCCTTTGAAGAATTTATATATGCCATAAATGGTAAAGAAATATAGTAATCTTGGTAATATAATTTTTTATATTCTTCTCCAAATATTTCTAAAATATCTCTTATGAATTGCTTTGCAGCTTTTTGTATAATTCCTATTATATATTTTTCTTGGTATGTTTTATTATCTTTTTCTAATATTGGTTTTACATCTCCTGAAAAATCATATCCAATTGTTGAAGGTGCTAATTCTGAAATTATAGATTCATATGCAAATCCTGTAACAGAAGGTTTTGCTTCAAAATATGTTTTTAGCTTATATCCTGCTGTATCTGAATATTTCATCGCTTCTTCTTGATTTATATTTAAAAAGAATGTATCTATTGGTTTTTGGCAAAGTACAGATAAATATAATTCTGGTCTTCCACTATATCCTAAGTCAAATGTTGCTGACTTATCTTCATAAAATTTTCCAAAATATTTTTTCAGCTTTTTAATTTTTATATTATTCTTTTCTTCGTCAAATAAATTATCTATTATAATTTTTACTAACTTGTTAAAGTTTTGTATTGTTTTTATATTTTCTTCATATTTTATTCCTGCATCTTCTATAATCTTTTTAATTTCACTTTCTGGAATATCTTTTAAGCTTTCTTTTGTATATTTTATTATATATTTAGGTGTATGATTTTCTATATTTATTACATCTGTTAATTTATATAAATCTATTTTATTAATAACTATTGCAGAGATTAACGCTTTTCTAGATACACGTAAATATTTGGCTTCTGGTACATCTTTATAAAAGTCTTTTAATATATTATATACTTCCATAGGTAGGAAACCATCTCTTGCCATAAAAACTAGATTTTTATAATTTTTTCCAGATGTTTCTTTAAGTAGCCAATTTCCAACACCGAACATATACATTCCCACTGCATAATATCCTAATAAGAAAGGATCCACATTAAAGTCTGATTCATTATTAAATATTCTAAATGGATTGTCAAAATATTTATTAGCAACCACAGCTATCATAGTTCTTATTCCTATAAAGTTCATACTTGTTTGGTTATCTCTCCAAAAAGGCATACTAGTGTATAGCATTTGTGCCAAATTGTTTGTTGTATTTTTATCTAACATAATATCTGTTGTCTTTGGAAAATATATAGAATTTATTTTTTGTTTTTTAGCCATTTCATAGTCTGAACCATAATTGTCTCCAATATGAATCATTTCTTCTGGTTTTATTTTTTCATTTTCTATTACATAAGTATATAAATTTCCAGTAGCTTTTGTTTTCATAACTTCACATGATAGATATATTTTATCTATATTGTTAAAACCATTTTTATTTAATATTTGCTCTATAGTATCTAGTGGTAAGTACATATCTGATGTACATATAACTCTCTTACCTAAATATTTTGCTAATTTATATATTGAATATGCTGTTTCTCTTCTTTTGCAAAATTTTAATTCTAACTCTATTTCTTTATTTTTTAAGAAATTTAGTATTTCTTCTTTTATGTTGTATTCTTCTTTTATTATTTCATATATTCTGTCTAGAGTGACTTCTTCTTTTTTATTTTCATGTGCCTCTGTTCTTGCTAAAATTTCACAATCTACTCTTATTTTTGAAAAATCAATGCCTAAATTGCTTGACAATTTCCTATAATCTTCATTTAAAAAAGTAAATAAATCTTTAGGGTATAAGAAAGGTCTTGTTATTAATGTATCAAATATATCGAAACTAACAACCTTAGTATTCTCGCTTATTACCTTTTCTTTAAGTTTGTCCAACCCTTCGTTCCAAGGTGTTTCTACAGAGCTAAAAAATCCTGCATTTTGTACTTCAAATTGTTTTGGGCAAAATTTGTTGAATTTATCTTCTAATTCTTTTTTCTCTTCTTTAGAAAAATTCATTCCTAATATGTACGATTTATGCATTTGGCAATATAAAGCTCTCCATTTTTCGAATTTTTCTTTATATTTTTCATATATTCCTTTTTCCTTTAAAAAGTTTTCTATAAATGAAAATGAAGTTGTTAAATCTTCTAAATTTTTATTCGCCTTTTTAAAGCTTAAATCATTAATTGATGTAGATGCTCCATCATGTTTTGTATAGAAGAAGGCTACTCTATCTACCTTAGTTACTTTGTTTGCATAATAAAATACTACATTTGAAAATGCAAAATCCTCAGTCATTATTAAATGCTTATTTACTTTTTTGTATTCTATTACTGCCTTCTCCCATATTCTTCTTGAATATATTTTATTAGGAGTTATGTGCCATGCAAAGTTTAGCCCTTCTTGCGCATAAAATTGCTCATAACATTCTTCACCATTTAATTCGTCAAATGGGAAATCGAATAAATTATATACTCTTTTATCTTCTTCGCCATAATCCATAACAAGTTTAGAAAAGACAATATCTGAATTTGTTTCTTCTGCTTTTTCTATTAATTCTCTATAAAAATCGTTAGAAACATAATCATCTGCATCTAAAAATGCTATATAATCACCCGTAGAATTCTCAAATCCTGTAACTCTTGCTTGGAATAGTCCTTTGTTCTTTTCATGCTCTACATATTTTACTCTTTCATCTTTTTTACTATATTCTGTTACAATTTCTTTGCAATTTTTAGGTGAACCATCATTTACTACTATTAGTTCTAAGTTTTTATATGATTGTTTAGTTAACGAATCTAAACATGTATTAAGAAAATCTTCTGAATTATATACAGGTATAATTATTGATATTTTCTTATTCAGTTTCGTATTATCCATTTATTTTACCTCTTTCCTAATTTTTATTTACCCCTATGAATTATTTTGCTTAATTTTTCTGTATATTTCCAACGCTTACTACTATATATATCTTTTAATTCTTTCTTTAAATCTTCGTTTGCCTCTTCTACTTTATTAAGCTTATCTTGCAATTCCCTATTTTTATTTTCTAAATTTTCATTTTCTTTTTCTATTTTCTGAATCCATTCATATTTTGCTTTTATATCTTTTGATTGTTCTTCTATCGTGTTTGTACTTTCTTCTATATCTTTAAAAATATCAATCCATTCAACCTTGTTATTTACTTTATCTTCTACATTTATATAATTTTTAAAACAATTTAATTTTTCTGTTGCAAAATTATAGTTGTATTCTACAATTTCTTGTCTTTTTTCCTTCAATTGTAATACTTGATTTATACATTCCTCTAAGCTAATAGTTTCCATATTATCACCAGAGAAATTTTCTTCTGCACTTGAATTTATATTTTTTTCGGTAATTAAACCTTTTATTCCACTATAGCCTGTAATAACTACTGGAACTTTCATTGCAATACCTTCTAGTGCACACCTATCTACTCCTAATAATAAATCTGCATCTTGCAAATACGCAATTATGTTGTTTTGTTCTCCAATAAAATTCACAGTAGCTTCTTCTTTGTTATTAGCATAATCTATTTGTAATTCTTGTAAGTATTTATCTATCTTCTCTTTTTCTTCTCCACCACCAACTATTTCTAATTTTGCTGTTGGATATGTTTCCAATAGTTTGCTAAAAATTTCAATCCCTTCTAGTATTGTATTTATTTTTTCATTGTAAAACCTAGAAATTATTACTGCTTTTTTTATTTCTCCTTCATAATTTGGATTTTCGTTATTATATATATTAAAATCTATTCCATTGTGCACTATTTCATATTTTGATTTTTCTATGTTATATTCTTTTTGCGTAAATTCAGCTACTTTTGGTGTTATTGCAATTATTTTATATGCATTTTTAAAATAAATTGGAAATAATTTCTTATATATTGGGTAATTCCAAGTATAATATTTTCTTGTATCTCTTATCCCATGTTCATAAGCAAAATATGGAATTCCACTTATAAGCGCTGCTGGCATAACAGTTGGAATACATTGATATTTATGAATATGAATTTCTGTTATTTGTTTTTCTTTAATTGTTTGTACTAATTTATTTATTCTATCCACATTAATAGTGTTTCCTTCTGGAAATTCTAATTCTATAAAATTTCCACCCAACTCTTCTATCTTATCCGAATAAATTCCTTTACCCGCTACTACATAAACATTATATCCTTTTTTAGTAAAAGCTGTAACTTGATTTAGTATTACAGTTTCTACTCCACCTATTCCCATAGAGTTATTACATAGTAATATATTTTTCATACATCCACCCATATCTTTTTCTTAATATTCCTTGGTATTATACATTTTATTAATTTTATTGTCAATTAAGCTTATTTAACTAAAGTCCTTTATTTTTTGTCATATTCTTTAATTTTGCAAAAAAACTACCAGATTTATTTTGTTTTTCTTGTTCTAAATTTTTTATACTATTTTTCAAATTTTCTATTTCTTTATCTTTTTTTTCTAATTGACTTTGGTCCCATTTTTCACGATTTATGTAAAATTCTTCTGTACTTTCTTTTATATCCCATGCTTCTTTTACATCTTTATTATATTTTCTTTGCATATTACCAATTTCTTCAAATAACAATGTTATTAAGTTATTCCTTTTTACTAAGTTAGTCTCTTTTTCAGCTTTACTGTTTTTTAATTCATATATATTATTTTCTATATTTCTGTTTTCATACAGCCAATTATAGTTTTTCTCTATTATTGTATCTATTTGTTCTTTTGAAAATTCTTTTATCTTATTGGCTGTTTCTTTATAATCCCTTGTTGGCAATTCTCTTCCAGAAAAATTTGTTCTTGCTACATTTTCAATATTTTCATATTCTACTAATCCGTTTAAATCCTTCATATCCAACTACTATCGCAAGTTTCCTCATTGCTATAGCTTCTTGAATACATCTTCCTACACCTAATACTAATTTATATTTTTTTATAAATTCACTTACATTGTTTTTTGCACCTAATAAATTTATATTTAGGCTTTGGTTTAATATTTCCTGTTTAATATTTTCTTTCTCTGCTCCATCACCTATTATGTCCATACTTATATTAGGATTATCTTTTTTATATTCTTTATAAAATTCGATTGCATTTTTTACTCCATTTCCTTTATCTTTATCCAATCTTGTTATTAAAAGGATATTTTTGGAATTTGTATCTTCTGTATTATTAAATTCTTTAAAATCAATTGCATTAGGAATAAGCTCATATTTTTCTTTTTCTATATTAAATAATTTTATATTCTCTTCAATTGTTTGATTAGATATTCCAATTATTTTATAAGCATTTTCAAGATATGCTTTAACAAATGACTTACTTATGTTTAGATTTCCTAAATACCAATTGTATGTATCTGGAAGTCCCATATGTAAATATGCAATATATGGGACATTTGTTAATATACATGCTGGAAATACAGATAATATACACTCTAGTTTATGTATAATTACCATATTTATTTCATGTTTTTTTATTATGTTTATAACAAAATTTATCTTAGATAATTCTATTCCGTTTTTGTGTTCATAATTAAAATTTATACATTTTACATTTTTAATTTTCTCTAACTTTTCTGTATAAATTCCTTTTTCTGCAAGTACATAAACATTATAATTTCTTCTAGCATATTCTGCTATTTGAGTAACACAAGCTGTTTCTACTCCACCAATTCCTAAACTATTTAAACACATTAATATATTTTTATTATTCATTATATACTCCTCATTTAATGTCTAATTTTATGTACAGCTTTAATAAATCCTCTCCACATTGGTATCTTCCATAATTTTTCTTTTATTATCTCTTTTTTGTAATTCATTTTTTTCATAGAATATGCTTGTCCATATGTTGCTTTTTCATATTCTGTGCATTCCCATTTATATTCTATTTCATCATTTTTTAAGTTTGTTGTTATTAGTTCTTTTCCAATATTTATGTTATTTAATAATCCTTTTCCATTTTCAATTTTATTAATATTTGGTTTCTTAGCTGTTTCTTCTAAAATTATTGACATTTTTTGTATCATATTTTTAATTGTAAAATTATTTAGTATTCTTTTTCTACAATTTGATTTATAAAATTCTAAATTATTTAAAATTTCATTTATGCTATCTACATAACTTTGTATCTCTTTTTCACTATATTTTTCTAAATAAATGTCTTCTTCATTTTGTACAACTTTTACTATTTTCCCAACATCATTATTTACTAATTCTTTTTGACCACCTACATCACTAGAAATTACAGGGACCCCCATACTTAATGATTCATAAGCTGTTAATGCAAGACCTTCTTTTAGTGAACAATTTACAGTTACATCACTTATTCGGTAAATTTCGGCTGTATTTACTATATTTCCTAAAAACATAACTTCTTCACCTAAACCTAATTCCTGTGCCCTTGCTTTCATTTTTGGAAGTAAGTTTCCATCTCCTACAACTAGCACCTTAAAGTCCTGTCTTTCTTTTTTTAATTTTGCAATTATCTCTAGTAATAACAATGGTCTTTTTTGTTCAGATATTCTGCAAATATATGTTATTATTTTTTTGTTTATGTTCTCTCCAATATATTTTTTTGTTAATTCTTCTTTATTATAATTATCTGGATTAAATTTTTCTTCGTCTACACCTATATATACTGTTTCAGTTTCTTTTTCATCTCTTTTAAAATGTTCTATTAATACTTTTCTACTATTTTCATTACATATTAAAGTTTTATCTATAAGAGATGAATACATTGAAGAATACCTAGAATATCCGCCATTTCTATTATACCATTCTTCCATATGTACATAGTCTAAAATTGGTATATTAGAGTATTTAGCTTTTAAATATGGCATACAATAGTATCCAAATTTACTATTTGAATTTAATATAATATTTATGTTTTCTTTTTTTATTATATAGTTTATAAATGCTAGCCAATATTTTTGGTCTAAAAATGATGTTAAGTCATATACGTTAGCTATTTTATTGTTCTCATTATCTTGTTCAAAATATTGTCTTAATACATTTTTATTTGGTTCAGTTGTAATTATAGTTACGTTAAATTTTTTCTTATCTAGCCCTTTAATTAAGTTTAAGTTAAATAAATCTGCGCCTCCTGTAATCATCCATGGAATTATAAATAATATATTTGTTATTTCTTTTTTAGAGTATTTTGCTGTTGGTATTAATAAATTTGGTACTTCCTCTGGAAGAATATCATAATTATATTTATACCTAGGATATTGTATTGCATCTATTTGTTTAGTTATCTTACTTGCTGTTTCATTTATTATTTCTAACGACCTTTTTTGGTTATCACTAGCCTTTTTTAATTCTCCTGTTTCTTTTCTCCTATACCATTGCCCATAAAAGCTCATATGTACAGGATATTTTCCTTTAGATAATAGTTTAAGCCAAAAATTCCAGTCTTCATTTACTGCTTTTTCTCTTAATTCATATCCTTTTACTTCGTTAAAATCACTTTTTCTTACAAAGGCTTCAGAAATTAATTCATTTACTTTTTTTAACTTATCTGAATTAAAATACTTATTCCATGTATATTCCATAGTTCCAAATCCTACTGAGTCTGCATATGCCCAAGATGCTTCTTTATTAGTTTCCAATGTCCAGTATGCACATTCGAAGAATGTAGGTTCTATTAAATCATCATCATCTAAAAACATTAAATATTTAGTACATTCTGAAGAATGTATTGCTCCAAAGTCACGAGTTGCTGCTAGACCCTCATTCTGTTTGTGAAAAACTTTAATCCTAGCATCCATTTTTTCTATTTCTTCTAATTTTTTTAAAGATTCTTCATCTTTTGATCCATCATCTACTATTAGAACTTCGTAATAAGGAAATGTTTGGTTTAGGACAGTTATTATTGTTTGTTCTATATACTTTCCACTATTGTAAAATGGAATAACTACAGAAATAATTGGCTTTTGCTCATTATATTCTATTTTTTTATATTCTTTTTTTCCTGGTTGTAATGAAAAGTTAAATTCATTCATCAAAATTCGCTCCTATACATCTTTTTACTTTATCTAAATCTCTTTTTAGCCATAATAAAACCTGGTATATATAATGTTACTATTAAAACTTTATTTAAGAAACCTTTAATTTCGCCTAAACTTGGTTTTACTTTATTAAGAGTACAAAACAAGATATAGTGTTTTATTACATATAATCTTTTGTTAAATTGTACTCCAACCATGCTATGCTCTGTTAAAATTTCTTTAAAATATTTTAAATATCCTTTTGGATTTTTCTTAAATACTTCATTTATATTTTTAGAATAACCATCTTTTTGGTATTCACATACCATAACTGGCTCATTGTAGCATTTTATTTTATATTTTAAGTCCATCTTATGGTACATTCTAGCTTCTGTTATAAATTTTTCTTCTCCTTCAAGTTCGTAACTATATTCTCTTCTTCTATCTTTAAAAAATGCAACTGCTTTTTCACCATCTTCTTGTTGTTTAAAATATAAGTCAAACATTGTTGTTTTTCTTTCTTTAAAATCATTTCCTATATTATTTCCATTTTGGTCATATTTTAAAAAGCTTAATGCATATAAATCCTTTTCGTACCTAGATTCTTCGTATGCATCTTTTATATATAAAAATGCATTTTCTGCAAAATAGTCGTCAGAATCACATTCTATTATTAAGTCACCTCTTGCATAGTCCATTAAATGATTTATTGCAGCCATCTTCCCTTGGTTTACCTGTTTTAAATACATCACACGTATTTTGTTTTCATCTCTTATTTTACTAATAACATTTTCTGTTTCATCACTAGATCCATCATCCATTATTAGCCATTCTACTTCGATTCCTACTTTTAAATTTATTAATATACTTTCATACAGTCTTTTTAGTAAATTAGCTCTGTTGTAAGTTGCTGTTAATATTGATAGTTTCATAATTGTGCCTCGCATTTTCTATATTTTTATTGTGTATACCTTATAGTGTTAGTTTTTATACAAAATTATGGTGAATTTTATATTTTATTCGCAATTTATATATCTATAGTTTTAACTTCTTCTTCTAAAAGCTTTTCTAACCTAGTTATTATTTTACTATTGTCATATTTTTCTTTTTTGTCAGAAAAACTTTCTTTATTATTTTTTATAATCTCTTTAATTATATCGTATATAGCTTCTTCATTATTTTTAACAATTACAGAATTTTCATAATTTTGCAAAGCTTCTCTTGCTGCTGTATCTGTTATTATTATTGGCTTATTAAGTATTTTAGCTTCTTCTATAACCATTCCATAGCCTTCAAATTCTGAAAGTAAACAGAAAAATTTTGCTTGTCTTATGTATGGGTACGGATTTTCTTTTTTTCCTAAAAGATGGAATGTTTTTTCTACTTTTAAATCTAATATTTGTTTTTCTAAATTTTCTCTTTCTGGTCCATCTCCTATTACATAAAATTCATGTTTAAATCCTTTAGAAATTAGTTTTTTATGAGCTCTAATTATTCTATCTATAGCCTTTTGTTTTGTAAGCCTTGCCACTGTTAAAAATGTTGGTATATTATTAGGTAAATTTTCCTCTATAACTTCTTTTGCACCCTCTTCTACAAGTTTAGGATTTATATAGTTATAAATAACTCTTTTATGAACCGGCTCTAAATACTCATTTCTTATATCTTTATATATTTTGGTAAATTTTTCTTTATTATCTTTACTTACAAATACTAAAGTTTGATATTTTCCATATGTTTTTTTGTCTATTGCAACTTTTATTTTTGCTTTAAGATCATTTCCAAATACTTTTGTTATATCATTATGTACCCAAGCGATTTTTCTTGTATTCTTATTTTTTACTCCAAGCAATCTAGTAATTGGTCCTTCTAAAAAAGCTATTTCTATATCATAATCCTCTTTTACATACTTTTTATAAAAATGTTTCTTTAATAATAATAATTTTAATGCCGTTATTTTTTTCTTAATATTAGACATATCGTTAAACTGAAAATTATAAATAGTTTTTAATTTAACATTTGGACTTAATTTTTTTTCAAATTCTCCTTTAGCATATATTGTAAGTATTGTAACATCATATTTTTTACTTAGTTCATTTGCTAAATCTACTAAAACTTTCTCTGCACCACCCAAGGTAAGGCTTGTTATACCAAATAATATTTTCTTCATAGTTTTCTCCTATAAATATATTCATTTCTAATTCCAATAAGATTTCAAATCGAAATTTTTTCAGTCATAATTTAATCATTTATACTATTTTTTATTGTAAAAATTTTGTTTACTAATAAAGCACATATAACTGCTATAAATGTAACTGTAGACATATTAAAAAATACATATCCAGAAAATACAGATATTGCAAATGCCATTCCTATTCCTAAAGTATACATTATATATTCTGCATCTATTTTCTTTATTTTTCTTATTCCAAAATATATTCCATACACAAAAATTGCAAGGAATGGCCCAAAATATAGTAAAAATCCTAATATTCCAAAATTAAATAAAAATGCTGGTATGTCCATTTCTAGCACTAATTCTCTGTATTGGTTCATATAGCCATTTCCAAATATTGTAAGTAATGGGTTTGCTTGGTTTTTTACTAATAGTGTGTTATAAATTAGTTGTTGCATACGTTGGTCATTATTGGTTATTTCTAACTTGTTTGCTATATCATATAATTCTAATAGAGATTTCTTTTGAGCCTCATTCATATATGTATCTTCTATTTGACCATTATCTATTTTTTCTTTAATCTCCATTAAGCTACCTGTAATATGCGCTTCTTGGTTTGTTGTTTTATCTACAATATTTGACTCTATATCTTTTAGATGTTTTCTTCTTTCGATTGTATTTGAGCCTACTAATGTAACTATAATTAAAACTACAACTATTGCAGAAATTGCACCAATTATTATCTTTTTGTTTATCTTTGAATTTTTAATTACCTTTCCTACTATTTCTGCAAAAACAAATGATACTAATGCAATTATAAAGCCTAATAATCCTACTCTTGTTCCTATTAGTAGACATAAGAATATTCCAAGTATAATTATTTCACCTATAATTATTTTTTTATAATTTTTATTTCCATTGCTTAATAATACAAATAAAGATAAAACTAAAACTGCACTAATGCTGTTTCCCGATTCAAACCAACCTTTTATTCCTGTTCCTTCTTCTATATATGTAGAAGATGATGTATTTGTTATAAGTGATAATAGTATTGATGCAATATAAATTGATACTGCAGAAATTACTCCTTTTTGTAGTTTTTCCTTATCTTTATCTTTAAAAGTGCAAATATATATAAATAAAATTATTATTGTAAATGTATAATTCATTACATATTGCATTTCGTGCACTACATTGCTATAACTAAAACCAGTATTTACTGTATTAAATAGCAATAAATGTACTAATGCATAAATTCCATAAATTACTGTTATAATAAATATCTTTAATTTATGCTTGCTTTTTATAAATATGTCTATAAATACTATTAATGGAATTAGTGGTCTTAATATTGTAGATGGTGACATACTAGTATTAAATGTATTTCTAAATACAAAACTTACTATATCAAAAATTGGACATAATATTAAAAATATTACTAATAAATTTTCAATTAGATCTTTTGTATTTATTTTATTTTTTTCTATCTTTACTGTATCTTTTTTCATAATTGCTCCTTAAATAAAGTATTTATCTTAACCTTATGCAAACTTTCTTTGTAATTTTTTTCGTACAAATTTTATTCTTCCTAATTTCTCGTATATTTTTAGTGTTTTTTCATTTACGCTTTTCATATATTTATTTTTCAAACCTTTTTCTTTTAAATACTCATTTTCTTTCCATTCTGGAAATGTTGTATTTAGTTTTTCCCAAGCACAACTTATAGCTTTGTTTCTCTCTTCTTTATTTTCTATCATTATCATTCTAAGCATAGAACTACATAGTAAATACCTTGCGTAATTGTATTCTAACTCTTTTTTATATCTTTCGTATATGTTGTTTTCTTTGTAAAATTCTAGTACATTATCTAACACATCTATTATTTCGGTTGTCTTAACTGTTTGTGTGTTAGAAATAGAATTATCACGTTGTACATAGTGTATAAATGGTTTCTTTACTATTGATATAGTATTTATATATGGTACTAATTTATAAAAGAATTCTACATCTTCATATCTTAAGCCTACTGGAAATTTAATTTTTGTTTTTTCTAATAATTCTCTTTTTATTAGTTTATTCCATGCTACTACTCTTGCATTTAATATCATATCTTTTCTATCTTTATATGCTCTTCCCTTACTTTCTATTGTTTCTTCTGGATATTCCCATAAGTAGTCACATTCTACAACATCTGCTTTATCTATTTTAGCAGTTTCGTACATTTCTTCGTACATTTCTTCTTCTACATAATCATCAGAGTCTAAAAATGCAATATATTCCCCTGTTGCATATGGCAATGCATAATTTCTTGCGTCAGATAATCCTCCATTTTCTTTTTCTAAATATACTATTTTAGTTGGATATTTTCTTCTATACTCTTTTGCTATTTCTTCTGACCCGTCTTTACTTCCGATCATTTACTAAAATTATTTCTATTTCTTCTAATGATTGTTCTAATAATGATTTTATTGATCTTTCTATATATTCTTCCACATTGTAAAATGGAACTATAACGCTAACTTTTTTCATTTTTATAATTCATTCCTTTCACTTCGATAAAGGGATAGCATAGTATAAAGCAATCTTTTGTACAAAATTGGTATAATTAACTTATACTTTTAATTTATAGTTACTTTGTCTAGCTATTTTTAATATTTTCTATTTCATCTGTAAATACCATTTAATATTTATACATAACAAAATTCTTTTTATTAATTGTTTTAAATTTCTTATCCTTATATTTTTTACCATTTTTCTTTGTTGTATTTCTTTAATAAATTCTTCTTGTTCTTTTTCGTGTAATTCCTTTGTTTTTAATATTATTGCATTAGTATAATAAATTCTTAAGTTCTGTTTTGTTCTTTTATTAAGATTAAATTCATTAGTTAATTTAATAGCATTGTCATAATGTTTTAAAGCATCATATGCTTTTTTTATAGTCTTATTATAGTCTTCATTTCTTGTTATACTATTATCACTTTGAACATAATAGTAACCATAAAAATTTATAGAAGCCATTGTTTTAGCAAATACAATAATAAAAGGAATTAATCCAAAATCTTCATGTTCTGTTCCAACTGCAAATTTCAAATTATTTCTTACAAATATATCTTTTTTTATTAAATACACACAAGGAGAATCTAATAATACATCTGTTGAATATAAGTCATTAAAGCCTTCTTCTCCTGTTTTTGTTTCGAATGTTGCACCTGGTACTATTTCTAAAGTTTTTCCAGAATCATCCACTCTTTGTAATTTAAATTTTATTAGTTCTACTTCATTATTAATATAATTTTCCAAGTTTTTAAATAATGCTTTATCAATATAATCATCTGAATCTAAAAACATTATATAATCACCTGTAGCTTTTTCTATTCCAAAATTCCTAGTATCAGCAACGCCAGTATTATCTTTTTTATAATAACTAATTAAATCTGGGTGCTTATCTTTATATTCTTTAATAATAATTTCAGAATTGTCCTTACTTCCATCATTAATAATTACCAACTCTACGTTTGGATAATTTTGTTCTATTACCGAATCAAAACATCTTTTTAAATATTTTTCCGTATTATATACTGGAATAATAACACTAATTTTTTTCATTTATTCTCCATTTCTATAAAATCGGGATTCGGGGACGGTCCTTAAAATCCCGGTTGCTTTTTTTGCTTCTAATATATTTTTTAAGAGCCCATAACGCTTCTTGTTTAAAGTGAACTTTTAATAACGTCCCCAAAGTTCATTTAACTTTTCATATATTTTGTTATTATATTCTTCTGCATCAAATTTTTTGGTTATTTCGTAGCCTTTTTCTATGTATTGTTTCATGGCTTTATAAATTTCGTTTTCATCTTTTTCTACAACTATTCCATGTCCTTCTATCTGCTCAGAATCTGAAACATTTGTAGTTATAATCGGCTTTTGCATTACAAAAGATTCTAAATATACTACTGGATAACCTTCATAATCTGAAGATAAGACTACACAATCTGCTAATTTAAAATATGGATATGGATTTTTCTTTCTTCCTAAGAAAATAATTTCTTTTTCTAATCCTTTTTCTTTTACTTGTTTTCTGTAAAGCTCTGTATCTGGTCCATCGCCTATAAATATTATCCTAAATTTTTTATTATCTTTTTTTAGTTTTTCTGCTGAATAAATTACTCTTGTTAACTTCTTTTGTTTTTCATCATGTCTTCCCACATTTAAAAATGTAACCACATTTTCTTTTTTTAAATCATTTATAGGTTCTTCAGCTTTATTTAATATTCGTTTATAATTTATTAAATTATTACATACATAAACTCTATCTTTTAATTTTGGAAAAGCTTTTATAAAACTCTCTTTTCCTTCGTTTGAAACAAATACAATATTTTTAAATTTTGATATTTTCCTTTTATAAAAAAAATCTTTCATTTCTTCTATATTATTATTGTATAAAGATAGATAATCAGCATGTCCCCATATAGCATTATTCTTCGAGCATGTTCTTGCTATAAAGCTTGATGGTATGGAATATGTCGCAAAACTTGCTGAAAAATCAAATTTATTTTTGTATTTTTTTATAAATTTATATCTTTTTACTAAATTACTTATTTTTCGTTTAATTACATTCTTTTCATTTGATGGTGCATATTCTATTATATTTATATTTGGAGAAATTTTATCTAAAAAAACTCCCTCTTTTTTTTCTAAAGCAATTGTTATTTCATAACCTTTTTCTAGCAAAAAATTTGTAAGAGTTACAAGCGATGTTTCTATTCCACCTAGGTCTAAATTATATGCTGCAAATAATATTTTTTTCATACAAGATTTCATTCCTTTCCCTCTTTACTCGCAAGGGTACACATAGTTATGGAATTTTTATTTTTTCATACTATTTTCTCCTTATTTCTGCTAGTTTTTTCTTATGTCATTGTATATTAAAACTGCTGATGTGTCAATTAATTTAAGACTTAAACAAATATATAATTCTTCTAGTTAATATATTTTAAAATAGCAAAATTAAAGCTTAAGGATTCTTTCCTTAAGCGTTATATTTTTTGTTATATACTAATTTTATATCATCTTTAATTGTTATCTATAAAGTCTTCAATTAAATTTATCATATGTTCTGTTTTACTTTCAAATTTTTTAGGTTTAAATTCTTTTGATCTTTTTAAGGCTTCTTCTAAATCTTTTAGTTCGGTTATACCTATTAAAAATTCTTGACTATTAAAAGAATCTATTATTTGAATTTGGTGATCATTTATGTGCTCTCCAAATTCACTTAAACGTGGTACTGCAATAACTTTTTTCCCCATTTTTAGGGCCATAACTATAGAACCAACCCCACCATGTGTTATTACTAAGTCTGACTTTTTCATTAGTTCCGCAAGCTTTTCTTCTGGCATTAAACTATATATTTCCATATCTTTTGACTCATACTTAGTTCTACCTGCTTGAACAATAACTTTCTCTGTTATTACATTTTTATTTATTAATTTTTGCACTTCTTCTAGTAATCTGTGAAAACTGTTATCTTGTGTTCCTAATAATATTAGAATCAATATATTGAACCTCCTAATTTTGCTTTTGGGTATAATTTTAACATTTCTTCCCATTGCACTATAAATAAATCTGCAAATTTATAAACTAATTTTCCAGTTGATGTTTTAGAATTTCTATTTGCAAATGTTTCTATATATATAATTTTACTTCCAAATATTTTGCCTAATAGGCACATTGGACCTGCATTATGTGTTCCAGTTGTTACTATGTATTTAGGTCTAATTTTTATAAAATAAATTACTGTTAATATACAATTCCATAAAAATTTAAATGGGTACACAAGTGGATGTGTTCTTGTAGCATATAGCATATACGAAATCTTTTTTCCATATTCTTTTTTAAAACCTTCTGTAAATTTGTCTTTTTCGGTAATTATATGATAGTCATATTTTTTAAACATTGGCTTTAACTGCATAAGTTCATTAAAATGTCCACCTGTGCTAGATATAAATAGTACTCTCTTTTTCATCTTGTCTTCTACTTTCTTTAAATTATACTTTACTCTTTGGTTTTATATTCATAGTATTTGCTTTAATATCTTCTATTTGATATTCCTTTAACCTATGTTTTATTCTTTTGTCTTATCTTTTTGAAGTTCTACATATCTTTTTATTTTCATTGTTGTTGTTTTAGCAAATTCGTCATGTTTTAATTCTAGATTTTTTATTGCTTTATATGATGTTAAACTTTTATTTACTTCTTTTATTTTGTTCCAAATTATTTTGTGTATTTCTTCTTCTTTTAAGTCTTTTCCATGTAATCTTTCTATTTCTTCTTTGTTTGGTATTACTTTTACAGAAATTATTAGTTCTTTTTCGCCCTCTACTTCTTTACCATATACCATACATTCTGCAATTTCTGGTATCTTTGATAATAAAAGTTCTATTTCTTCTGGGTAAATATTTTTTCCATTTTGTGTTACTATAACATTTTTACTTCTTCCTGTAACATATACATATCCATCTTTATCTTGATATCCAATATCTCCAGAATTAAACCAGCCATCATATACTACTTCTTTTGTTGCTTCTTCATCTTCGTAATAACCAAGCATTAATGTTTTACTTTTTATCCAAATTTCTCCTTCACCATTTTCATTTGGATTATGTATTTTTATTTGAGCACAATTTACTGGAATACCTACAGATCCTACTCTTGGATCACATTCTGGTGTAAGCGCTGCAATAGGTGCTGTTTCTGTTAAGCCATATCCTTGCAGAAATTCTATTCCTATATCTTGAACCCATCTTCCTATTTTTTTATCTATTGGCGCTGCAGCAGAAACTATTATTCTCATATTCCCACCTAAATTGTCATATATTTCTTTAAATACTTTTCTTTTTATATCTATTCCTACACCTTTTAATGCATTTGTTACATGTATCATAGAATTTACAAGACCTGCTTTTCCGCTTTTTTCTATAGTTTGGTTAATTTTTTTGTATAAGTTTTCTACTAGTAATGGAACAGCAAGCATTGCAGTTGGCTTTGCTTCTTGCATATCTGGAACAATATATCTTAATCCTCCACAAACAGTAACTGAAGAACCATTTGCAAATGGTAGTAATGCTCCAATTGAAGATTCATATGTATGATGAAGTGGTAATACAGAAAAAAATCTATCGCTTTCATATATTTTTACATATTTTGAAACTGCATTTACATTTTCTGCTAAGTTTCTATGGCATAGCATAACTCCTTTTGCTTGTGAGGTAGTTCCAGAAGTAAATATTAAAAATTTAAATTCCTCTGGGTCTATTTCTATATCCATATATTCTGTATTTCCTGAGTCTGTTATTTTTTTACCTTCTTCTATTACTTTTTCTATTCCTATATCTCTGCCTTGTAAATTTGCATCACTATTCATCTCAATAAAATATTTAACCATTGGAAGATTATCTTTTATTTTATCTATTGCATCTTTTTTCTTTTTAGAAAAGATTACAGCAGATGCATGTGAACGTTTTATTACATTTTCTATTTCATTATTTGGTAATTCTTTATCTACTGGAACAGCAATTCCAGCACCACATAAAATAGAAAAATAAGATACATACCAATAATATGTATTTTCACCTATTATTATAATTCTTTCGCCTTTTAGATTTAAATGTTTTATAAGACCTGTTCCTAAATTAATAACATCATTACCAAATCTTTCATAAGTAAATTCTTCAAATTTAGCTTTGTGGTCATGTTCTGGTCTTTCTAAAATATAAATGTTATTTTTATATTTTTCTATAGATCTTTTGAAAATCTCTTTTACATCTGTGTAATGAGTTTCTTCGTAAAACTTATTTTTAAACTTTTTATCTTTCATTTTTTCTATTTGATCATAATTAATTTGCATTTCTTCGATGTCTTCCATACCTTCCATTTTCATTTTAGGAAATTTAAAATCTGGCATTTTAAAATCTCTTAATATTCTCATAATTATCTCACTCCTATACTTTTACTATTATGTCACAATAATTAAATTTTGTAAATAATTTTTCCCGTTTCTGTACTACCCAGTACAATTGTAATTTTATTTTTTATATGATAAAATCAATTATAAATTTTACTAAACTATAAGGAGGCTTTAAAATGGCTTTTTTCGAACATGATTTCGAAATTGGATTACGAGATATAGAAAATCCTAATTTTTTGAGTAATAAATCTATATTAGCTTTTTTAGAAAATATCGGTTCTTATCATTCAGATAGCATTAACTTTGGTCTTAATAACATACCTTTAACACACTCATCTTGGGTATTACTTGGTTGGAAAGTACAAGTATTAAAAAGGCCTGTTTATGGTGATAAATTGCACATTATAACATGGGCAAAAAATCCGGAAAAGTTTTCTACTTATCGTGATTTTGAAGTATATAATAGTACTAATGAACTAGTTATAATTGCAACTTCTAAATGGGTTTTAATTGATACAACTACTGGCAAATTAAAACCGATTCCCGAAGAAATACTTAATTTATACCACCCAGATACAAAAAATGTATTTTCTGAAGAAGAATCTTTACTAAAGAAATTGAATGTTTCTGAAAATTATATTTCTTCCTGTACATATACTGTTAGTCGCTCTCAAATTGATTTAAACAACCATATGCATAACTTATATTACTTAGATATGGCTTATGAAGTATTACCAGCAGATGTTTATAACAATATGTTTAATTATTTTGAAATATCTTATAAAAAGCAAATTCGACTTCACGAACAAGTAAAATGTTACTATACTTTTGAAGAAAATACTCATAAAGTAATTATAAAAAGTCTAAATGACAAAATAACCCATGCAATTATTTTCTTAAGGTAACTAAAAAACTCACCTAAGATTTTTTAACAATTATAAATTCTAAAACATCTTATAAGCATATAGTGCAAAAACGAATACCAATTTTTTATAAAAATTTGGTATTCGTTTTTTTATTCTAATAAATCATAAATATTTTCGAAAACATAACCTTTTTCTTTTAACATTTGTATCAATCGTGGTAAAAGTTCAGATGTTCCTTTTTTTATACCTGTGTCATGCATTAAAATTACTACACTGTTCTTATTTCCTATTGTTTTTTCTACATACTTTAACATTTCATCTACATTTTCTAAGCCCGCTGCATCTGCTGTTAGCGCATTCCAGTCTAAATGTGCCACATTATTTTGGTTTAGCAAATTAACAGCATCTTTTTTTGTGTTTGCATATTTTCCTCCCGATGTTCCCCCCGGAAATCTAAATAGTCTAGAATTATAATTTTGATTTCCTATTGCATTTTTTATAGCAATTTCTGTTCTATTATACTCATCTAAAACATTTTGAGGTGATGCATATATATTAGCATACACATGTGTAAAACTATGATTAGCTATATAATGTCCTTCTTGATATGCTCTTTTTACTATTTCTGGATATCTTTCAGCATTACTTCCCAAAACAAAAAATGTCGCTTTTACGTTATTTTCTTTTAATATATCTAAAATTGGAATTGTAACAGACTTAGATGGTCCATCATCAAATGTTAAAAATACTCTTTTATAGTTTGAGTTATATATATTTGCTACTCTATTAACTATTTCATTCTTTTTTACTTCATCTGAATAAAATAATTTGTGCTCTGGTACACTTTTTTGAGATATTTTTTGTTCGATTATACTTAATTTATTATAATAATTACGTATACCAAAAAATGAAGATACAGCTACAATTGCTATTATTAATAAGATAGAAATTGTAATTAATATTACTTTTTTTTTATTTAATCTTGGTTTAATTTCTATTAAATCTAATGTCATCTTTGCTCACCTAATAATTGTATTTAACACATTATATATTAATTTTTTCAAAAATTCAACCGGGATTTTAAGGGCTGTCCCAAAATCCCGGCTACTATGTTATGCTTCTTCTTTTGATGTATTTATTTTTAATAGTTTGAATATTTCTACTATTACTAGTGGCGCTAGTATTAATAATATTGTTTCTATTAAATTACTCATAGGTAAAATTGGTATACTAAATATGTGTCTTAATGCTGGTACTAATAATATTACAAGCATTAATGCTGCTGAGCCACCTATTGCTAGCAATAGCATTTTGTTGTTAAATGGATGTGTTTTAAATATAGATTTTTTATTATTTCTAATATTAAATACATGTACAAGTTCTGAAAATGCTAATACTATAAACGCCATTGTTTGGCCTATTTCTACTTTTACTTCTTGTGGTTCTACATATTTGGCTCCATTTGCTAAATCTTCATCTAAATTTTCTACCTCTTCTACGCTATATAATGTTCCTTCTACTCTTACCATTTTTGGTAAATTTTCTTCTGGTGTAGCAAGACCTATTATAAATGCTGCAAGTGTAAGTAAGCCAATCATAATACCTTGATATACTACTCTAAAGCTCATTCCTTTTGTAAATATACCTTTTTGCTTATTAGGTTTTCTTTTCATTACATCATCTTCAGCTGGGTCTACTGCTAAGGCTAATGCTGGAAGTGAATCTGTTACTAAATTAACCCATAATATATGAATTGGAAGTAATACTTCTATTAAACCAATATCTATTCCAAATGTGCTTCCAAGCCATGGTGTTAAAAGAATTGCAAGGAATAATACTATTATTTCACCAACATTGCTAGAAAGTAAAAATTGTATTGCTTTTAATATATTGTCATAAATACGTCTTCCTTCCTCTACAGAAGATACGATAGTTGCAAAATTGTCGTCTGTTAAAATTACATCTGCTGCTTCCTTAGAAACATCTGTACCTACAATTCCCATTGCACAACCAATATCAGCTGTTTTTAATGCTGGTGCATCGTTTACACCATCACCTGTCATTGCTACAATTTCGCCATTTGCTTGCCATGCTTTTACTATTCTAACTTTATGCTCTGGTGATACTCTTGCATATACAGAATATTTCCTAATGTTTTTTGTTAAGTCCTCGTCTGACATTTCTTCAAGATCTTGACCTGTTATTGCTTCTTCTTCATTTTCAAGTATTCCTAATGCTTTTGCAATTGCAACAGCTGTTATTTTATGGTCACCTGTAATCATTACAGTCTTTATTCCTGCGGTCTTACATTTTTCTACTGCTACTTTAACTTCTTCTCTTGGTGGGTCTATCATTCCAACCATACCAACATATATTAAATCATTTTCTATAGTTTTCATTTCGTCATCTGTTGGTTCATGGTCTAGTTCCTTATATGCCATTGCTAATACTCTTAAAGCTTCTTTTGCCATGCTAATGTTGTATTTATCTATTACAGATTTATAATTTTCTAAATCTGTTTTAATTTCCCCATTTACTGAATAAGAATTACATCTTGCAAGTAATTCATCAATTCCACCTTTTGTATAAACAACATATTTATCTCCTACTTTGTTTACAGTTGTCATTAATTTTCTGTCTGAATCGAATGGAATTTCTTTTATTCTTTTTAATTTTAAAATTTCTTTAACATTATATCCTATTTTAAATCCTAAATCTATTAGTGCTGTTTCTGTTGGATCTCCTGTTAATTGGTCTTCTGCACCAATTTTAGTGTCATTACATAATGTACATACTTCCATTACTTTATTTAATTCATTGCTTATTTCTTTCACATTTGCAACATCTTCTAAATTTCCATTTGCAAATATTTTTTGAACTGTCATTTTATTTTGTGTTAAAGTTCCTGTTTTATCTGAACATATAACTGTAGCACTTCCTAAAGTTTCTACAGCTGGTAATTTCTTTATTATTGCATTTTTCTTTACCATTCTTTGTACCCCAATTGCTAAAACAATTGTAGATACTGCTGCTAAACCTTCTGGTATTGCTGCAACTGCTAAGCTTACAGCTGTCATAAACATATCTATTACATTTTTTCCATATGCAATACCTATTACAAATATTACTACACATATTGCAAGGGCTGCTATTCCTAATGTTTTACCTAATTTATTTAGCTTTGTTTGAAGTGGTGTTTCTGTTCCTTCTGTATCGTTAATTATTTTTGCAATTTTACCAACTTCTGTATTCATTCCTGTTTCTACAACAATACCTTTTCCTCTTCCATATGTTATAAGTGAAGATGAGAAAAGCATATTTTTTCTATCACCAAGACTAATTTTTTCGTCTTCTATTATTTCTGTGTCTTTATCTACAGGGACAGATTCTCCTGTTAAAGATGCTTCTTGTGATTTTAGATTTGCACTTTCTACTATTCTTAAATCTGCTGGCACATAGTCACCTGTATCTAAAACAACTACATCACCTGGAACTAGTTCTTTAGATTGTACAACACTTATTTTTCCATTACGCATAACTTTTGATGCATGTGCACTTAACTTTTGTAGAGCTTCTAAAGATTTTTCTGCTTTACTTTCTTGTACTACACCGATTATTGCATTAACTATAACTACTATTAGAATAATAATTGTATCTGTTATTCCTTCTCCTTCTGCAATTCCTACTGCTCCAGAAACTACTGCTGCTACAATTAAAACAATTATCATAAAATCTTTAAATTGTTCTAAGAATTTTACAAATAAAGATTTTTTCTTTTTTTGTTTTAATTCATTCATTCCATACTTTTCGTAATTTGCTTTTACTTGTTCGTCTGTCAAGCCTGTTTTAATGTCTGTTTGTAATTCTTTTTCTACTTGACTTATTCCTTTGTTAAACCAATTCACTTCCATCTCTCCTTTTTTATATTATACACAAAAAGCAAGACTTTAAAAAACTTTCTGTGTTTTCTAAAAGTCTTGCTTACCTAAATTAGGTTACTAACCAGAATAGTTCGAGTCTGTTGATTAGTAGTTTATAAGCTACTCCCTTTTAAAGTAGTTGTATTGTATCACTTAATATATTCTTTTTCAATATCTAATTGCAAAAATTTGTCTTTAAATAAATCTTTCCTATTTAGCATATAAAATTAATCTTGCAGAACCATTTTGTGAACATGTTGCAAGTGTTATTTCTGGGGCACCACCTGTATCTCTAAACATATAATTTGTATCTTGTGGAGATGTTTCAAATTTATTATATATTGTATATTCTACTGTTACGCCATATAAGTCTGTAATATACACTTTATCCCCTATATTTAAATTCTTATTTTTAGAAAAGAATAATCTATTTAAATAATTATGACCTGCAATTACTGTATTACCTGGTTCATTCGGTCCTGGACCATATTCCACACATACGCCTTTTTCTAGAGCCTGTTTTGAAAGTGTAGATATAATTGGATATTTTATTCCTGTTTTTGGAATTCTTATATATCCACATATATCATAATTATAATATTTTTTCACACTTTTTTTAGACTTAGATTTTCTTGCATTATTCACTGTTTTAGCTTTATTTTTTTTAGTGTTTTCTCCTTGGTTTTCAACATTTTCTACTGTTTCGTCATTTATTATATCTTCTTCTAGTTCTCCTATTTCATTTTCAAATTCTGCTATATATTCTTCCGAATCATCATTTATAATTTTAGCAGAAATAAATTTATAAGCTATATAACCTGCAATGCATAATAACGCTATTAATAATATTATAAAAAAAACATTTAAAATTTTTTTATATGTTTCTTCTGCTGTACTCATTTTTTCCTCCTAATTCTCGGGATTTAATAAAATTTAACCTTGCTAAATGTTCAAAATCTACCGATTTTTCCTATACAATAAAAATTTTAAAAGTGAATTGTACAAAATTACAATTCACTTTTAAACAAAAATCAATCTATGTATTAATTAACAAGTCTTGCCCAAATTATAATTCTTGCTTTGCTATCATCTGTACAAGTAGTTAAAGATATTTCTGGTTTTCCGTCTGTATTTCTTTCCATATAGTCTGAATCTTCTGGAGTTGTTTCATATTTATTATATATTTCATATTTTAATTTATTTCCGGCGTTATCTGCAATATATATAATATCTCCATTTTGTAATTTGTAATTATTTGAAAAGAATTGCCCATTTCTATAATTATGCCCTGCAATTACTGTATTTCCTACTTGGTTTGGTCCTGGACCATATAGTTGTACTACAGATGTATTCATTGCTTTTGTTCCCATTTGCTTTAATATTGGAAGGTCTACGTTAGTTTTTGGTATTTCTATTGCTCCCAAAACATCGAACCCTTTAAATTTCTTTTCACCTGTACCACCATTACCACTTGTGTTTGAAACAGAGTTAACATCCATTAGTGAATTAAAATCACCTACAACATTGTTTGTTTCTAAAGGTTTTATTCCTGTATTGTTTCCAAATTCTTCTTCCATAAAAGCTTGAGTATCTTCTTCTAGAAAATATTTTGTATACATTTCATAACCTAAAAATCCTAATAGTCCAACTATTCCAATTATTACAACAACTAATAATACAGTTAGTATTTTACTATATTTACTATCTATAAACATAATCTTACCTCCAATTATCTCTCTAAAGTATATTATACCATATGTTTGTATGTTTTCCTATACTTTATGTAAATTTTTCTTTTGTTTTAGCACATCTTCGTTCCTAATTTTTTTCCTCCTATTAAGTGAAAATGTAAATGTTTAACTTCTTGTCCTCCATCTTCTTTGCAATTGTTTATTATCCTATAGCCACTATCTGCAATTCCTTGCTCTTTAGCTATTTTATTTATTATTAAGTGTATTTTTGCAATAATATCTGAATCTTTTTCACTTACTTCACTTATATCATTAAAGTGTTTTTTTGGTATTACTAATATATGCACTGGTGCTATTGGATTAATATCTTTAAATGCTAATATTTCTTCATCTTCATATACTATTGTAGATGGTATTTCTTTATTAATTATTTTACAAAATAAACAATTTTCCATGTTTGTGCCTCCATAATTATTCTTTAATTAATACCGCTTTTATTCTTCTAATACCAGAAGAACTAGATTCTTCTTTCTTTATTTTAAACTTACCAAGTTCTCCTGTATGTTTTACATGTGGTCCTCCACAAATTTCTTTACTAAAGTCACCTATTGTATACACTTTTACTCTGTCACCATATTTGCTTGTAAATAACCCTATTGCTCCAGAATTTTTAGCTTCATCATAAGACATTTCTTCACAAGTTACTTGTAAATCTTCTTCTATTTTTTTATTTACTAAATCTTCAACTTCTTTTATTTCCTCTTTTGTCATTTTTTGTGGATGTGTAAAGTCAAATCTTAGTCTTTCTGTAGTAATATTAGAGCCACTTTGTTTTACATGTTCGCCTAAAACTTCTCTTAATGCTTCATGTAATAAATGTGTTGCAGTATGGTAAGCTGTAGTTTGCTCGTTTTGTTCTGCTAAACCACCTTTAAATTTTTGTTCACTACCTTGTCTTGATTTTTCTTGATGTTCTTTAAATAATTTATTAAATCCTTCCATGTCTACATTTATGTTATTTTCTTTTGCCAATTCTTCTGTTACCTCTGGTGGGAAACCATAAGTATCATATAATCTGAATACTGTTTCTGAATCTATACTATCTTTTCCTTGTTCTTTCGCTTTATTAGTAGCTTTTATAAATTCTCTTTCTCCATGTTCTAATGTTTTTACAAATTTATTTTGTTCTTCCAGTATAACTTGCACTATTATTTCTTTATTTTTAATTAATTCCGGATACATTTCTTTTAAGTTTTCTATATTTAAGTTTATTAAGTTTTCTGTTTCTGATAAGTTTATTTGAAGTTTGTTTAGATGTCTTATCATTCTTCTTATTAGTCTTCTTAAAACATATCCTCTGTCTATATTACTTGGTCTTCCTCCATCTGCTATAATCATCATAGAAGATCTTAAATGTTCTGCAACAATTCTTCTACTTTGCACGTTATCTACTTTTTGTAACTCTTCTAATTTTTGCATTACTGGTGCAAATAACTCAGTTTCAAATGGAGTTTGTTTTCCTTGTAGTAGCATTGTCATTCTTTCTAAACCAAGCCCTGTATCTACATTATGTTGTTTTAATTCTGTTAATTTTCCATCTTTATGTTTAAAATATTTCATAAATACATTATTCCAAATTTCTACATATTTACCACAGTCGCAGTCTGGGTTACAACCTTCAGAACATTTTGGCTTACCTGTATCATAAAACATTTCTGTATCTGGACCACAAGGACCTTCTTCGCCTGCTATCCACCAATTTTCTTTTAGGAAATATATTCTTTCTTTTGGAATTCCAACTTCTTCCCAATATTTTGCTGCTTCTTCATCTTTTTTAGCATCATCATTTCCTGCAAAACAAGTAACAGATAATTTTTCTACAGGAATATTTAATTCTTTTGTTAAAAATTCAAAACTCATTTTTATTGCATCTTCTTTAAAATATGCTCCCAATGACCAATTACCTAACATTTCGAAATATGTTAAGTGTCTATTATCTCCAACCTCTTCTATATCGTTTGTTCTTACACATTTTTGGTAATCTGTTAGTTTATTACCTTCTGGATGTTTTTCTCCCAACAAATATGGTACTAATGGTTGCATTCCAGCAGTTGTAAATAATACAGATGGATCATTAATTGGAATTAATGGTGCACTTGGTATTACTTTATGATTATGTTCTTCAAAAAATTTTAAAAACTTATTTCTTATTTCTATTGCTTTCATTTTCTTCTCCTTTTGGCTTTGCTTTTTTATGCTAATATATTAATTTTAGCTTATTTTTCGCATTTAAATTATATTATATTCTAATGTAAATTGCAAGAATTATCATATTTTTATCTTTTAGTGCATAATTTAATTATTTCTAGAAATACTAATTTTAGACAAAACTTAAAAGGAGGAAATTTATGAAAGCAACTGGAGTAGTAAGAAGAATTGATGATTTAGGTAGAGTAGTTATTCCAAAAGAAATACGAAAAACTTTAAGAATAAAAGAACGGTGATCCTTTAGAAATATTTACCGATAAAGAAGGTGAAGTTATATTAAAAAAATACTCTCCTATTGGTGAATTATCTGAATTTGCCTTCGGATATGCTGAAACTTTAGCAAAAACAACAGGACATATTGCTTGCATAACAGATAAAGATACTGTTATTGCAGTTGCTGGTGGTTCTAAAAAAGATTACTTAGAGCAAAGTTTAAGTCAGGAAATAGAGCAGATTATGGAAGATAAAGAAATTTATAAAAGTGATAAAAATAATAATTTGTCTGTTCCTATTGTAAAAAATGATAAATCAGATAAAAAATATAATTCTCAAATTGTATATCCAATTATTTCTAATGGTGATTCTATTGGAACTGTTATATTACTTTCTAAAGAAGCTTCTACTAAAATGACTGATGTAGAAGCAAAAGTAGCACAATCTGCTGCTAGCTTTTTAGGTAGCCAAATGGAAATATAATACCTCAAATGAGGTGTTATACATATATTCTAATCTTTTGCTATTGTTAGTACTCCTACTTTTTTTGCTTTATGTTCTTTAAGAACTCTACTACATTCGTTTGTTGTACTTCCTGTTGTAAAAACATCATCAAATATTAATATCTTTCTATCTTCTATTTTATTTTCTTTATTAATTATCTCATACACACCTTTTATATTATCTTTTCTTTCTGCTTTATTTAAAGTACTTTGTGGTTTTATATTTTCTGTTTTTTTAATTATATTATTCTTTATTATTATATTTTTTTCTAATTTAGAAAGTTCTTTTAAAATTAAATATGCTTGGTTATATCCTCTTTCTCTATACCTATACTTATGTAATGGTACTGGTATTATATAATCATATTTTTGTATATATTGCATAACTTTTTTATTTGTATATATTATTTGCGCAAAAAATTTATATAAGTATGCATTGTCTTTAAACTTATATTTTCTTATTTTATCTTTAATTATTCCATTATATTTACAAATGTGCATATGTTCATCATAAAAAATTCCTTTTCTATCTAAAAAACATTTTCTGTTTGGATAAATTGTGTATTTTAACTTTATTTTGCATTTATTACATATTATCTCATCACAAATTTTGTCACATATAGCACAGGTTTGTGGAAAAAATAAATTGGAAGCTATATTTAAAAAATTCATTTTTTCTCCTTATAGCCCCCAATTTTTTATTAATCTAGTTTTTAGTATTTTTATATCTTTTAATTCCTACCATAAAATTATATTTACTATATCATTTTTAGTTTATATTCTAATCCTGTGTTTCTTATTTTGGTATCTGCATTTTGTATCATAAATTTTACTACATTATCATTTCCAATTAGTATTAACAATTTTTTAGCTCTTGTTAAACCTGTATATAGTAAATTTCTTGTAAGTAGCATTGCAGAAGATTGTGTTACAACTACTATTACAACATCAAATTCGCTCCCTTGTGCTTTGTGCACTGTTATAGCATATGCATGTTCTATTTGGTCCATATCAGAAAATGCATACCATGCTTCCTTTTCATCATCAAATAATATTTTTATTTGTTTATTTATAAAATCTATTTTTACTATTTTCCCAATTTCACCATTAAATATGCCTGTTCCCGTTTCATAGTTTAAGCTAAGAGTATTTCCTTTCTCCCAATATATGTCGTAATTATTTTTAACTTGCATTACTCTATCGCCTTCTCTAAAAATTATATCTCCAACCTTTTTTTCGTTTTTCTTATCATCTGATGGATTTAATTCTTCTTGTAACTTTTTATTTAGTTCTTTTGTTCCTAAGATTCCCTTTTTAGTTGGTGATAAAATTTGAATATTTTCGAAAAAATTATAATTGCCAAAATTCTCTAATCTTCCTTTACATAAAGAAATCAACTGTGCAAGCATTACATCTTGACTTTTTTCTTTTATATAAAAAAAGTCATCTTTTAAGTCTTTTTGTTCTTCTTTTTCTAAAAAATATTCTCCATCATTTACTCTGTGTGAATTAACAATTATTTTACTTTGTGCTGCTTGCCTAAAAATCTCATCTAAAAATATAGTCTTTATTCTTTCTGAATTTATAATATCCTTTAAAACACTACCCGGTCCAACAGATGGTAATTGGTCTGTATCTCCTACTAATATAAGTTTAGTTCCTTGGTATATTCCATTTAGCAAGTAATTCATTAGATAAATATCTACCATTGATGCTTCATCTACTATTATTACATCTGCATCTATTGGAGCAACTTCATAATTCATAATTGTAAATTCATTTTCTTTTTCTATTTTTCCTATTTCTAGCAATCTATGTAATGTTTTTGATTCTTCACCTGTCATTTCTGTCATTCTTTTTGCAGCTCGTCCAGTTGGTGCACATAACACAACTTTTTTACCATGAGCTTTATAAATTTCTATTACATTTTTTATAATAGTAGTTTTTCCTGTTCCTGGACCTCCTGTTATTATTACAACATTATTAGAATTTACAGCTTGTATCGCTTCTTTCTGTTTAGAAGATAATTTTATATTCCCTACTTTTTCTATCTTTTCTAATTCTTCGTTAAAACCTGATATTTTTTTTATATTTTTTGCAGAATCTAATACTATTAACTTACTTGCAATATTTGCTTCTGCTTCATATAATTCTTTACTATAAACCCAATTTTCTTCTTCTCTTTTTTCTATAACAATTTCTTCCTTTACATTTAAATCTATTAAACAATGTTCTATATCATCATATTCTACTTTTAAAAGATCTTTAACATATTTTATTAGGTTTTCTTCAAGTGTACAACAATGTCCATTATATGTAATTTTTAATAAGCTATATTTTATTCCACATTTAATTCTTTTGTAATTATTTATATCAAATCCATTTTCTAAAGCATATTTGTCTAATTTAGTAAAATCTACTCCTTTTACTAAATCTATTAAAATATATGGATTTTCTTCTATTTCATCTATTGTTTGTGGTCCTAATTTTTTGTATATATTTTTAGCATTGGCAGGGCTTATTCCAAAATTATCTAAAAAACCAACAATTTGCCAAAGCTCCCAGTTTTCTACAAAACATTGAGCCATTTCTATTGCTTTTTCCTTAGTTATACCCTTTATTTGTGTTAATTTTTCTGGTTCGAATTTGAATACATTTATTGTATCTTCTCCAAATAATTTTACTATTTTTTTTGCTGTTGCTGGTCCAATACCTTTAATTGTACCATTTGATAAGTATTTTTCTAATGATTCTAATGTTTTTGGCATTATTTTTCCGAATGTTTCTACTTTAAATTGCATACCATATTCTTTGTGTGTAACAAAATTACCAATTACTTTTATGTAATCTCCCTCTACTAAAAATGGCATATATCCTACTATTGTAATTGTATCTTCTTCTGTTTCCAATATTCCTATTAAATAACTATTAACTTCATTTTGATATATTATTTCTGTTAGCTGTCCTGTAAGTTCCACATTTTACCTCTTTTCTATAGTTTTATTAAAACTAATAATGTAGCAATTTTATCACATTAGTAAAATATTAACAAATTTATTTTGAAATTTCGTCCATTATTTCTTTACATTCGTTCCAATCTGAAGCTTTTATAAAATTATAGTCTTTAGATAATTTTGAAATTATTTTATATGTATCATCATTAGAGTCTAAGTCTACCATTATTATTCCTTTACTTAATTCTTCTTTGCCATATAATAATTTACAAATTATATTTCTTGTAAAACATTCTATCTTTTCTTCTTGATTTTTCGCTGCTATTATTACATATATTCCATCTTGTTTAAATTTCGTACAAGAAAAATAATATCTTATTACTTTTGCAATCTCTATTAAACCATATAAAGCAAGCGTCCATAATATTGCATTTATTATAAATTCCTGCATAATATCACCTTCTTATATATTATATGATTTTTTTATGTAATTGTGCTAATCTAAAAAGCGTACCTAAGCTTTTCTAGCAAATGTAAATTCTAAGAAAATCTAAGGTACGCCATAATTATCTAGTACAGAAATTTATCCTACCAGGATAAATTTCTTACTATCTAAAAAAGCACTCTGCTAAAAAACAAAGTGCTACTATATATAAATGAAGAGGGCTATTCTTCTAAATTATATTTCTAGTTTTATTATTTTCTTGTTTTACCATCTAGAGCATCAAGATTATCTAATGCTTTACCTGTTCCTAATGCTACACAAGAAATAGCATCTTCAGCTATCATTACATTTATTCCTGTCTTTTCTTGTAATAGTTTGTCTAGTCCATCTACTAAACAACCTCCACCTGTCATATATATACCTCTATCGCTTATATCTGCTGCAAGCTCTGGTGGTGTTTTTTCTAGTACTGAATGTACTGCATCTACTATCATCATTGCTGGTTCTATTAAAGCTTCTAGCATTTCGCTAGAATATACTGTAATTGTTTTTGGCAAACCTGTTGATAAATCTCTACCTCTTATATCCATCTCTACATCTTGTATTTTTGGATATACACATCCTATATTTATTTTTAAGTCTTCTGCTGTTCTTTCGCCTATCATTATATTATGTTTTCTTTTTATATATCTTACTATTGCTTCATCTAGTTTATCTCCTGCTATTTTTAAAGATGTACTTACAACTGATCCACCTAAAGAAATTACAGCAACATCTGTTGTTCCTCCACCAATGTCTACAATCATATTACCATATGGCTTAGATATGTCTATTCCTGCACCAATTGCTGCTGCTATTGGTTCTTCTATTAAATACACTTTACGAGCTCCTGCTTGTGATGCTGCATCTATTACTGCTCTTTTTTCTACTTCAGTTACTTGAGAAGGTATACATATCATAATTCTTGGTGCAAATATAAATTTTCCACACACTTTATTTATAAAATATTTTAACATTTTTTCTGTTACTGTGTAATCTGATATTACTCCATCTCTTAATGGTCTAGTGGCCACGATATTCCCTGGAGTTCTTCCTAACATTCTTCTCGCTTCTTGACCCACAGCAAGAACATCTCCAGAAATTTTATCTACAGCAACAACTGCAGGCTCTCTTAAAACTATACCTTTGCCTTTTACATATGCAATTACTGTAGCTGTACCTAAATCTATTCCTATATCTTGACCAAAACCAAACATTAATATTCTCCTTTTCTTTTATTATTACAAGTCTGTTACGATTATATTACAAAAGATTAAAAATAGCAATAAAAATATTTATATATTTTAAATATTTTTATTGCTTAAATTATATTACAATTTTATTTGTAAAATTTCAAGTACTTTTCATATGTTTAACATATTTGTTTAAGGATAAATGTGTTTTTATTTTATATCGTTGCATTTTACTTTTTACTTAATTAATTATTTAAAAAGGAAATATTCCAAATAAATATCCCACTGGCATATAATAAATTACAATTAATCCTCCTACTACAAGAGCTAATTTTTCTGTTTGTGTAAGCTCTATATCCATTGGATTTAGTAAATAATCTGGTGCTGTATCAGACATAGAAATTTCTATTCTTTCTGTTCCCTCACATTTATATTTTATTGTAAAATATTGACTTTCATTTGGCTCTAATTTAAATATTTTTGCATAACCAGTATTTATATTATTTTCATATTCTGAGTAACAATCTAGCTTTATATATTTATTTTCTATAGTGCTTCCTGTTGTATTTGTTATATTCCCATATATGTATCCATTTGCATTTGTAGCTTTAGAATCTATTATTTCTATTTTTGGATTTTCGAATAATATTCTACATTCTTTTGGTTTATACATTGATATTATTAATAATTTTGAAACTATAGAAACTAAAATAAATACTCCTACTAATGCTAATGCATATTTAATGTATGTTTTAAATTTATCCATTTTTTGCTCCTTTTTATTTTTTCCATTATATTATATAACAGTATACATAAATTGTAAATATAATATTATATAAATTCACCTATTATAACATATTTTTTCTAATTATGTAATTTTTTTAATCCAATTGATATAAGCAAAAAAAGAGTTTCTTTTTACTTTTTTACTTGTAAATTGAAACTCTTTTTATTTTTAGATTATATTTTTAATATTCCACCAACTGTTTTATTAACAGCATATTTTGCTTTTTCTTTGCTAATTATTTGTGGACCTCCACATAAAACAGCTGTGTCTCCTTCTTCTAAATTTCCTAATTCTATTAATTTTGCAATACCTTTTTCAATTGTGTCATCTATATCTGCTCCATCTTCTACTAAAATTGGATATACATTCCATACTGGACCTAATTGGTTATATACTTTTTCTGAATCTGTTATAGCAAATATTGGGCAAGCTGCTCCATAACCTGCTAATCTTCTTGCTGAATTTCCTGTATGTGTGTAGTCTATTATAGCATCTGCTTTAATATCTCTTGCTGTAACACATGTTGTATATGCTGCATGTGATTCTATATCTGCTTCTGCAACATTCCAATCTTTTTTAGTAAATCTCTTCCAGTAATTTATTGTAGGCTCTACACTTTTTGCAATTTTTACCATTGCATTAACACAATCTAAAGGATAATCTCCCATAGCTGTTTCACCTGAAAGCATTATACAACCTGTACGATCATAAATAGCGTTTGCTACGTCACTTACTTCTGCTCTTGTTGGTAATGGATTGTTTGTCATGCTTTCTAACATTTGTGTAGCTGTTATTACTAATTTTCCTTCTTCGTTACATCTTTTTATAAATCTTTTTTGTACAACTGGTACTTGTTCGAATGGAACTTCTACAGCCATATCACCACGAGCTACCATTATACCATCACAAGCTGCTAAAATTTCTTCGAAGTTATCGATTCCTTCTTGGTTTTCTATTTTAGCTAAAATTTTAACGTCTTGTCCTCCGTTATCATCTAATACTTTACGCATTTCTGCTATATCTTCTTTTGTTCTTACAAAAGATGCAGCAACATAATCAAATCCTACTCTTGCTCCATTTGATAAATCATTTATATCTTTAGGACTTAAGAATGGTATTTTTACAGAAACACCTGGTACATTTATACTTTTTCTTGAACCAGCTCCTCCATCATTTAATACTGTTCCTACGATATCTTTTCCTACTATTTCGTCTACTCTTACTTGAATTTTACCATCATCAATTAAAATTAAGTTTCCTGGTTTTACATCTTTATATAAGTCTTTGTAAGATAAAGATGTTCCCTCTTCATCTCCTAATCTATCTTCATAGAAGAATGTATATTTTTGTCCTTCTTTTAATTGTACTTTTACATCTCTTCCTACTTTATTTAACGCTGTTCTAATTTCTGGTCCTTTTGTATCTAACATTACAGAAACTGGTAGACCTAATTCTTTTCTTATTTCAAAAAATCTTGCTATTTTGTCTTTTTGTTCCTCATAATCTCCATGAGAAAAATTGATTCTTGCAATAGACATTCCAGCTTTCATTAATTCATCCATTCTATTTTCTACTGCTGGTCCTATTGTACATACAATATTTGTTTTTCTTAAATTTCTTTCTTTCAAAATAATTACCTCCTAGAATTGACACTATTTAGTATTATAGCATATATTTTTCGCCTTAACAATACATTTTTCTACATTTTTTAATTTTTATTTAGTGCTTCATCCATAACTTTACTTAAATACTTCATGCTGTTTAAACATTGCTCCATTGTGTTTCCTGTAGCACCTATTTCCATTATTGTTGCTGCTTTTGCTACATGTTGGTTATATCTTGAATTTCTTACCATTATTGGTTTAAACAAGCCTGGATATAGTTCATTTCCTTTTTGTACAATTTTTATAGCAAATTTTAAATTTTGAACCCAATCTTTATGTGTAAGACCTCCTCCATCTGTTCCTATTACAAACATTATTTGTGCTACATAATCATCTCCTATTTTTACAGTAGGTGCATATTTTCCTCCTTCTCCTACTGCATCTCTATGTAAATCTATAACAATTTGCGTATTTGGATTTGCTACTAAATCATTTTTTATGCTAGTAAGTGATCTATTATAAGATCCACTATACGCAGGATAATCGTGATATGTTTCATTATGTAGAACATTAAATCCATAATTTGTTAGCCTATTCTTTAATTCTCTACCAGCTCTAACAACAGAAAAATTTAAATCTGTTGTTCTAAAATTACCACTTGGCGTATATTCAAAACCTGCACTTTGTGTATAACTTTCACAAGTATGTGTATGATAAATAATAATATCTTTTTTATTTTCTAAATTTATATTTGGTGTTAACATATCTTCTGTTAATTCATATTTAGACTCATTTTTTATCTGAACTCCATTGTATTCATTTGTATATTTATTATTTATATTTCCTCCAGATATGATTTCTGTTCCTACTCCTGTTTTAGCCTCTTCTATTTTTTCTTCTTCTTTTGCTATTTTTACTTCATTATTTTCCGGCACTTCTTTTGGTATTTCTTTTTCTTTTATATATTTACTCATTTGCAGTTCTGAAGCTAATATTTTCTCTGTATTATCCCTATCCATACTTTTAAATTCTTTTAATGAGTTTCCATTTGCTAAGATTATTGTATCTTCTATTAAAGGTACTAATGATACTTCTTTTATTTTGTTTTTTCCTATTACTATTATTTTAATAAGACTCATTAATAAAAATGCTATTATTCCAAAGGATATAATAGCATTTTTCGCTTTTATTACTTTTACATTCACCATAAATTCTTTTCACCCTTGTATATATATAATTAATATATATTCCACTCACTTAAAAAATATGACAAATCTTACATAATATTTTATTAAATTTTTTACTACATATGAAAGCTAACAATGTGAATTATTTGTTTATATTTTTAACTATTTCTTCTGCTTGCATATTAATTTCTTTTTCTTCACCAGTTTTCATGTTTTTTAATTTAATTTTATTTAATCTAATTTCGTCATCTCCTACAACAATTACATATGGTATTTCTAATTTATCTGCATATTTAAATTTTGCTTTTAATTTTTTATTATTTAAATATATTTCTGTATTTACTCCTAATTTTCTTATTTCTGTAGATAATTTTATTGGCTCTTCTAAGTTTTCTGTTAAAGGAATAATTAAAACATCTGAAATAGATTTCTTTTCTGCTTTAATTATATTTAATTCATTTAATTTATAAAATAATCTAGTAAGCCCAATAGAAATTCCTACTCCTGGTAAACTTTTTTCTGTGTAATATTCTGCTAAATTTTCGTATCTACCTCCAGAGCATACACTTCCTAGCTCTCTGTAATCATTTAAAAATGTTTCATATACTGTTCCTGTATAATAATCTAATCCTCTAGCAATTGTTAAATCTACTTTAAAATTATCCTCTGGAACACCAAATAATCTTACATTTTTTACTACTGTTTTTAATTCTTCTAAACCTTTTTTATAAACATCATTATTTATTCCTAAATTTTCTAATTTTTCTATCTTTTCATTTGAAGTTCCTTCTATTTCTATAAAATCTATTATAAATTTTATTTGTTGTTCTTCTACGCCTATTTTTTGTAGTTCTTCTATTACAGCATCTTTTCCTATTTTGTCTATTTTATCTATAATTCTTAAAATTTCTGTAGAATTTTCTTTTTGGTCTATTCCTTCGAACAATCCATTTAAAATTTTTCTATTATTTATTTTAATTGTAAAATCTTCAAATCCTAATTCTCTAAAAAGATTGTAAATAACGCTTGGTATTTCTGCATCATTTATTAAGTCTAGTTCTCCATCACCTATTATGTCTATATCACATTGGTAAAATTCTCTATATCTACCCTTTTGTGCACGTTCACCTCTATATACTTTTCCTATTTGATATCTTCTAAATGGAAAACTTAAACTTCCATAATTTTTAGCCACATATTTAGCAAGTGGTACTGTTAAGTCAAACCTTAAAGCTAAATCATTTTCACCTTTTTGAACTCTATATATTTGCTTTTCTGTTTCTCCTCCTGCTTTTGCAAGTAAAACTTCTGCTGATTCAATTATTGGTGTATCTAATGGTAAAAAACCAAATTTTTCATATATCTTTTGAATTTTCTCTTTCATCTGGTTAAACAATATTTGTTCATTTGGTAGTAATTCCATAAAACCAGATAATGTTCTTGGCTCTATTCTTTCCATATTTTTCACTCCTTATTTTATTTAGTCTATATTTGGTTTTGCTTCCAAATATATTGGCTTTTCATCTCCTATTCTAGTTGGTCTACCATGGCCTGGGTATACTATTGTTTCTTCTGGCAATATTAGTAATTTCTCTATTATAGAATTCATAATATCATCAAAATTACTTGTTGGTAAATCTACTCTGCCCCATGCACCCTTAAATAAGGTATCACCTGAAAATAACATACCCTCTTTTTTACAATAAAGAGATGTTCCATCATTTGTGTGCCCTGGTGTATGGATAACTTTAAATTCTATATCTCCTACATGTAAAACATCTTCATCATCTACAATAGTATCTTCTTTTACATTTAATGGTGGTATTCCAATATAATCTGAAAGTATAGGTGTTCCATTTTCTAGGTTTTCTCTTCCGTTTCTATGAATTAAAACTTTACCACCTTTACTATTTTTTAGTTCGTTTACTCCATTAATATGGTCTGCATGGCAATGCGTTAAATATATGTATTTTAATTTTACGTCCAAATTTTCTAAAATTTCTACTATTTTTGGTACATTGCCAGCTGGATCTATTACTATTGCTTCTTTCTTTTTTTCGTCTATAACAATATAACAATTAGTTTCTCCTACAAACTTCATTTGTACTTTTATTCTTTTTAGTATCATAAAAACTCCTTTATTTTTTTCTTGCTACTTCGTATACGCTATCTATTTTTCTTAGTTCTTTTAATACTTTATTTAGTTCTTCTATATTTTCAACCTCTATAGTTATTTCTATTGTTGCAATATGCTCTTTAGTAGTTTTGGAATTTAAAGCTATTAGTTTTGTTTTTACATTACCTAAAACTTGAATAACCTCTGCTAGTAAACCTGCTCTGTCATTTGCAAATACTGTTATATCAACATTATAAGCTGCTGTTTCTTCTGTATACCAGTAAACGTCTATAATTCTATCTTCTTCTTTTAGTAAGTCTTTTACATTTACACAATCTGTTCTATGTACAGAAACTCCTCTTCCTTTTGTAATATATCCTATTATATTATCTCCTGGTACAGGGTTACAACATTTAGAAAGTTTTACTAAGCAATTATCTATTCCTTTTACTACTACACCTGTGTTAGATGGTTTTATATGCTTTCTTTTACTTGTTAATTCTTCTATTTTTTGTTCTATATTTTCTTCGTTATGAGCTTTTCTATATTCTTCTAACATTCTAGATATAATTTTAACTTGTGATATTGCTCCAAAACCAACACTTGCATACATTTCTTCTACATTTTTAAATTTGTATCTATCTAGTGCTGCATTTATATAATCTTGTTTAAACAATTCGTCATGACTTATTCCTATTCTTTTTATTTCTTTTTCTATTAGTTCTTTTCCTTTTTCTATGTTCTCTGTTCTTTGTTCTTTCTTAAACCATGATTGAATTTTACTTTTTGCTTTTGTTGTTTTTATAAATTTAAGCCAATCTCTACTAGGACCTTTTTGAGAGTCAGATGTCATAATTTCTATTATATCCCCACTCTTTAACTTTGTTATTATTGGCATCATTTTGCTATTTATTTTACATCCAACCATATGGTTTCCTATTTCTTCATGAATGCTATAAGCAAAATCTATTGGCGTTGCTTCTCTTGGTAATACTAATATTTTTCCCTTTGGTGTAAATACATATACTTCATCTTCAAATAATTCTGTTTTTAATGTATTTAAAAACTCTTGAGGATCTTTCATGTCTTGTTGCCATTCTAAGGTTTCTCTAAGCCATGAAAGTTTGTCATTTGTAACTTCTACAACTTGTTTTCCTTTTTTTCCATAATTTGCTTCTTTATATGCCCAATGTGCTGCTATACCATATTCTGCAATTCTATGCATTTCCCATGTACGTATTTGTACTTCGAATGGAGTTCCTTTTTCTCCTAATAATGTTGTGTGTATAGATTGGTACATATTAGGCTTTGGTACTGCTATATAATCTTTAAATCTTCCTGGCATTGGGCTATACATTTCGTGTACAACACCTAATGCAGTGTAACAATCTTTTACAGAATTTACTAATATTCTTAATGCAAATAAATCGTAAATTTGATCTAAAGTTTTGTTATCTCTTTTCATTTTTCTATATATAGAATATAAATGTTTTGCCCTACCTGTTACTTCTGCTTCGATTTTTTGTTTCTTAAGAGCTCCTCTAATATCTCCCATTATTTTTTCTATAAATTTTAATCTTTCTTCTCTTTTTTTGTCTATACCTTCAACTAATTCTCTATATTCTTCTGGATATAAGTATTTGAAAGCTAAATCTTCTAATTCCCATTTTAAAGAATATATACCTAAACGATTTGCAAGTGGAGCATATAACTCCATTGTTTCTTTTGCATTTGCAATTTGCCTATCTCTTCTTAAATATTTTAATGTACGCAAATTATGTAATCTATCTGCTAGTTTTATTATTATAACTCTAATATCTTTTCCCATTGCAAGAAACATTTTTCTGTAGTTTTCCACTTGGCGCTCTTCTGTACTTGCTTGATATCTTAGTTCTCCAAGTTTTGTAACTCCAGCAACCATGTTGGCAATTTCTTCTCCAAAATCTCTTACTAAATCTTCATGTGTAACCTCTGTATCTTCTACAACATCATGTAATAGCGCAGCACAAATTGTTGACTCGTCTAAACCTATATCTGCTAAAATATAAGCAACTTGTACTGGATGTATTATATATGGTTCTCCAGATTTTCTACATTGTGTACCATGCTTTTCTTTTGCATAGTTATAAGCTTTTAATATTATTTTAGTATCTGCCCATCTTTTTTTCTGTTTTACTAAACCTATTATATCCTCTATCGTTTTATTTTGTACTTCTGACATAAGCAATCCCCCTTCTAATAGCTTTTTCTAATGTCTTTTACATTTATTTGTATAGAGCTAAATCCATTAAAACTATTAATTTCTAATGTTCCTACAATATCTATTTTATCTCCAATTCTATATTCTTCTGCTAAGAAGCCTATATCGAATCCTATAGCATTAATTACAAAATTTTCGTCCCTTAAAGTAAGTTTTAAATGTCTTCCTTCTGAAAGAGCTCTTATAGAATCTATTTTTAAATTTTTTATTAAAAATAATGGAACTTTATTTGATTCTCCAAAAGGCTCTAATATACTTAAACTTTTTATTAAATCCATATTTATATCTTTTAACTTTAGTTCTTCGTCTATATAAATAATTGGTTTTAATTCTTTAATATTACTTTCTTTTGCAATTTTATTAAATCTTTCTTTGAATTTCTCGAAATTTTCTTTTTTTAATGTAAGACCAACAGCCATGGCATGACCACCATATTTTTCTAGTAAGTCATCACATTTTGTTAAGCTTTCGTATAAATCAAATCCCGGTATGCTTCTTCCTGAACCTTTTGCTATGTCATCTTCAAAGCTTAATAATATACTTGGTTTATAATATTTGTCTGTTACTTTAGAAGAAACAATTCCAATAACACCATGATGCCAATTGTTTCCACCCACAACTATAGAATCATTTTCATCTAAATTATTTTTTTCTATTTTTTGTACTACTTCTTCATATATATTTTTCTCTGTAGATTGTCTTAAAGTATTGTAATCGTTCAGTTCTTTTGTAATTTCTAATGCACTTTCTAAATTATTTGCTAAAAATAAATTTAAAGCTTCTTCTTCGTGCCCCATTCTACCAGAAGCATTTATTCTTGGCGCGACTCCAAATGAAATTGTATTTGAATCTATTTCTTTATATCCTGAACTTTTTATTAGTTCTCTTAAACCTAAATTTTTAGTAACTTTTATTAGCATTAGTCCTAATTTTGCTATAGTTCTATTTTCACCTTCTAATGGAACTATATCTGCTATTGTTCCTACACATACTAAATCTAAATATTTTAAATATTCTTCTGGTTTAATATCTAACTTTATGGAAATTGCCTGAATTAATTTAAATACTACTCCTACTCCTGCTAATGATCTAAAGGGATACGTATTATCTTTTCTTTTGGCATCAATTACAGCTATTGCATTTGGGAGCTTTTCTCCAACTTCATGATGGTCTGTAACTATTATGTCCATTCCTAAACTTTTTACATATTCTATTTCATCTATTGCAGAAATCCCACAATCTACTGTTATTATTAAATCTATCCCTTTTTCTTTTATTTTTTCTATAGCAGATTTATTTAATCCATACCCTTCATGCAACCTATTTGGTATATATGTGTCTACCATAATACCTCTATCTAATAAATATTTCTTTAAAACAGTGGTACTAGTTATTCCATCTACATCATAATCACCATAAATTAGTATCTTTTCTTTATTATTAATTGCTTTTATTATTCTTTCTACTGCTATATCCATTTCCTTAAATAAAAAAGGATCATAAAAATCATCTCTTGTAGGATTTATAAATATTCTTACATCTTCATCTTTTATTACATTTCTATTAACAATTATTTTTCCTATTACTTTGTTTAAATTATATCTATTACATATATCATCTACTAATTTTTCATCTGAACTATAAAATTCCCATTTTTTTATCATTCACTTTCTCCTCGTATTATACAATTTGTACAATATTGTATAACATTTCTTCTTTTTTTTAAAGAGGTTTACAATAATTTTATTAAACAAATTATAATATATAAAATTATTAAATATAATTTAGATGATATTAGTTTATAACATGTGTATTTTATGCCTATGTTATTTATTTTTTCATATTCTTCTGTAATTTTTTTTGTTTCTTTTACATTATGTTCTTCTAGATATTCTTTTGCAATATATTTTGCTTTTGTCATTGCTTCTATTTCTAAATAACTTCTTATTACATAAAATACCATTGCTAAAATTAACATTATTGATACAAATAATATATAATTTTTTATTACTCCTACTACTGTTAGTATTGTTATTACCAACCAAAATAAGTTTAATAAATTTGTAAAAATATAGTTAAACCATAACACATTTTTATTTTGAATGGAATGTACACATTCGTGTGCTATTGTTTGAATTCTTGTAAAAAATTTTTTATCTTTATTTAAAATAATTTTATCTGTTGCTATAAAGTAAAAGCAATTTGTTTTTTCCTCTTCTTCCACCTTTACTTTTTCATTATTTAGTTTTTTCAATATTTCCTTACAAATTACCACATTATTTGGAAGTTCTTGTGTTCTAGCATTTAAACTCTCATTTTCGGCAATTTTCATTATCTCTTTTTTATTAGTCTTTAAAACTATTTTTAATATAATTTGTGTAATTATTATTATTATTAAAATTATTAAAAGCTCCATATAAACAAAATAAGGGATATACAATATATCCCTTCCCCCTTACTTTTATTCTATAACATCTTTTATTGCTTCACTTATTATTTTATTTATATCTGTTACCATTACGCTAAATCTCATTTCTGATTCTAAATAATTTTTAGCTACTTCATTTTGATATAATTCTGTATATAAATTTTGTAATTTTACACTTAATTCATTTGAATTTGTTTCACCTTTTAGCATTGCTTTTTGCATTTCTACTCTTAATTTGTCAAATTCTTCTATCTTACTTTTTATTTCTACATTAGATTCTATTTGTTCTTTTGAATTTTTATAAGCTTTATACTCTTCTGTTAATTTTATTTCTGATGCTAATTTATTAGCTGTATCATATATATTCATTGCTTAGCCTCCTTCTTAAGCATATGCATGTCTTTTTTTGAAACTTAATAAGTTTGTAATTTCTCCTTGTGTATTTTTAGCTTTCTTTGTTTTTCTAGCTTTTTCTTGTTCTAATTCTCTTCTTTGTTTTTCTGCCATTGTTTGACATATTGCTTTTTGATATATAAAATGTGTATCTTGAGCTATTTTGTTCCAGTTATATTGTGCTTTTACTTTTGCTTTTGCCGCTCTTGAAACTTCTGCACCTAAACCTGGGTTATATAGTAATTCTAATATAGAATCTGCTATCGAATTTGGGTTACCTGCATAACTTTTCATTCCATTTTCTCTATGTTGTACTATTTCATTTAGTCCACCAACATCTGAAACTACAACTGGTGTTCCAGATAACATTCCTTCTAACGCTACAACTCCAAATGGTTCATATGTACTTGGGAATACCGCTACGTCTGCACATTTATACATTTTAGTAACTTGATTTAAATTTAAATATCCTGTAAAGTAAACTTTATTTTCTATGTTTAATCTTCTTACTTCATCTCTTAGCTCGTCTATCATTCCACCTTTTCCAGCTATTATTAGTTTCGAGTCATGATATCCATTTAATACTTTTGGCATTGCTGCTATTAAGTTTTGTATTCCTTTTTCGTAAACAAGTCTTCCTACATAAAGAATTATTTTTTCGTTATCTGCTGCATATTGTCTTCTGAAGTTATAATCTTTTTCTACTCCATTATATAAATTTAAATTAACTCCATTTGGTACTACATTTATCTTTTCATATGGTAATCCAAATAATCTTTGTAATTCACTTTTCATATAATTACTATTTACTATTACTTCTGTTGATTCATATGTTAGCATCCATTCTGTATCATTTATATATCTTTGTACTTCATCATGTATTCCAGAATTTCTTCCTGCCTCTGTTGCATGTATTGTTGCTATAATTGGTGTTTTAAAAGAATCTTTTAAAGTTTTTGCTGCATATGCAACTAACCAATCGTGTGCATGTATTACATCAAATGGGCCTTCTTTATTTATTATTTCTGTAGCTTTTGATATTAAATTAAAGTTTAATTGCATTATCCAGTCTATAAAATTATTTGGATTTATCATATAGTTGTTTACTCTATATACTTTAACTCCGTTGTCATCTTCAAAATCTTCTACATTTCCTTCTTTGTAAGTAACTACTGTTACTTCGTGACCATCTTTTATTAATCTATGGGATAAGTCGTGTACTACCCTTGCAATTCCACCTACTACCCTTGGTGGATATTCCCATGTTAACATTAAAATTTTCATTTACATAAGCCCCTTTCGATATACATTTTCTTTCGTATTTTACATTTAAACATATTGGTTTATATTGTATATAACTTTTATTAAAATGTAAATAACTTTTTGTAAAATATTGTGTTTTTTTGTAGTTTTTTTATATTTATTTTTTTCACTTTTTTATTTTGTTATTAATATAATTTAAAAGACAATATTTTTTATAAAAAAACCTTTAAAGTAGTATATATTTTTTATTTTCTACATAAAATTGCTCTTTTTAGGTTATGTAATTTAGGAGGTGTTTTTTATGTGTGGAATTGTTGGATTTGTAAATTATAAAAAAGATATAAACAATCCTGTTTCTATACTTAATGAAATGAATCATTCTCTTACTAATAGAGGACCTGTTGAGGAAGAATCTTATATTTCTTCTCCAGCTTATTTAGCTCGTAAAAAATTAGCTGTAGTTGACCCAATAAGTGGCTCTCAACCTATGATTACTACATATAATGAAAATGAGTATTCTATTGTATGTAATGGTCAAATATATAACACATTGGAGATAAAAGATACTCTTATCGAAAACGGTTTTTATTTTAAAACTAATTCCGATATAGAAGTTTTACTAAATGCTTTTATTTTCTATGGTTATGATATCGTAAAACATATTAATGGTAATTTTGCTTTTGCTATTTGGAATAAAAACAAAGAAGAATTATTTTTAGCTAGAGATCATTTTGGAATAAAACCTTTATTCTATACTATAACTGATGATACATTAGTTTTTGCTTCTGAGTTAAAATCTATTTTTAAATTTCCTACAGTAAAAAAGACTATAGATTCTACAGGCATCTGTGAATTATTTCGGAATTGGTCCAGCACATACCCCTGGTACAACTGTTTTTAAAGATATTTATGAACTTAAACCGGCTCACTTTGCAATCTTTAATAAATATGGTTTATTTACACATGGGTATTGGAAATTTGTAAATAAACCTCATCTAGATTCTTTTAATGAAACTTGTATGAAAGTAAAATTTTTATTGGAAGATAGTATTAAAAACAATTTAGTTTCTGAAGTACCTTTTTGTTCTTTTTTATCTGGAGGATTGGATTCTAGTATAATAACTGCATATGCTAGTAAATATTGTAATGACAATGGCTTACCTACTCTTAAGACTTTTTCTGTTGACTATCTAGATAATGACAAAAATTTTGTTAAAAGTGACTTCCAGCCTAATTCTGATAATTATTATATAAATTTAATGGTTGAAAAATATAAAACAAACCATACAAATATTATTTTAGATACCCCTGATTTAGCAAATTATTTAGAAGATTCTATGATTGCAAGAGATGTTCCTGGTATGGCTGATGTTGATTCTTCTTTACTTCTATTTTGTAAAAATGTAAAACCTTATGCTACAGTTGCTTTAAGTGGAGAATGTGCAGATGAAATTTTCGGTGGCTATCCTTGGTTTTTTAGAGATGATGCTTTAAATAGTAATACTTTTCCTTGGTCTATTGCACTAAGTGAAAGACAACATCTATTACACACAGATATTTCTAAGAAAATTAATTTAAAAGAATATATAGATTTTAGATATAATGAAAGTTTAGCTAATGTGGAAATTCTAGATACTGATTCTAAAGAAACTGCTGAAAAAAGAAAAATTTCTTATCTAACTTTAAATTGGTTTATGCAAACCTTACTTGATAGATCTGACAGATGTTCTATGTATAATGGATTAGAAATACGTGTTCCTTTCTGCGATTATAGGTTAGCTCAATATTTATGGAACATTCCCTGGGAGATGAAAACTTATAAAGGACGTGAAAAAGGACTATTACGACATATTATGAAAGATATTTTACCAAGTGAAATTATAGACAGGAAAAAATCTCCTTACCCAAAAACTCATAATCCTACTTATTTAAATGCTGTAAAAAATATGCTTACAAATATTATGAATAATAGTTCCTCTCCTATTCATAATATTTTAAATAGGAGTTATATTTTAGAAATATTAGAATCTGATGGATCTGCTTTTACTAAGCCTTGGTTTGGCCAATTAATGACGGGCCCTCAGCTTATGGCGTATTTGTGCCAAGTTAATATGTGGCTTGAGAAATATCAACCTACAATTGAATTATAAACGTAGACAGAGACGCCAAAATTTGGCGTCCCTGCTTTCCCTCTTATTCAAGATCTGGTTCTTTTTCAAAAATTACTCTTTCTCCTTCCATTCGCACGTCCACTGTAACGCTTGGCGTCATATCCAGTATCTCTAAAAATTCAATTGGAACAGAAATCGTTCTGTTTCTATTTAACCTTCGAACAAAACCTATATAAGGTTTCTTTTCCGCCGGTTCATTCCAGTTGAATTTTTTCAAGATCAATTTGCCATATTCAATTGTAAGCTCTACTTGCTGTTCCTCGAAGAATCCTAATTCTCTAAAGAATGGCATTGGAATACGAATTCGTCTGTCTGTTCCCACTTTGCATTTACATGTTGTCATAATTTTTTCCTCCTGTTAGAAAGTTTTTGAAAAATATTAACGAGTTCTCATATTTATTATAGCATTATTAACATAATTTTTCAATCATATTTCACTTTTTATAGGTCATATGTATGTTAGCCAATTATATATACCACATTTTATTAATAAATAGCATAAAGAATTGATAAAAGGGAGCTAGCTTTCGTACATAATACGTTTAAGTTAGCTCCCTTCTATCTTAGTTACTTAATAATTTAAGCACTCCATTTTTACTGTTTTATCTAATTCTAAAATTTCATCAACAGTATTAAGTTCTCTTACGATATGATTGGAAAGAGCCCAATCAATCATCTCTGGAATTTCTGTAAATCGAATTGCTCCATCTAAAAATGCTTGTACAGCAATTTCATCTGCTGCATTTAAAACAACCTGTGCACTATGTCCCATTTCGATTGCTTTATATGCTAGCTGTAAGCATTTAAACTTGTATAAATCTGGTCTTTCAAATTTAAGTGTACCAATTTCAAACAAGTCCAATGGTTTAATATTATTTTTTAGTCTCTTTGGATAGTCTAATGCAAATGCTATCGGAATCTGCATATCTTTTGGGCCAATATTTGCCATAATTGTACCATCTTTAAACTGCACCATAGAATGTACCAAGCTTTGCCGGTGAACTACAACTTGTATCTTAGTTTCAGGAACATCAAAAAGCCAATGTACTTCTATAACTTCAAAACCTTTATTCATCATAGTTGCAGAGTCAATGGTAACTTTTTTCCCCATTTTCCATGTTGGATGATTAAGTGCATCGCTTGGTTTTATTTTATCTGTTATTTCCTTTTCAAAAAATGGTCCTCCAGATGCTGTAAGTAAAATTTTTCCAATTTTATTATGTTCTTCTCCTCTTAAGCATTGCATAATTGCACTATGTTCGCTATCTACAGTACGAAGTTTTGTATTGTATTTTTTTGCCCTATCCATAATTATTTTGCCACCTGTGACAAGTACCTCTTTATTAGCAAGTGCTACTTCTTTACAGTGTTTCAACATATTATAAGTGGGTTTTAATCCAGCAATACCTACAAGCGCTGAAACTGCAATATCTGCATCTTCAAGCTTAGAAATTAACTCCATGCCTCTTTCGCCTGTATAAATATCAATGTTAGGAAACAAATTCTTTATTTTCTCTTTGTTCCTTTCATCTAAAATATACACGTGCCTTGGCTTAAATTCTCTTATCTGCTCAATTAACAGATCTACATTCTTGCCAGCTACAAGTGTAACTGCAGAAAAGCGTTCCGGATTTTCTCTAATTATCCGAAGTGTAGTTGTTCCAATACTTCCTGTTGAACCAAAAATAGCAACTCTTTTCATATTAAATTCCTCCTTTTTTCCTAGATTGCTACTATTTTAATATACTCTCTTTTTTATTTTTTGTCAAAATATACTTCGACATAATTAGATTATCCAATATCCTTCCTTAAATTTTCTAATGCTATTTTTCTACTACTAATATTATTTTTTTCATTCTCTTCTAACTCTGCTAATGTTCTTCCATCTTCTAATTCAAATATTTCGTCAAATCCAAAGCCATTACTTCCTCTTGGCTTTTCTGCTATATATCCATTTAATATTCCTTTATATAGTTTTTCATTACCTTTTTCATCTACATATGCAATACATGTTATAAATTTAACTTTTCTATTTTCTTTTTCAGCACCTTTTAATTTATTTATTAAATACGTATTTCTTTCTTCTTGTGTTGCTTCTTCTCCTAAAAATCTTGCTGTTTTTACTCCAGGAAAATCATTTAACATTTCTATACATATTCCGCTATCATCTGCAACACTTGCAGTTTTTGTTAATTTATAAATTTCTCTAGCTTTTTTTAATGCATTTTGTTCGAATGTTTCACCGTCTTCTTCTATTTCTATATTTATATTCATTTCTTTTAGAGTTTTTATTTCTTCGCTTTTTAATATTTCTTTAATTTCTTTTACTTTTCCTTTGTTATTGGTTGCTAAAACAATCATCTCTTTTTTCTCCTTTATACCATTATATCTAAATTTCTAAATAATCATTTCCACAATTTTTTATAAATTTAATTAAATCTGCATACTCTATTCCTATAGTAGCAGTATTCCTATTTGGATGAATTAATATTTTATTATTTTTTAATTCTTTATCTAGTACAACTGTTACATTTTGTTCTTTATCATTTATTATTCCAAGTGGAGTTACTGAACCTGGTATTAAATTTAAGTTTGTTTGTAAATCATTTTCATTTGCAAAAGATAATCTTTTACTATTTATTTTTTCTGGTAATAGTTTTAAATCAGCTCTCTTATCTTCTGGTAAGGTGTATAAAAACAATTTTTTCTTGGCATCTTTTAAAAATAGATTTTTACACCCTATACCTTCCATTTTTAAGAAAACATCTTTTAAATCTTCCACTGTATATACAGCTTCATGTTCCTGTATTTCATATTTTATATTTAATTCGTCTAATTTCTCTAATATCTCCATATTAATTTCATCCCTTTCTTATAATCGGATTTTTAAGAACCATCCACTAATTCCAACAATTATATCTCTTTTACATCATCTTCTATTAAATAACACATCTCTTCATGTGGATGTATACCTTCACTTATTTTATTTACATCTAATTTTATATATTTTATAGTTCCATTTGCAAGAACATTTCCTTCCAAATCTAATATTTGCGAATCTACCACAAAAAATTTACTATTTTCTTTTATAACCATACCTTTACCTATAATTTCTGCATTATATGGTACAGGTTTTCTATATTTAGTATCTAATGAAAGTGTAACTCCAAAGCTGTCTTCATTTCCTTCTTTTGCCCATAAAGCTCGTAAGCCCATTTCATCTAGCATTGCAGTAATTAATCCTCCATGTACTCTCCCTGGATAGCTTTGGTGTTCTTCTCTATATTTAAACTTTGTCATTACACTTCCATCTTCCATATTATAAAATTGTGCTTTTAAACCATATTTATTATCCATACCACATATTGCACACATTCTACTATTTCTTTGTTTACTTATTACTTTCATTTTGTTCTCCAATCTTTATATTAAAATTATTTTTCTTGATATAGCTTTACAGTGAATATTCTATTTTTTCCTATATTAACTTATATTAACTTTAGTTTCTATTTAAATCGAGATTTTAAAGACCGTTCACTAATTCCTTTTAAAACAAAATATTTTGGTGGCGTTTAACACGCCACCTTTTGCAACAAATAAGGTCTGTTTACTATAAACTTCTTACAAGAAATAGATTTTGTCTATCCCTTTTAAAAGGTTCCTGCTCGCCAACTGTTTAGCCAGTTCACGATCTTTTTTTAGTTCCACCTTGGAAACAATTAATATTGTTTCCATTGCTAAATTTTTTTCCATTGCCATCTCGAGGAAACCTAATCTACAGTCTAAACTCTTAAAATTCTTCTCTACAACTGCAGTTCCTTTTTTTAATGCATTTTGAACTCTTTTGCTAAATTCTGTATTCAGATTTCTTTGGAATTCAGTCCAAGATTCTATAGCATCATCTTCTTGGATTTCACTTGCAATCTCCGAAAATGTTATCTTTCTAACATTTTCTTTTCTTATAAATCTTCTTATTTTTTTGTTCTCAGACAAGCCTATTAGTAATATTAAAGTCCGTTTTTTATCTAATTTTTTAAAATTCGGACTTCTTTTACAGATTTTACCTTCTTTTGCTGCCACTGGATACATTTCCGCATCCTCATTTTGAGTAAATTTGGTTGTTTCCATATTCTTACCTCCTTGAAATATCTTCAACTATAATTATACCATTTTTACTCTAACTGCTCAACAAGTGAATAAAAAGATTACCATTATATTTTTATTATATCTTTTACAACTTCTCCCGCTATAATCAACCCTGCAACAGAAGGCACAAAAGATATGCTTGCTGGTGTTTTATAATCTCCATCTTTTATTTTTACTGGTTCTTCTTGCGAATATACTACTTTTAATTTTTCTATTCCTCTTGCTCTTAATTCTTTTCTCATTACTTTTGCTAATGGACATACTGAAGTTTTATAAATATCTACTACTTCAAATTTTGTAGGATCTAGTTTATTACCTGTTCCCATTGCAGAAATTATCGGTATGTTAAGTTTACTCGCATTACAGACTAATTCTATTTTTCCTGTTACAGTGTCTATTGCATCAACTATATAATCTATGGAATTATCTAGTAAATTACTTCCTGGTAAATAGAATTCTGTAGATATTTCTACATTTGCTTTTGGGTTTATTTCTAAAATTCTTTCTTTCATAATATCTACTTTATTTTTTCCAACAGTATTTATATTAGCATGTATTTGTCTATTTATATTTGTAATATCTATTGTATCATTATCTACTAATAAAAAATTTCCGATTCCCGCTCTTGCTAGTCCCTCTGCAACAAAAGAACCTACACCACCAATTCCAAAAATTGCAACTTTTGTTTTTGCTAGTTTTTCTAAATTTTCTTTTCCTATTAGTCTTTCTTCTCTACTAAATTGTTCGTTCATAGCTTCTCCTTATTACTATTTAAAAAGCTTTTTCGTTCACCTCATTTTTTCTTTTATTTTCATTAATGTATTTAAAGCATCTATTGGCGTTAATGTATTTAGGTCTATTTTATCTATTTCTTGTGCTATTTCTGCTAATTTATAATTGTATAAGTCTAACTGACCTGCTTGTACTTGTTTGTTTTCTTTTTCTAGTTTTTTATTTCCTAAAATGCTCTTTCTTTCTAAACTTCTTAAAATGTCATTTGCTCTTTTTAATACATCCTTTGGAACCCCTGCTAAACGTGCTACGTGAACACCATAGCTTTCATCTGTTCCTCCTCTTATAATCTTTCTTAAAAAGATTACATCTTCTCCTTTTTCCTTAACAGCTATTGAATAGTTTCTTACTCCATCTAGTTTGTCTTCTAATTCTATAAGTTCATGGTAATGCGTTGCAAACAATGTTTTAGCACCACATTTTGTTTTATCTGCTATATATTCAGCAACAGCCCATGCTATAGAAAGTCCATCATATGTTGATGTTCCTCTTCCTATTTCATCTAAAATTACTAAGCTATTTTTAGTTGCTTCTTTTAAAATATCTGCAACTTCCATCATTTCTACCATAAAAGTACTTTGTCCCATACTTAGGTCATCAGATGCTCCAACTCTTGTAAAAATTTTATCTACAATACCTATATGAGCTTCTGTTGCTGGTACAAAACTCCCTATTTGTGCCATTAGTGTTATTAATGCAACTTGCCTCATATATGTAGACTTACCGGCCATATTAGGTCCAGTTATAATAGATAGCCTATTTTCTTCGCCATCCATATATGTGTCATTATCTATAAAACTTCCCATTGGAAGCATTTTTTCTATTACCGGATGTCTTCCTTCTTTTATTTCTATTTTTCCATTATCATCCACTATAGGCATGCAATAATTCATATCTTCTGCCACAGTTGCAAATGAGGCTAAAACATCTAATGTTGCAATAATCATTGCAGAGGTTTGAAGTCTTTTTACATTTTTTGCAATTTCTTGTCTTATCTTTGTAAAGGCTTCATATTCTAGATTAATAACTTTATCTTCCGCACCTAAAATTTGATTTTCTAATTCTTTTAGTTCTTCAGTTATATATCTCTCACAATTAGTTAATGTTTGTTTTCTTATATATCTATCTGGTACTTGGCTAAAGTTTGACTTAGTTACTTCTATATAATATCCAAAAACTTTATTAAATCCAACTTTTAAATTCTTTATACCTGTTTTCTCTTTTTCTGTTGCCTCTAATTGAATCAACCAATTTTTTCCTTCTGTAGTTGCTTTTTTTAGTTTATCTATTTCTTCATCATACCCAATTTTTATTAATCCACCTTCTTTTACTGACATTGGTGGATCTTCAACTATAGAATTTTCTATTAATTCGTAAATGTCTTTAAGCTCGTCTAAATTATTGTATAATTCTTGTAACATATTAGAATTTGTGTTTTTTAAAACTTCTTTTACTTCTGGTAACTTAGACAACGAATTTTTTAAAGATATCATATCTCTACCATTTGCATTTCCATAAGATATTTTACCTGCTAGTCTTTCTATGTCATATACCTTTTTCAAATTTTCTATTATGTCACCTTTTAATATCACATTATCTTTTAATTCTTTAACAGCACTTAATCTTTTATTAATTTCATTAACTTCTATTAATGGGTCATTTATCCATCTTCTTAAATGTCTTCCTCCCATTGATGTTGATGTTTTATCTAAAACCCATAAAAGTGTACCTTTTTTACTTTTATCTCTCATTTTTTCTGTTAACTCTAAATTTCTTCTAGCATTAATATCTAAAGCCATATATCTAGTTGTATTATAAATTATTATTTTATTAATATGTTCTAGGCTAGTTTTTTGTGTTTGTTTTAAATATTCTACTAGAGCATTTATACTTGCCACAGAAAAAAGTCTTTTATCTATATCTTTTATATTATTATTATTTGTATCTACCAAATTATAATTTTCTACTATATAATTTATGTCTTCTGTAAAAAATTTATCATTAAACCTTGTAAAGTATATTTCGAATCTTTCTTTTATTTTATTAATTTCTTCTGTACTATCATACATCATGCTATTTACTACTAGCTCTGCTGGTGAATATCTTGCAATTTCGTCTAATACTAAAGGAAAATTATTATTTTCTTTTATTTCTGTGCTATAAAAATCTCCTGTAGTTACATCACATACAGCTATTCCATAGTAAATTCCTTTTTTTACTATAGACATTATATAATTATTTTTCTTTTCTTCTAGCATATTAGATTCTATTACAGTCCCTGGTGTTACAACACGAATTACCCCTCTTTTTACTATTCCCTTTGCAGTCTTAGGGTCCTCTAGTTGTTCACAAATTGCTACTTTATAACCCTTTGCTATTAATTTTGATATATAAAGTTCTGCTGCATGGTGTGGTATTCCACACATAGGTGCTCTTTCTGCTTGTCCACAGTCTTTTCCTGTTAATGTTAATTCTAATTCTCTAGATACTGTTATTGCATCTTCAAAAAACATTTCGTAAAAGTCACCTAATCTGTAAAAAAGTATACAGTCTTTATATTCTTCTTTTGTTTCGAGATATTTTTGCATCATTGGTGAATATTCTGCCATTATATATTCCTTACCTTTCTAATTTTATTGTTGCTTCTTTATTTTCTTTCATCGTCACTGTCTTGCTTTTCTGTTAGTTTTTCATATCCTTCTACAGTTTTCCCTGCTCTTCTTATTGTACTAACAGAAACACCTAACTTCTTGGCTGCTTCTTGGTGAGTTAAATTTGTATTTGCTACATCTTCCAATAACTTTTTGGCTTTTTCATATCTTATTTGTGCTTCTGTTTTTGGATTTCCAATAATAACTTCTTGATGTCCAAATGATCTTAAAGTTATGTCTATTAAGCGCCTTTCAAATTCTGAAAATAATTTTTCACATTTTTTCTTACTATTACCTTTGTACATTTGTCTGCTAGATAATTCTTTAGCAATAAAATAAATTTCTTCATATTTCTCATTATTTTCTAGCTTTGCAAGTTCTCTACTTACCGTTCTTTTTGGAATATTATACATTTCTGATATCTCTGTTTGACTTAATTCATGTCTTATCATTTCTATAAATAAAGCTTTAAAATTTATATGTGAATAATTTCCAGACTTATTTGCTTCATATCTTATATATCTTTGTTTTAATTTTATATTGTTTGAAGCATTTATATATTCTACCATTCTTTCTTTAAACGTTAAAGGATCTATAGTTTCATTTGTTTCTTTCATAAACTTTTCTCTTGCTTTTGTCAAGGTTTTAATTTCTCCACTTAAGAAATCTTTTACTGCACTTTCAAATTTATCTTCTTCTATTTCTTTTTTTTGTAATCTACTTTTGTTTTCAACTAGAATTCTTTCTAGTTTTTTCATGTTTTCGCTTCCTTCTGGAAAAATTTGCTTACACATTTCTACAAATGTATTTCTATTTATTCCATATATTTTTTCACATTCGCGTATTGACTTTCCTTCTATAACTTCTTTAAACATCTCTTCGAATTTTAAAGCCTCCATAAAAACCTCCTATAAAATAGTCTTACCTTTTAAATACCACATATGTTCTGAAATAATTTTTATATTTATTATTTGATTTATTAATTCTTTATTACCTTCAAATATTACAACTTTATTACTATCTGTTCTTCCTGTTAGCATTTCTTCATTATTTTTACTTGTACCTTCTACTAAAATCTTTTGAATTGTTCCTATATATTTTTTATTATTCTCTTCAATTTGGCTTTCCACCAAGTCTTTTAATTTATTAAATCTTATATGTTTTATTTCTTCTGGAACTTGGTTTTCCATTCTGTCTCCTGGTGTTCCAACTCTTCTTGAGTATATAAACATATATACTTGTTCAAATTTTACTTTTTGTACTACATCTAATGTATCTTCAAATTCTTCGTCTGTTTCACCTGGAAATCCTACTATAATATCTGTTGATAATGTTAAATTAGGAATTTTAGCTTTCATTTTTTCTACCAAGTTTAGATATTGCTCTTTTGTATATTTTCTGTTCATCTCTTTTAAAACTTTAGTATTTCCAGATTGTAATGGTAAATGTATTAATTTACATACTTTGTCGCAACTTGCTATTGCTTCTATTACATCATCTGTAAAATCTTTTGGATGTGGTGAAACAAATCTTATTCTTTCTATTCCTTCTACTTTGTTTATTGCCTTTAATAATGTAGCAAAAGAATTTACACCATCATATTCTTCAAATTCTATATTTTTTTCTTTTTCTACTCTTAAATACGAATTAACATTTTGCCCTAATAATGTAATTTCTTTATACCCTTGTTTTGCTAAGTCTTTTACCTCATTTATAATGTCCTTTGGCATTCTACTTCTTTCTCTACCTCTTACATATGGAACTATACAATAAGTGCAAAAGTTATTACATCCGTTCATAATTGTTACAGATGCTTTTATATTGCTATCTCTTTTTATTGGTAATCCTTCATATATTTTACCATCTATGTCTATTATATCTTTTATTTTTTTATTTTCTTCTATTGCTTTATATAAGTCTTCTGGAAATCTATGTAATGTATGTGTTCCAAATATTACATCTACAAATGGATAACTCTGCTTTATTTTTTTAATTATATGTTCTTCTTGCATCATGCAACCACCAATTGCAATTATAGTTCCTTTTTGCTCTTTAATTCTTTTTAGCTCTCCTAATTTTCCAAACAATTTATCTTCTGCATTTTCTCTTACGCAACATGTATTAAATAAAGCAATGTCTGCCTCTTCAAATTGTTCTGTTTTGCTATATCCCATTTCTTCTAACATTCCACATAATTTTTCGGAATCATTTTCGTTTAATTGGCATCCCATTGTTAATATACAATATTTTAAATTATTATTCTCTTTATTTATTTCTTTTACTTTTTTTATATATTCTATTTGATCTTTTATTTCTTCCACTTTAAGCCCTCCTACTGCTATTATATTTTATATTATTTTTCTACGTTTTTCAATTAATTACGCAAAAAAGTGGTCTTTTTTGTATTCTTTCGGGATTTTTGGGACGGTCCTTAAAGTCCCTGTTTCATTTTTTTAAAAAAGCGAGCCTAAGATTTTCTAACAAATACAAATTTCAAGAAAATCTAAGGTTCGCTATAATTTTCTAGTACAAAAATTTCTCCTATTAGGAGAAGTTTTGTACTATATAATAAAAAAAAGAAAATTATAGCAATTATAATTTTCTTAATATGTTTTTTAATAATATAATAATCTGCAAATAGCTTTTGGCTATTTATAAATCTCTTATTGAATTCCATATTTCTTTTTAAATTTATCTGCTCTACCACCTGTTGTGTCTTTTCTTAAATTACCTGTCCAGAATGGATGACATTTTGAGCAAACATCTACTTTTATAGATTCTTTTGTTGAGTTTGTTTCGATTACATTACCACAAGCACATGTAATTGTTGCAGCTGTATATTTTGGATGTATTCCTTCTTTCATTTATGTTCACCTCTTCCTTTTCTTCGTAAAATGCTGTTTATTATCATAACATATATTTACTTATTTTTCAATACCTAAATTCTTTTTTTGTTTAATTTACTTTGTTTTCTGCCATTTCATGTTCTAAAATGTATTGCCCAGATGTTTCTAACTCTTTCTTTAGGGATGTCTTATTAACTAACTTAAATGTTATATTAAATAAACAAGCTATTATTAATATTATTAAACCAATTCTTTTCCAATATTTAGCTAGCATTCAGACCTCTCCTTTTTATTAAACTTATATTCTTATTATACTATATTTTATTTTTTTGTCAATATTTTTATATCTTTGGTATTTTTTTACGTTTTTGTGTAAAACTATTAAAAATAGTTTTATAGAATATTTAGGAGGATGAGTTTTTATGAAAAAGAAAATAGCTTTATTTATTCTTATTACATTTACCCTGGTTTGTTTTTCTGGCTGTAGCAAAGAAGAAAACACGCAAACAGAAGTTAATACTTTAGAAGTCAACAGAACATCTACTGATATTACTAATGTTTCTTTAAATAATTTATCAAATAATATTGTATCAAATACTACTGCTAATGAAATTTCTCCACCAAATAATAATAATACAGAAGAAATATTGGCTCGGTTTTTCTACTAAAATATATTCTTCTGATCCCTCAAGGCAAAAAAATTTAGAAATAACGTCTAAGGCATTAAATGGAACCATAGTAAAACCTAACGAAACTTTTTCTTTTACAAAAACTGTTGGTCCTTCCACTCCTTCTAAAGGATATGAAGAAGCAGATATCTTTGATTCTAATGGTAATAAAATAAAAGGATATGGTGGCGGTAATTGTCAAGTAAGCTCTACCTTATATAATGCTGTAAAAAAAGTTCCGTCATTAAAAATTATAGAAAGACATGAGCATAGCAATTATGTACCCTATGTAAAAAAAGGGCATGATGCCGCAGTTGCATATGGTAGTGTTGACTTCAAATTTAAAAATACTAATAATTTTAACATAAAAATTTTAGTAGAAACATCTAAGAAAAATGTCACTGTTAAATTATTAAAGTTTTAATTCATATCTTAACTCCTTTGGCATATATTTTATGAAAAGGAGGTTGATTAAAATAAAAAAAATATTATATAAATTTTTGGTTTCTTTTGTTATCTTTAGTTTAATCTTAACACCTGTTTCTTGCTTTGCATTTACAGATTCTTCATATATTTGGTCTCCATCTGAACTATTTAGTAATGTTAGCTTAGAAAATGAAAGTAAATTGCCTTCAAATTCTTTAAATCTTACTTGTGGAAGTGCTATATTAATTGAACAGTCTACTAGCAAGATTCTTTATGAACATAATATACATGAGCAATTGCGTCCTGCAAGTGTTACAAAAGTTATGACAATTCTTTTAATTATGGAAGCCATAGATTCCGGAAGACTAAATTATAGTGACCAAATACCTTGTAGCGAAGTTGCAAGTTCAATGGGTGGTTCACAAATTTGGCTTGATACAAAAGAAACATTAAGTGTAGATGAAATGTTAAAAGCAATATGCGTTGTTTCTGCAAACGACTGTACTGTTGCCATGGCGGAATATTTAGCAGGCTCTGAAGAAAATTTTGTAAATTTAATGAATGAAAAAGCGAAAGAGCTTGGAATGAATGATACTTGTTTTAAAAATTGTCATGGTATAGATGAAGATGGGCATGTATCATCTAGTTATGATATCGCAATTATGTCACGCGAATTGCTAACTAAACATCCTGATATAACAAAATATACGACTATATATATGGACTCACTTAGAGGCGGAAAATCTGAACTCGTTAATACTAACAAATTAGTTAGAAATTACAGAGGTGCAACTGGCTTAAAAACGGGTTCTACTTCTCTTGCTTTATATAATTTATCTGCTTCTGCAACTCGTGATGATTTATCTTTAATTGCTGTAATAATGAAAGCTCCTACTACTAAAGATAGGTTTGCAGAAGCCACTAAATTATTAGACTATGGTTTTGCAAATTATTCTTTCACTTCTTTCGGAAAAAAAGGTGATGTAGTAAAAGAAATCCCTGTTTCTAAAGGTGTCTCTTCTTCTGTTAACGCTGTATTGGCTAATAATGCTGGAGTCTTATTAAAAAAAGGAGAAGAATCTAATGTTGTACAGAATATAGAATTATCAAATAACATTTCTGCTCCCATAAATGAAGGAGATAAGCTCGGAACAATTTCCTATTCCCTAAATGGTGAAACTCTTACCTCTATAGACATAATTGCTAAAAATAGTGTAAATAGAATAGATTTTCCACATATGCTACAATTTGTATTTAATTCTTGGATTAAATAATTTAAATCATATAAAAAGCATACCTAAAATTTTCTACCAAATGTAAATTATAAGAAAATCTAAGGTATGCCATAATTCTCTAGTACAGAAATTACTCCTACCAGGAGTAATTTCCTACTATATAAAAAAGCATACTAGAATTTATCTCTAATATGCTTTTTTAGTATTTTCAATCTGTGTTATATAAGCTAAATCGGGATTTTAAGGATCGTCCCATAATCCCTGTTTTATTATATTGCCTCTTCTAGTTCTTTATTTAAATAGTTGTTGGCATGTATATACACTTTATTTAGCTTTTCCTTTGATTCATTATTTATTTCGTTAAATCTATTGTATAAATTTAAAAGTACTTGTTCTTCTTTTATTTTACTTAATGTAAACTTATAATTAAAGTCATATACATATGCAAAATGTGCTATTGCCAAATCTAATCCTGAATTTATATTTTTATAATTTATATATTTATCTTCAAAAAATTCCCTATAAACTTCTTTATTTATGCTTTGGTTTTCCACGTCATTCCCATAAAGTACATTCATATTCTCTATATTTAAAACTTTAAATATATCTAGCTTATCTGCATCTCTTATTATTTTTGTATGTAATAGTTCCTTATCATTTAAATTTTTATCTATATCTAAATAGCCTTTATTATGATTTAATATTGCTTTTTTTATTATATTATCATATTTATCTTCTATAATGAATTTTCTAATTAATCCATCTTCAAATAGTACTTTTACCCCATATTCTGCATGATTAACGCTATCTTTATCCATAAAAGTATTGTATTTCCTTATTTGTTCAAATCTTCCAATATCATGTAAGATTCCTATTAATTCTGCAAGTCTAATATCTTCTTCTTCTAATCTTAAATTCTCTGATATTAATCTTGCTTTTTGACTAACTCTTTCTATGTGCGCAATTTTTAATGCAATTTTGGGATCGTTTGGATTATAATCTTTTACATAATTTTTAAATTCTATTCTTGCGTTTTTTATATCTATATTCATTTGTAATACCTCCTAGCAAATTTTATCACATCTTATTTTTTATGCAAGTATATAATCAATTTAAGAAGCAAATTATTAAAATTCGCTTCTTTTAGTCATCTTCCATTTCTTTTGAAACTATATTTGTTTTATATTCAAATGGTCTTTTTATTTTTATTATTTTTTCTTTTTTTGTATTACTTTCTTTTTTATTACATTTATTAATTAAATCATTCGCTTTTTCCATTACATCTGGCACATAGTCTAATAATTTGTCTACAGAAGATGTATGCTCTACCGGCAATAATTTCACATTTTCATTTTGAACCACTAAAAATGCTATTGGACTTATATTAACTGCTGCTCCACTTCCTCCACCAAATGGTAATTTATATTCTATAGATTCTTCTTTTTCTTTTTTATTGTAGTTATCTATTGTTTCACTATTAAATTCACTCCCACCTGAAGCAAACCCAAATGTTACCTTAGACAAAGGAATAATAACTCCATTTTTAGTTTCTATTGGCTTTCCTATTATAGTATTAACATCTACCATATCTTTAATACTACTCATAGTTGTATTCATAAGTCCTTGTATAGGATTTTCTGGCATTAGTATCTACTCTCCTTTTTATTAAATTTTCACACATTACACTTATAATATGTATAATTTTTACATTTAATATACTTGTTATATAAAGCTCATATTTCGTATCATTACCAAACTTCATATTTACACTATATTTTCCTTCGTCTTCACTTATCATATTTTTTGTAAATATAATTGACAATATTGTTGACATTAATACTGTTATAAATGTAAGCAAAATTAATTTTTCACTCTGTAAATTTAGTTTTACATAGAGTTCTTGTAGTTTTGCAATTTTTAATAAGTTTTCTAATGAAATTTTATTTCTTTGTTTTGAATACTTTTTTAGTTGTATTTCTTTTTTCATAAAATGACTATCTAATAAATTTATCTCTAAATATGGTATTACTTTTAATAATTTAAATACTATTTTTACCTCTCCATCTTTTCTTTGACCATCTTTAATTATTAAATTATTTATTTGGATTTGTATAGTTGTTAACACTAGTAAAAGTATTATAATGCTTAAAATTATTAGTAATGCAAATAAAAATACTAGCATAGTTACACCTCTTTGCTAGTATTTTTTCCAAATTTTATTTATTTATACTATTTTTTTCTTTTTCTCTACTATTATATCTTCAAACAAGTCTTCTTGTTTAGTATTTACCTTATCTCTTTTTGACATTTCTAATAGTCCACTAAATGCTGTTACAACTTCTTGCTTATTATGTTCTTCTATAGAAAATAATTTATTAAATACAAATTTATTATTTTTTATTAATGCTTTAAACATCTCTTTTACTTTACTTGTAACTGTATAACTTTCTGTTATTGCTATTTTTTGGATGTTTTCTGCATTTTTGTTTATTTTTTCTTTATTTTTATCCCAAAGTGTTTTATATAAATTTGGAATTAAATCTTTATCGTAGTCTTTTTCTATCTGTTTTTTTGGAAGTTCTATTTGTTCTGGCATTTTGAAAAAGCTTTTAGAATTTTCCTCATAATTTACCCTTAATTTTTCAATAATTTCTTTATACTTCTTATATTCTATAATTCTTTGTATAAGTTCTTCTTCTGTAAGTTCTTCTTCTACTTCATCTTGTTTTGGTAATAAACTTTTAGACTTTAGGTAAATTAATGTTGAAGCCATTATTAAAAATTCACTTGCTATATCTAAATTCATTTCTTCCATTTGATTTAAATATTCTATATATTGGTCTGCTATTTCATTTATTTTTATGTCGTATATGTCCATTTTATTTTTGTCTATTAAATGACATAGTAAATCTAATGGTCCTTCAAAATTGTCTATTTTTATTGCATATTTATTTGTTTCGAACATTAACATATTTGCCATAATTATTTACTCCTCAATTTTTATATTGTCTTTTTTATAGCCTTTTCGTAATAAATAATTTATTATATCTTCTTTTTCCATATTATTTATTTTTTTATTTATAATATTTTCAGCAGATTTTTTTTCGTATTCTTCTAGTTCTTCTATATGATTACTTACATAGTCTTCTAATGTATCTTTCTTTATTCCTTTAGAATACAATTTATATATTACTTCTTTAATAGACATATTTTTTAAACTTTTAAATTCTGTAACAGATCTTTCTATATATTCTTTGTCATTTATATAACCAGCTTCTTTTAAGTATTCTATACTATCTTCTAGTAAATCTTCATCTATAGTATTAAATTTTATTCTGATTTCATTTTCTGTCCTTTTTTTATACATAATATATTTTAATATTTTAGTTTTCTGCTTATCAAATTCTTCTATACTATACATTTTTATTCCTTACTTTTTATTTTTCTTTGGCTTTTCTTCATCTTCTACTAATACTACTAAATCATCATCATCGTTAGCTTCTTCATCGCCTAAACTTTTTTCGAAAGCTTTTTCAAAATTATCTCTTACTTTCTTTTCTACTTCTTCTAATATTTGTGGATTTTCCTTTAGATATTTTTTAACATTTTCTCTACCTTGTCCTATTCTATTTCCATCATAGCTAAACCAAGAACCACTTTTTTCTATTATATCTAAATTTACTGCCATATCTAAAATATTTCCTTCTCTTGAAATACCTTTTCCATACACAATATCGAATTCTGCCTCTCTAAATGGTGGTGCAACTTTATTTTTTACAACTTTTACTTTTGCTCTAGTTCCTGTTATTTCTCCATCTTGCTTAATATTTTCACTTTTTCTTATATCCATTCTAACAGAAGCATAAAATTTTAATGCTCTACCTCCTGTTGTTGTTTCTGGATTTCCAAACATTACTCCTATTTTCTCTCTTAATTGGTTTATAAATATTAAAACTGTTTTAGATTTATTTATTGCTCCTGCTAGCTTTCTTAGTGCTTGTGACATTAATCTTGCTTGTAGACCCATATGAGAATCTCCCATATCTCCATCTATTTCTGCTTTTGGAACTAGTGCTGCTACTGAGTCTACTACTATTACATCTAGTGCTCCACTTCTTACTAATGCTTCTGTTATTTCTAAAGCTTGTTCACCTGTATCTGGTTGTGATACTAATAAATTGTCTATATCTACTCCTAAATGTTTTGCATATACTGGGTCTAAAGCATGTTCTGCATCTATAAATGCTGCTTCTCCATTCATTTTTTGTGCTTCTGCTATTATATGTAATGCTAATGTTGTTTTACCAGATGATTCTGGACCATATATCTCTATAATTCTTCCTCTTGGAACTCCTCCAATTCCTAATGCTATGTCTAAACTTAAAGCTCCTGTTGGTATTGCTTCTACTTCCATTGCTTTAAATTCTCCTAATTTCATTAAAGAACCTTTTCCAAATTGTTTTTCTATTTGCCCCATTGCTACTTCTAAAGCTTTTTTTCTCTCTAAGTTTTCTTCACTCATTATTTTTCCTCCTATAAAACATACGTTTGTTTTTATTATATACTAATTTATTTTTTTGTCAATACTTTTTTTATCTTCTATACCAATTTTCTATTCCATAGAAAATATTATATTGATTTGGTTTTATCTCTCCTACTAAACTCGTACTATATATAACATTTACTTTATTAAAATATAAGCTTATATATGGAACATCATCTTTATATATTTGTAATAATCTATTTGTATCTTCTTTTATCTTATTTTCATCTGTTATACTTAATAATTCATTTAATAATTTATTTGCCTCTTCATTTTGGTAATTTGCTAAATTTCCTGAACCAAAATAAGTTATTAGGCTAGGTGATAAAGAACTATTTGTTCCTGTTATTATCATTCCATAGTTTCTATTATCTAATGCGGTCTTAAACCTATCTTTATTAAGTTTAGAAATATTTACATGAATTCCTACGTTTTCTAAACTTGATTTAATTATATCTGCTGTAGCAACTTGTACCCCATTATCTGCATTTACTGTAAGATTTATATTTAGCTTTATTGTTTTATAATCTTCTACTTTTTGCCAGCTTCCATACTTATATGACCATCCATTATCTATTAAAACTTGTTTAGCTTGGTCTGGGTTATAACCTGCACTACTACTGTTTTGGTCAAATGTCCAATTGCCATAATCTAATGGGTTATCTGCAATATAATATTTACCTCCAAATACACTTGTTACTATACTACTCTTATCTATTGCACATGCTATTGCTTTTCTAACTTCCCATCTACTTAGTAAATTATCAGCTGTATTTAAAGCTATAAAGTCATGTCTTCTTCCATAATATTCTTTTTTATTATATCCAATTGTACCAATGTTTTCTTCTATATTTGTATTCTCTGTTGTTAATATATCTATATTTCCTAGTTTAAAGGCATTATATGCTTCTCCCATTGATGAATATTTATTTACATTTATAGTATCTACTTTCGCATTTTTTTCTGTAATTTGCCACCAATTCATATTCTTTTTTAATACCATTGTTCTGTCTGTATTTGATTCTATTTTGTACATTCCTGTTCCAATTAAAGTATTGTTTTTAGGTGTATTGTAAATATCTTCGCCTGATAAATATGTACTAGATATTATAGGAAATATTAAATTATATTCAAAAAAAGGTATTACTGTATCTAAATTTATTCTTATACTATAATTATCTATTACATCTACACTTGCAATATGTTGTACATTATAACTATATATAGAATTTATTTGTTTTAATGTTTCTACAGTATATTTTACATCTTGAGCAGTAAAAGCTGTTCCGTCTTGCCATTTTACATTATTTCTTAATTTTATTACATATGACATATCACCTGACTTTGCCCATTCTTTCGCTAAACATGGCTTTAATTTATAATTTTCATCTAACTCTATTAATGGTTCATATATTAATTTTGCTATTTCTTGTACATTTCTATTATTACTTAACAATGGATTTATTGTGTCATAATTTACAATTTCCATTCTTAAGTCTGTAATGGTTTGAGTCGTCTTTTCTGCTATTTGATTATTACTATTTTCTTCTTTTTTATTATTATCTTCATAAATAATATAAGTTGCTAAACCTACTATGATAATAACTACTACAAAAAATATATATTTCATAACATTTGATTTCATTTTTTTCTCTCCACTTTTTGTTTTTACTTACTTATAATATATTAATT
>USAE01000002.1 GCA_900552655.1 uncultured Clostridium sp.
GATAAATATATTTATATTTTTGGGAATGCTAATATTTGCATTCATAGTATGTTCTAATTTTTTAAAAGAACATTACACAAATGATTCTTATTATATAAGTGCCTATGGTTATGACTATTATGTAAGACATTTTTTATTATCTAACAGAATGTTTAGTGCATTATTTTTATTAATTTTTAAATGGCTAGATATACCTTTTTATAAAGAAATTACTATTATGGCAGTAATACTAACTTTTATCATGGTATTGGCTTGGTTTATATTGTATAAATTTGTTATAAAATTAATGAAAAAAGAAAAATCAATAATATATAATATTTTAATTGGATTAGCATCTTTTTTAGTTGTATTTAACATGTGTACAGCAGAAGGATTATTATATGTGGAAGTTGGAACAATGCCTTTTGGAATATTATTTGCAATATTGGGAGCATGTATTTTAGCAACAGATAGAAAATTTAAATATGTAATAAGTTTAATTTTAGTTACAATGTCTGGACTATTTTATCAAGCAACAAGTGCAATGTTTGTTTTATTAGCATTAGTACTAATAGCTATAAAACATAAAGGAAATATAAAAGCAATAATAAAAGATACAATATTTATAGCAGTTATTTATGGAATTGCAATGATAGTAAATTTCATAGGAGTCAAAATTTGGGCGAAAATATTAGGTGATGAATTTAGAAAATTTGAAATGCCTTCTATTGTAGCTATTCTTGCAACAATTTTAAAATTTGGCGAAACTATATTAATAGATAATGTTGGAATAGGTCCAAAATATTTTTATTTAGCCTTAATTGCTATTTTAACAGTAATATTTATAATAGGAATAATTTTAAGAAAAAAAGACTATTTTATGATATTAGAATATGTTACTTTAATAATATTAAGTATTATTATACCAATAATTCCTATTTTAGCGACACCTGCTACACAATATATAGAACCAAGAATGGCTATGTGTTTTGGTTCGATAATAGGAATATTAATAATATTCTTATTAGCAGTTGTAGAAATAGACCGAAACAAATACTTATTAATAGCTGTAGCAACTATTACAATTTTTAATTTTATAATAAATTCTGTATTTTTAATAACAGCATCATCTGCTACATTAGTAACCAATAGACTAGATCATTTTATTGTAAAAGACATAATACAAGAAATAGAAAAATATGAGACAACTTCAGGAAAAACAATAAAGAACGTAGGTGTAGCTTTTGATAAAAAATATACAATGTATTATGAAGGTGAACCAGCATTAAGATGTTATAATGTTAGAAGTATGGGAACAAGCTGGGCAGTAAAGGAAATTATTTCTACTTTTACAGGAAGAACATTTAAAAATACTAATGTACCACAAGATGTAAAAGAGAAATTTTTACAAAATGATTGGGATAGATATAATAAAGAACAGTTAGTTTTCGAAGAAGAAAATTTATATATTTGTATTTATTAAATAAAAAAGGTTGTGAAAAATGTGAAAACGATAACAATAATAGTTCCAGCATATAATGAAGAAGAAGCACTACCATATTTTTTTGATAGAATAAAAAATGTAGTAGACGATATAAAAAACTATAATTTCGAAATTCTTTTTATAAATGATGGAAGCAAAGATAAAACATTAGAAATTATAAAAAAATATAAAGAAAAAGAAAATAGAATATCATATGTAAATCTTTCTAGAAATTTTGGAAAAGAAGTTGCTATGATAGCAGGTTTGGATTATGCCAAAGGTGATGCAATAGTATTTATGGATGCAGACTTGCAAGATCCACCAGAACTAATTCCAGAACTTATAAAATGGTGGGAAGAAGGATATGATGATGTATATGCAAAGAGAAAAACTAGAGCAGGAGAAACTTGGCTTAAAAAATTCACATCAAAAATGTATTATAAAGTATTACAATCATTAACAAATGTTCAAATACAAAAAGACACAGGAGATTTTAGACTTTTAGATAAAAGATGTGTAAATGCCTTAAAAAAGATGAGAGAAACACAAAGATGTTCTAAGAGTATGTTTAGTTGGATAGGATATAAGAAAAAAGAAGTATTATATGACAGAGATCCAAGAATTGCAGGTAAAACAAAATGGAATTACAAAAAATTAATAGACTTAGCAATAGATGGAATAACATCTTTTACAACATCACCGCTAAGAATTTCTACTTATTTGGCGATACCAACTTTTGGTGCATTAGTAATTTATTTTATATATGTAATATGTAAAATGATATTAATTACTCACAAAATAGATGCGTACCAAGCTATAATACTTTTAATATTATTCTTCTCAGGAATACAAATATTATTATTTGGAATAATTGGCGAATATTTAGGAAGAATATTTAATGAATCAAAAAATAGACCATTATATTTGGTAGATGAATACAATGGAGAAAAAGAAACAAACGAAAATTAAAAAATCAATATAAAATAGAAATAGTGTAAAATTTATACTATTTCTATTTTTTTCGACTAAAAATGAACAAAACTAAAATTGACACATAAAAAATGTTATAGTAAAATGACGTTAATTTAACAAAAGAGGTGGTTGTTATGAAAAAAAGTATATATAAATTTGGCTTAATAATATTGTGTATTATATTGGTAATTATGAGTAATATAAATGTATATGCAAAACAAAAAACAAATATGATAGAAAACAACATAAGTAGTGAAAATGATATAGAAGATAATGAAGAAGAACTAAGAAAATTAATTTTAAATACTAATAGTAATGAAATAAATGAGAATAATACAATACATGAAGATATTAAAAATAATGTAGAAACAATTAAGCTATCTAGCAATGGAGTATATAGTTTAGCAGTAGGAGCAGATTCAAATAAAGTAATAGAAGTGGCAGGAAGTAGTCCTGCAAATGGTGCAAGAGTAGATATATGGAATAATGGAAATGTACCGGCGCAAAAATTTAATATAGAGCTTATAGAAGAAAAGTATTATAAAATAACAGCAAGACATACAGGGAAAAGTTTAACTGCAAAAAACGGAAAAGTAGAAGAAGGAACCCCAATAGTACAAGAAGACTATAAGGGATTAGATACTCAAAAGTGGATAATAAGAGATAGTAAGGTAAACGGGCTTGTAATATCTTTATTAGCAAACCCAGAACTTTCTATAACAGTAGAAGGAAGCATAGAAAATGGTACAAATATAATATTAAGCAAAACCGAAAATAGTGCCAATCAAATGTTATACTTTTTTAATAAAAATGAACAAGAAAGAACAGTAAAGAATGGTGTATATAGTTTAGCAGTAGGAGCAGATTCAAACAAAGTAATAGAAGTAGCAGGAAGTAGTACTGCAAATGGTTCAAGAGTAGACATATGGAACAATGGAAATGTACCAGCACAAAAATTTAATGTAGAATATAAAGAAGGATACTATAAAATAACAGCAAGACATACAGGGAAAAGCTTAACAGCCAAAAACGGGAAAATAGAAGAAGGAACCCAAATAGTACAAGAAGACTATAAGGGATTAGATACTCAGAAGTGGATAATACAAGATAGCAAAATAAATGGGCTTGTAATATCTTTATTAGCTAATCCAGAACTTTCTATAGCAGTAGAAGGCAACATAGAAAATGGAGCTGGAATTATCTTAAGTAAAACTCAAAATAATAACAACCAAATGCTATATTTTTTAAGTAAAACTGAACAAGAAAGAACTGTAACTAATGGAGTATATAGTTTAGCAGTAGGAGCAGATTCAAACAAAGTAATAGAAGTGGCAGGAAGTAGTAAAGAAGACAATGCAAAAGTAGATATATGGAATAATGGAAATGTACCAGCACAAAAATTTAATGTAGAATATAAAGAAGGATACTACGAAATAACAGCAAGTCATACAGGAAAGAGCTTAACAATTAAGAATGGAAAATTACAAGAGGGAACAGAAATAGTTCAATCAACATATAAAGGATTAGACACTCAAAAATGGATAATACAAGATAGCAAAATAAATGGTTTAGTAATATCTTCATTAGCTAATCCAGAATTATCTATAACAGTAGAAGGAAAAATAGAAAATGGATCAAAAATAGTATTAGCTAAAACACAAAATAATGATAACCAAATGTTTTATTTCTTTGATGCGTTAAATAAAAACATAAAAGAAGGATTATATGGTAAATCTGGTTTAATGTATAAAGGTGAAAAAGGAAACTATTTAAAATATTATCAAATAGGAAATGGAAAAAAGCATTTGTTTACAACATTTTCTGTACATGGATTTGAAGACTCTTATAATAAAGACGGTTCAGAATTAACTTACATTGCAGATGAATTTTTTAAATATTTAAAAAATAACATGAGTGCAAAATTGATAAATGAATGGACAATATACATATTGCCAGTTGTAAACCCAGATGGTCAATATGATGGATGGACACATAATGGACCAGGACGTACAACAGTATATAGTTGGGCGCCAGAACATAAAGGAATAGACATTAACAGATGTTTTCCAGTAGGTTATACAAAAACAAGTTCAGACAGAAATTATAATGGAACAGAACCATTACAAGCATACGAAGCACAATCATTAAGAGATTTTATTTTATCAAACAAAGGAGATACAAATATTATTTTAGATGTACATGGTTGGCTAAATGAAACAATAGGAGATAATGAATTAGGAAAATATTATAGAAACGAAATGGGAATAAATAAACATATAGGCACTTATGGAAATGGATATTTAATACAATGGGCAAGAACAATACCTAATACTAAATCATTATTACTAGAATTACCAGAAGTAAATAGTCACGAAGAACTAGTAAAGATGAAATTAGACCAAAAATTTATTAATGCAACAATGAAAATATTAGAAGATTATTAAATAATAATATATATATTCGGATAATATAATTAGGAGAGGTAAATATGAAAAACAAGAGAATAATATTAATTTTAGTAATAATGTTTACTATATTAAATTTAGTAGGTGTAAATATATATGCAGAGTCAAATAATATAATAGAAGATCAAAATAACCTATTAGAAGAAAATATATTAAATAATAATATTATGCAAGAAGCAAATAATGTAAATGAAACAACAGTAGATAATACTATAGAATCAGAAGAGGAAAAAGATACAACTATAGAGAGTGAAGAAATTACAGAAGATACAACAACACAAGAAGAAGTAGAAAGCGACATAGTACAAGAATACATTAATGAAAAAACAGTAAAGAATGGAGTTTATAGGTTTGCTTCATGTTTAGATTCAAATAAGGTAATAGAAGTAGCAGGAAGTAGTAAAGAAGATAATGCTGTAATAGATATATGGAACTATGGAAATGTACCAGCACAAAAATTTAATGTACAATATGAAAATGGATATTATAAAATAACAGCAAGACATAGTGGTAAAAGCCTAGCAGTAAAAGATGGAATAATTAAAGAAGGAAGCCAAATAGTTCAAGAAACATACAAAGGACTAGATTCACAAAAATGGACTATAAGAGATAGTAAAATAAATGGATTAATAATTTCACCATTATCCAATCCAGACTTATTAATAACAGTAAAAGGAAATGTTTTAAATGGAGCAAAAATTGTTTTAGGAAAAGCAGAAAAAAATAATAACCAAATGTTTTATTTCTTTAACGAAAATGAAGCTGAAAGAACTGTAAAAAACGGTGTATATAAATTGGCTATAGGTGCAGATTCTAGCAAAGTAATAGAAGTAGCAGGAAGCAGTAAAGAAGATAATTCTATAGTAGATATATGGAACTATGGTAATGTACCAGCACAAAAATTTAATGTACAATATGAAGATGGATATTATAAGATAACAGCAAGACATACAGGAAAAAGTTTAACTATTAAAAATGGAACAGTACAAGAAGGAACAGAAATAGTACAGTCAACATATGAAGGATTAGATACACAAAAATGGATAATAAAAGATAGTAGAATAAATGGACTAGTAATATCATCACTAGCTAATCCAGAATTAGCAATAACTGTATCAGGAAATATAGAAAATGGTTCTAAAATAGTATTAGGAAAAAATAATAATAGTAATAACCAAATGATTTACTTTTTAAATGAAAGTAATTCAGAAAAAACAGTATCAAATGGAAAATACCAACTGTTAATTGGGGCAAGCCAAGAAAAATCTATAGAAGTAGCAGGAAGCAGTAAGGAAGATAATGCAAAAGTAGATATATGGGACTATGGGCATGTAGCGGCTCAACAATTTAATATAGAATATGTAGAAGAAGGATACTATAAAATAACAGCAAGTCACACAGGTAAAAGTTTAACTGCTAAAAATGGAACAGTACAAGAAGGAACAGAAATAGTACAATCAACATATGCTGGGTTAGACACGCAAAAGTGGTTAATAAAAGATAGTGGCATAAATGGTCTTACAATATCTTCAATGGTGAAGCCAAACTTAGCATTTACTATAGACGGAAAAATAAATAATGGTGATAAAATCGTTTTAAAGAATTTAGAAAAAAACAATAATCAAATGTTTTATTTTATTAAAACAGTAGAAACAAAACAAACGGTTAAAAATAATCTTTATAAAATATTAGTAGGAGCAAATGCAAATAAATCTATAGAAGTAGCAGGAAGTAGTATAGAAAACAATGCAAAAATGGATATATGGGATTTTGGAAATTCAAGAGCACAGAAATTTAAGGTAGAATATGTTGATGGTTATTACAAAATAATAGCATCACATAGTAATAAAAGTTTAACTGTTAAAGAAAATAAAATTCAAAATGGAATAGAGATAGTGCAAGATGATTATAGAGGAGATTTTAGCCAAAAATGGACCATAAGAGATAGCAAAATAAATGGACTAATTATATCACCTTTAACAAGACCAGATTTAGCAATAACTATAGAAAACAGAATTGAAAATGGTTCTAAGCTTATATTAACATCTTTACAAAAAAATGATAGACAAATGTTCTACTTTTATACTACAAATATAGGAATTAATATAGATTCTAATAAATATCCTGGAGTAGCAGAGGCAGTAGATAATTTGACAAGCAAACATCCAAATTGGGAATTTGAAGTGTTATATACAGGTCTAGACTTTTACACCGCAGTTCAGGGAGAATACGAATATGATAATAGAAAAGCAAATTTAGTATATACTCCAACATATAAAGGGGATTGGATTGCGCCAAACCCATATGTTAGTGGAACTTGGGCATCAGCTTCATATAATGGAATTGCATATTTTATGGACCCAAGAAACTTTTTAAATGAAGTAGATGCTTTCCAATTTGTAGATTTAGCAGATTATGCAAACAGTGGTGCAACATTGGCATCTATACAATACCAAGTAAATGGAACTTTTTTAAATAACTTTGCAGAAGATGTTAGAGTTTCATGTGAAAGACAAAATGTAAACCCTTACTATATAATCGCAAGATTATTCCAAGAACAAGGAAAAGATGGTTCTGCTACAATTTATATGGATGGTGGAGATGGAAAATTATATTTTAATCCATTTAATATAGGTGCAGTAGTTGGAAATGATGTTGCAACAGCCTTAGCTAAAGCTAAAGCTATGGGATGGGATAGCATGCAAAAAGGTATAGAAGGCGGAATAAAATTTGTAAAAGAAGGATATCTAGATGCAAAACAAAATACACTATATTTAAATAAGTTTGATGTAAATCCAAATAGTCCAGGTGGCTTCTATACACATCAATATATGCAAAACTTATCTGCAGCATATAGTGAAGCGCGTATATTTAGAGGAGCATATGTAGATACAGGAACATTAGATAATAAAATTAAATTTATTATACCAGTATATGAAAATATGCCTCAAACACCAGCACCTAAGCCAACAGGAGAAGGTGGTTCAACAGAACCAGATGGACCAACAATAACAGACAAAGGACCTATGAGTGTTAAAGTTTTTGATGTAAGCACAACATTAAAAATAAGAACAGGACCAGGAGCTAAATATGGTGAAATAGAAAGAGTAACTAACGGAACTGTTTTATTATCAATAGAAAGATTATCTAATGGATGGCAGAAAGTAATAACTCCATCTGGCAATGTAGGATATGCTTCAGGAAGTTATTTACAATTTATAAATGACGTTTCAAATTGTAATGAGAAAATTAAGATAACGACATCTTCTAGTGTAAATATTAGAATTGGCCCAGGGCAAAGTTATGAAAGTATAAAACAAGTAAGAAATGGAACAACTGGTGTCAGAATACTAAAAGACACATATTATGCAGACGGATTTTGTTGGGATTTAGTTATTTTAGACGACGGAACAAAAGGATTTGTTGCCTCAAAATATTTAACAGTAATTTAGAAAGGAGAATGGTAAATTAATATTAAAATTGATTTACCATTTCTTTAATAAAGGAGGAAAAACAGTGAAAATCAGAATATGTATACTTAGTGTGCTTTTAGTATTTATTATAGGTTCTTTTAATATAGCATTAGCAGAAACAGGAAGACTTGTAGATATTCCAGTACCTCCAGAAAGTTCTGGATATACAGACTTTACAGAAGAAGAGGCTAAAGAAAAGGCAGAAGAATTCGAAAAAAATAAAAATGATCTTACAACTGCACAAGATTATGTAGGGAAATCAAGTAACAATTATTTAAAAATGCTTAAAGTTGAAGGATATGAATTAACACCAGAATTTAATAGGCAAAACGACTCGTACACAATTTATGTAAAAGATGATAGTATAAATAATTTTAATGTTATTGCAGAAACTGACAACGAAAAAGCAAGAGTAGAAGGAATAGGAAATATAAACATTTCTAGTAACGATAGAAAAATTAATGTAAAAGTAACAGCAGAAAATGGTAATATAAATATGTATACAATTAATGTAGAAAATGAATCCAATAAGCCAAAAGACCAAAAAGGCAATATATTAATTAGTTTTATAATTATAATAGTTGTAGCCACAATAGTGATATCAATAATTTTTGTAAGGAAGAAAAAAGACTAGAAAGAATTGTTTATAAGGAGAAAAAAATGCAAAAAAAATATTATATAATTATTGCAGTAATTTTAATAATTATTATATTACTTTTTGTTTTTATAAATAGTAAAGATGAGAAAAATATAATAAATAATATTGAAAATAATAATATAGAAAATATTTCGAATTTAGAAAAAAACGAAATAAAGAATATAATAGAACAAGTATCAGAAGATGAACTAAAAGATATAAAAGAATTTCAAAACAGTATATCTTCGGTAGGAAACCCCAATATTTATAAGATAGAAGAAGAACATGATGGAAGAAAAATATTACAAATAAAACCAGAAGTGCAGTATGTAGTAGCTTTAGCTGGAATAGTAAAAAATGATATTCCAACAGAAGAGGAAGTTTACACTTTATTAGAACAAGCACCAAGACATAATGGCATTTGGATAGAGAAAAATTCTAGAGAAGACTTTATGGTCTTACTACAAGAAAATAATATTAACAATTTTAGCATAAATAAAAATGGATATTTAGAAAGCAATAAGAAAGATATACAAACAGAACAAGAAAAACAATTAAAAGAAATGATAGACTCAAACAAATTGTATATAATAGATATGTCTGGAAAAACATATCAAAGAGATTATTTAACAGGTGAAATTGTAGAATATCCATTCGAAGATATGGATCCATACCAAACAATAGAGCCATATAAAATAGAAAATAGTGCTATATTAGCGATAACCTCTAATAAAGAGAATAAGTTAGAGCAAAAAGAAATATTAGATGCAATTTTACAAAATAGGTAAGAATAAAATTAAGCTATTATTTATTATAAAATATTAGCTTAATTTATTTTTTTCTTGTAAAAGTTGCTATATAATGGTAAGATATAAGCAAATTAATAATAGTAGGTGAAAAATATGGAAAATATTAAAATTTTTGCTTGTAGTAAATATGCAGAAGAATTTACTAAAGAAATTTGTGATTATCTAAAACTTCCAATGGGAAAAATAAATGCGATGAAGTTTAAAAATGATAATAATTTTGTACAAATTTTAGAAACAGTAAGAGAAAAAGATGTTTACTTAGTACAAAGTAATGTACCTCCAGTAAACGAAAGAATAATGGAATTATTAATAACGATAGATGCAGTAAAAAGAGCTTCAGCAGGTAAAATAAATGTTGTTTTACCATATTATATATATTCACGTTCAGATAAAAAAGATCAACCAAGAGTACCAATAACAGCAAAGTTAATAGCAGAGTTATTAGAAGCTGCAGGTGCAACTAGAGTTATTACTTGCGACTTACATAACCCAGCAATACAAGCATATTTTAACAATATAAATTGTGATAGGCTTTCAGCCGAAAGACTTTTAGAAGACTATTTTTTGAATAAGAAATTAGAGAATATGGTTATTGTTGCGACAGATGCAGGTAGTTCTAAAAAAGCATATAAGTATTCAGAATTTTTTAATTGTCCTATAGCAATGCTAGATAAAAGAAGAGATGGAAATAATGATAAAGCTATAGGTACAACAATTATTGGTGATGTAAAAGATAAAAACGCAATTATATTTGATGACGAAATTGACACAGCTGGTTCTATGATGGAAACAGTAAGAGTACTAAAAGAGTTTGGAGCAAAAGCCATTTATGCAGGTTGCACACACGGAGTTCTTTCTGGTCCAGCTATAGAAAGAATACAAAATTCTCCTATAGAAGAACTTGTAATTACAAACACTATACCATTAACAGAATCTAAAAAAATAGAAAAAATTAAAGTTGTTTCTATAGCTCCATTATTTGCAGAAACAATTAGGCATTTAAACGAAAAAAGGCCATTAGGTGAGCTATTAAAAAGAAAGTAGAGGGATATAAAAATGAAAAAAATATCAATTGTAGTTCCAATGTATTATGAAGAGGAAGTAGCAAGAGAATGTTATAATAGATTAAAAAATATATTAGATAAAATAGAAAACTATAATTACGAATTAATATTTATAAATGATGGGAGTAAAGATAAAACATTAAGCATTTTAGAAGAAATTGCAAAAAAGGATGAAAATGTAAAAATAATTTCATTTTCTAGAAATTTTGGACATCAATGTGCTGTAACAGCAGGTTTACAATATGTAACTGGTGATGCAATAGTAATAATAGATGCAGACTTACAAGACCCACCAGAGCTTATTCCAGAAATGCTAAAACTTTGGGAAGAAGGAAACGAAGTAATATATGGAAAACGAAAATCTAGAGATGGTGAATCTAAGTTTAAACTGCTTACTGCGTCTATGTTTTATAAAACTTTAAATGCTTTGTCAGATGTAGATATACCAAAAGATACAGGAGATTTTAGATTAGTAGACAGAAAAGTGGTAGATGTTATAAATGCATTACCAGAACATAATAAATTTTTAAGAGGTCTATTTAGTTGGGTTGGATTTAAACAAACACCTTTTGAATACGAAAGAAAAGAAAGATTTGCAGGAAAAACCAAATATCCATTAAAGAAAATGTTAAAATTAGCACAAGATGGTATTTTTAGTTTTTCTACAAAACCACTTAAAGTTGTAGGAACAATGGGAATTATTTCTATAGCAATATCTGTAATCATTTTAATATATGCAATTTTATCATATATATTTAATTGGAATAATTTAACTGCAGGTTGGACATCTTTAATGGTTACGATGACATTTCTAAGTGGAATGATACTTATATCTCTATGGATGATAGGTGAATATATAGGAAGAATTTATGATGAAACAAAAAGAAGGCCACAATATATAATAGAAAGAACAATTAATGTAGATAAAAAATAATATGAAAATTGGGGGAATGGCAATGTATGATGTTTCAGTTATTACAATATTTAAAAGCAGACATAAAAAAGTAAAAGAGAGCTTAAATAGTTTAATAAATCAAACTTTACCAAATGTAGAAATAATTTGTATTTATAAAGAAGAAAATTCAGAAATAGATGAATTTGTAAAAGAAACTCAAAAAAAATATAATAATATAAAAATTATATATAAAACTAAGGCACAAGATGTAACAGCTAAAAATAAAGCACTAGAAGAAGCTAGTGGAAAATACATTTTAATAATGAATGGAAATATGAATCTAGAAAAAACAGCATTAGAAAAAATGTATAATGCAGAAGAAAAAAATGAAACAGACATTGCAATTTGTGGTTATAATATAATAGACTTAAATACAAACCTAATAATAAGTAAAGGCCTAAATAATAAATTTAAAGAAATAGAAGAATTAAATGGAAAAAATAATGCTTTTGCATATTTAAATTTAGATGCAGGTAATAAATTAATAAAAAGAGAAATAATAAAAGACTTAAAGTTTCAAAATTATGATGAATGCCAAGATGAAATATTTATATTAAGTTGTTACAGTAATGTAAATAAAATTTCTTTTATAAATGAAGAGTTATTCTATAAATATGAGGATAATTCAGCAAACAACTTAAAAAATATAATTCAAATAAAAGACTTAAGAAATGGCTTAATAGATGTAAAAAAGAGATTTAAAGAAGTTGGAAAATACGAAAAAATGAAAAATGTGTTAACATATATAGCATTTACAAAAATAGGAATGAGGTCATTAATAGAAATAGCATTTGACCCAAAAAATGATTTAAAAGAAAACATTAGAGAAACAATGAATTACTTAGATATAAATTTCTTTGAATGGAGAAAAAATCCATTTTTTAAATTAAAAAATGTTCCAAGAAAAAGCTTTTGGGTTGCACATACTGTATATAAATATGGCTTCCAACAAATATTTATAAAAACATATAAAAGATTAATAGAAAAAGGAAATAAGCCTTTAGCTTTTTAATATAATAAAAAATACCGTACAAGTTTTTGGTAAATCCATTAAAAAACTTGTACTTTTTTAATATAAATGATATATTTTTAAAGAGTAAATGTAAAGATATTTGCACACTATTTAATATATAGGAGAAGGTTATGGAAGAGGAAAATTTAATAAATCCAGAATTAATAAATGAGGAAGAAAATAGATTAGAAAATTCGTTAAGACCTAAAACTCTTGCAGAATACATAGGTCAAACAAAAGTTAAAGAAAATATGAAAGTATATATAGAAGCTGCCAAAAAAAGAGGGGAGCCTTTAGACCATGTTCTTTTGTATGGACCACCAGGGCTTGGTAAAACAACATTATCTAATATCATTTCTAATGAAATGAATTCTAATATAAAAATTACATCTGGTCCAGCAATAGAAAAGCCAGGGGATTTAGCAGCATTACTTACAAACTTATCTGAGTTTGATGTGTTGTTTATAGATGAAATCCATAGGCTTAATAAAAGTGTAGAGGAAATTTTATATCCAGCGTTAGAAGACTATACATTAGATATAATTATAGGTAAGGGACCAAGTGCTAGGTCTATAAGATTAGATTTACCTAAATTTACTTTAATAGGAGCAACAACCAAAGCAGGTTCCTTAACTACTCCTTTACGTGATAGGTTTGGAATTGTAGAAAGATTAGAATTATATGAACCAGAAGATTTACAAAAGATAGTAAAAAGATCTGCAGGAATTTTAAGCGTTGAGATAGACGAAAAAGCAAGTATGGAAATTGCAAAAAGATCTAGAGGAACGCCAAGAATTGCAAATAGAATTTTAAAAAGAGTAAGAGATTATGCAGCAGTTTTAGGTGATGGAACAATAGATTTAAATATGGCGAAAATAGCTTTAAATAAATTAGAAATAGATGATTTAGGGCTTGACCAAACAGATAGGAATATATTGCTTACAATAATCCAAAAATATGCAGGTGGACCTGTTGGAATAGAAACGTTAGCAGCTACAACAGGAGAAGAAATAGAAACAATAGAAGACGTATACGAACCATTTTTAATGCAAATAGGTTTTATAGCTCGTACGCCAAGAGGAAGAGTTGCGCTTCCTTCAGCTTTTGAACATTTAAATTTAAAACAAGCTGAAAAATAAAACTTTATATTACAAATAATAGAAAATTAAGATTTTAGATTGGAGATAAAGTGAAAGAGAAAACAAAAGCAAGATTAATAGATATTGCTGTTTTTTGTATAGCAATATTATTGTTTTTAGCTACAGTGCTACCAAGGAATTTAGCTAATTTAGACGAAATATGGAATTTTAACTTTGCAAGAAATATTGCTAATGGCTTAATTCCATATAAAGACTTTAATATGTTACAAACACCTTTACTGCCATTTATACTTCGGTGGTATTTTTAAAATATTTGGCCAAGAATTATTTGTTATGAGAATAGTATCTGCTGTATTAGGAGCAGGGATAATTTTTATATCATATAAAATTCTTAAAGAGCTAAAACTAAATACAAAATGGTCAATTCTAACATTAATTTTATTGTTTTTATTTATATCAGATAGTTTTTATTTAGATTATAATTATGTAATATTATTTATAACTTTACTTATCATCTTTTTAGAAACTAAATATAAAAATTATAGTAAAAAATATAATTTTCTAATAGGAATATTAGCAGGAAGTACAATACTATTTAAACAAAGTACAGGTGTAATAATATGTGCAATAACAGCTTTGTATTTAGCATTAGAAGATAGAAACAAAGAAGTATTAAAAGCTATAATATACAGAGTAATTGGAATTATAGTTCCTGGAATAATTTTTACTATATATTTAATTTGTACAAATTCTTTAATGGACTTTATAGATTATTGTGTTTTAGGAATTGGTACATTTACCAATAATGTATCATATATGAAATTATTACAAGGAAAAGATTTAGAAGCTTTTTTAGGAGTAGTAACACCAATTACATTCTTAATTTTATTTATTGAAATTATAATAAATATAAAGAATAAGAAGATAAAAGAAAATAAAAACAAGTTAATATTATTTGTGTTTGCTTTAGCACAATTTACAGTTGTGTACCCAATAGCAGACGAGATACATTTTAAAATAGCGGTATTCCCAATATTTTTAGTGATGTTATATTACATATTTAAAGAAATCCAAGAAATAAAAAATATAAAAATTTCTATTTTTATAGAGCATTTTATGAATATAATAACAATATCTTTGGTAGGAATGCTAATATTAAGTGGAATTAATGACATATTTATATATACACAAACAGAAAAGTCAGTATTAAAGCATTTTAGTAATATTCCAATATCAAATACGTTGCAAGAAAGAATTTTAGAAGTAAATAAATATATAGAAGACGAAGAAAGAGATGTATATATTTTGGATTCGGAAGCAGCTGTATATATGATACCATTAGATAAATATAATAAAGACTTTGATATGTTTTTAAGAGGAAATTTAGGTGCAAAAGGTGAAGAAGGACAAATAGAAAAAATAAAAGAAATGAACAACACAGTGTTGTTAATAAAAAATGAAAAAATACCATTAAATTGGCAAACACCTAAAGAAGTAATAGAATATGTAAAAAATAATTTAGAAAAAATAGGTACAATAAACTTTTTTGATATATATATATCAGAGTAATAATATGCAAGTGAAAGGGAAAAAATACCAAATGGAAAAAAATGGAAAAGCAAGCACGATTATAAAAAATATTATATTAGTATTTGCAACTATTACATTTATAGCTGTTTTAATCTTGAATTTTATATACAATGCAAATACCGACAAACTTAGTGCAGTTGAAATAGAATATGTAAAAATTATTAATTTGATTATAAGTATTTTTATTGCCATAACTATATTAATTGCTTCACATTATTTAAATAAAATTAAATTTAGCAAAATTGCAAAAACTGCTATAATAGTTACTTTAATTTTTATATATGTAATTGTACAAATTAGATGGTCAAACACAACAATTGGAAGACCATCTGGTGACCAACAAATAATATATAACATGGCAAAAAGTTATATAGAAGGAAATAATGAAAATTTATATAAATCAGAATATTTAGCTAAAAATCCACAACAACGAAGTTTGCTAGTTATGTATATTTTAATAATGAAAGTGGTAAATAGCACAGATTATGTATGGCTATATTTAGCTAATATTTTGGCAAATGTACTTTCTATATTTGCATTATGTCTAATATTAAAGAAACTATCGGAGAAATATAGTGTTAATAAAGCATTATTTGCTATTTTAACATTAACTTTTATACCAATGATATTATTATGTAATTTTATATATGGTGACATCATTGGATTAGCATTTATTTTGTTTTCTGTATATTTTATAATAGAATATGCGAAAAAGAATAAGAAAATATTTGGAATAATTTCTGCAATTTTAGCATCTATCGCAATGATGTTTAGAATGAATTACATTATATTTGTTATAGCTATGGTAATATATATTATTTTAAACTTTAAAAAGGAAAATATTTTTAAGCAGATAATACATATTATAATATTTATAGCTATAATACTTATTCCATATAAATTGGTTGGAGCATATGTGGCAGAAAAACTAGATTTAGACAAACAAGCAACAATACCTACAAGCAGTTATTTATATATGTCACTTTATGATGGAGAAAGAGGTGCAGGGTGGTATAGCCAAGAAGCAATGAAAGTAGCACAAACAGATGTGAAGAATGCAAAAAATTATTATCCACCAATATTAAAAGAGAGAGTAAAATATTTAGTTACACATCCTTCAGAAGGTTTTAGATTTTACAAAAATAAGATTGTTTCTATGTGGACAGATAATGCCTTCCAATGTATATTTTATAATTTACCAGTTCATTTAGATGGTATGCCTAAAGAATTATATGATAGCGCAATAAACGAGAATGAATTTTATAGTAATTATTTTGTAGAAAAAGGCTCAAAACAAATAAAGATATATATGAAAGGAATAGTACTTTTAGTATTTTCATTAAGCTTAGTAAATTTATTAAAGTATAAAAAAGAATTATCTAATGAAGCAATTTTAATGATAACAATATTTTTAGGAGGATTTTTCTTCCACGTATTATGGGAAGCAAAATCAAGATATGTAATTCCATATTTTGTAGTTCTTATTCCTATTGCGTGTATAAGTCTTAATAAAGAGATATCAGATTTTTCTATTATAAAAAGAATAAAAAATATTTTTAGAAAAAAGGAGAAAGTAAAATGAAATTGTTAATGCATACTTGTTGTGCACCTTGTAGTGTATATTGTATAGATTCATTAAGAAAGGAAAATATAGAACCGACAGTATATTGGTATAACCCAAATATACACCCATATATGGAATACAAGGCAAGAAGAGATACATTAAAAGAATATACTAAAAGCATAAATGTTGAAGCTATATTTGAAGAGGAATACGGACTAGATGAGTTTTGCAAAAATGCAATAGGGGATCTTAAAAATAGATGCCAAAATTATTGCTATAAAGTTAGATTGGAACAAACAGCAAAATTTGCAAAAGAACATGGTTTTGACACAATTTCTACAACTCTTTTAGTAAGTCCTTACCAAAAACATGAAATTTTAAAAGAACAAGGCGAAGAAATTGCAAAAAAATATGGTCTGAATTTTTTATATAGAGATTTTAGAGTTGGCTTTAGAAAGGGTCAAAATAAAGCAAGAGAATTAGGTTTGTATATGCAAAAATATTGTGGGTGTGTGTTTTCTGAGGAGGATCGTTATAGCAAGCAGATTGAGAAGGATAAAAAAAGAAACATTAAATAGTAATTTGCTGTTAGGAGGATGCTATGAAATTTGTAAAATATGATAATAAAAGTTTAATTAATTTTTATAGCGAAAATGGACTAGAATTTGATGAAAACAAATGTTATTTTGGAATTAATGTCGAATCATTTGCTTTGTTAGAAAATGAAAAAATTATTGGAGCAGTGTCTATTTCAATTTATAAAGAAAAAAGTTTTATTGAGGCACTAGCAGTAGATAAAGAATATAGAAATAAAGGATATGGAAAACTATTAATAGAAAAAGCAATAGAAAAACTAGAAAAACCAGTATATACAATTTCAAAAGTAGATAAATTCTATTTAAAAAACGGATTTGTATATGATAATTCAGACTTAATAGATAAAGAGTGTAAAACCTGTGATGAATATAATGTTACTTGTTTTCCGAGAGTTGTAGTATATAAATAGTTACACAAATTACAAGTTATAGAGATATAGAAAGGGAGATGAGAGTGTAAATATGAATCCAATAGAAAATTTAAAAGATTTAATCATATATCAAAGTCAAAATAATGAAAATATATCTGTAGAAGTTTTATATGACAATGAAGATTTTTGGTTAACACAAAAGTCAATGGCTAAGTTATTCAGTGTGGCAGAAAATAATATAACATATCATTTACAAAATATATTTAAAACAGGAGAATTAGAAGAAAATCGAACTACTCAAAAAATTAGAGTAGTTCAAAATGAAGGAACCAGAAAAGTTTCAAGAGAAGTAAACTTTTACAGTTTAGATGCAATAATTGCTGTAGGGTATAGAGTAAACTCAAAACAAGCAACAGATTTTAGAATATGGGCAACTAATACATTAAAAGAATACATAAAAAAGGGATTTGTATTAAATGATGAATTATTAAAAAATGGACCAAAATTTGGAAAAGATTACTTTAAAGAACTTTTAGAACGTATTCGTTCAATTAGGACAAGTGAACGTAGAATATGGCAACAGATAACAGATATATTTGCAGAATGTAGTATTGATTATGATAAAGATTCAGAGATAACACATCAATTTTATGCAATGATACAAAATAAATTTCATTATGCAATTACAGGAAATACAGCAGCAGAAATTATATATATAAAAGCAGACCATACCAAGGATAATATGGGATTAACAACTTGGAAAAATTCACCAGAAGGAAGAATATTAAAATCAGATGTGATGATTGCTAAAAATTATTTAGAAGAAAAACAAATAAAGCGATTAGAGCGAGCAGTAACTGGATATTTTGATTATATAGAGGACTTGGTGGAAAGAGAAAATACATTCACAATGGAGGAATTTTCTAAAAGTGTTAATGAATTTTTAGAGTTTAGAAAATATGATATTTTAAAAGATAATGGAAAAATTTCTAGAAAAATGGCAGAAGAAAAAGCAGAAAAGGAGTATAATGAATTTAATAAAACTCAAAAAATTATTTCTGACTTTGATAAATTATTATTGGAAACAAAAAGATTAAATAATAAATAAATTTGTGGTCATAATGTGTTATTACAGAGGCGGATAGGTACAGTAAGCAAATTGAGAGAGATAAAGCAAAAAACATGAATAAGTAAATAAATAATAAGTTGTCGATGAAATTAAATTTTGTTTTTTAAACAAAAAGTAGAAAATGAAGGAAAGATATGCATGATACATAAAATGAAATTAAGTGAAAGTACATTCGAAAGAATAAAAAATGGAACTAAAACAATTGAATTTAGATTAGATAATGAAAAAAGACAGCAAATAAAAGTTGGAAACAAAATTGAATTTTCAAAATTACCAGATTTACAAGAAAAGTTGTTAGTAGCTGTTACTGAGTTATATAAAGAAGATACTTTTGAAAATTTGTTTAGAAAACTATATACAGATGAAGAGGAAATAAATAAAAGAACTAAATCAATGGAGCAATACTATTCACACGAAAAAGAGAAGGAATATGGAGTTTTAGGTATAAAAATAGAGTTAATTAGTAATAACTTTAGATATACATATAACAAACTAGTAAGAGATAAAATTCCAGAAAATATAGATAGCGAGCCGGGGAGAAAAAGCAAATATAGAATTCTTAATGATAGTGAATATTTAACTGAATTAAATAAAAAGGTCTTGGAAGAAGCTAATGAATTTATAGAAGAAAATAGTATTGAAGAACTTGGTGATTTAATGGAAGTTATAAATTCAATAATGAAATTAAAAGGTTATAAAATGGAAGATGTACATAAAGCAATGAAAGCTAAGGCTGATAAAAAAGGAACTTTTGATAATAAAATATATTTAGAATATATTGATGAAGATAAAAGAAATATAGAGGAAGAAAAGGAACTAAATAAAGAATTTAGAAAGTAATAACAATTATATCTTGTAATGATATAGAATTAGAGCATTTTATGTTAAATATGAAAAACAAAAATACAAAAAGAGATTTTTAGATTAATAGCAAAAAATAAAAATATTACGCAAAAAGAAATGTCAGAAGAACTTAATATAACGAAGAGAACTATAAAAAGAATAAATTTGTAGGAATAATGTTTTATTGTAAAGGAGTATATTTGTTTTCAGAAGCCGAAAAAAGAATATACAAAGTTTAATAAAAATCAAAAGATTGTTTCAGATTTTGATAAGTTGCTTATTAAGGCAAATTGAGAACGATAAAAAGTAGGGAAATATATGATAAGAAAATTTGAAAAAAAAGATATAAATGATGTAATGATAATATGGAAAAATGAGAATATAAAAGCCCATCAATTTATAGAAAGGGAATATTGGGAAAACAATTATAATTATGTAAAAGAAATTTTACCAAATGCAGAAATATATGTTTATGTTATTGAAAATCATATAGTAGGATTTATAGGATTAAACCAAAATTATATTGAAGGAATTTTTATAGATGCACATAGTCAAAGTAAGGGTATAGGAACTTTATTATTAAATAAAGTAAAAGAAGATAGGAATACTCTAACGTTAAGCGTATATAAGAAAAACGTAAATGCTATTAAATTTTACAAAAAAAATAATTTTATTATTACAAGTGAAAGCATAGATAAAGATACAAATGAGATAGAATATATCATGACTTGGGTTAAGTAAACGAAAAAGTTAAGAGTGTAATAAAACAAGGAGAAAAATATGGAGAACAAAGAAGAGAAAATCGTAACAAAAGAAAACGGTAAAAAGTCTAAAATAAAAAGCATATTATCAGGAATACTAACAGCCATAAAAAAATGTCCTAAAATTATTAAAAGAGGAATACTAGTAATAATTTTAATAGCAATCGTGGCATTAGGAATAAACTATAGCTATGTTTTTAATAAAGAAGCAGAAACATTAAGCATAGAATTTAAAAATGTTGGACAGCTAGTAACACAATCTGCTTTTATAAGAGTATTAGAAGATAGCACTGTTAATAGAACAATTTTCGAAAAATTTGAAATACCATTTACAGAAAGTAGAAAAATGTTTAGTTATATAGTACAAGTAGACGCAGGAATAAATTTTGAGGAAGTATATATAGAAGATATTAATGAATCAACAAAAACAATAAAGATAAAACTTCCACATTCAACAATATATAATGCTACGCCAGATTTAGAATCTTTTAAATCTTACATAGATTCAGAAAGTTGGTTTTCTAGAATTGATTCAGAAAAATATAATGAAGCATTAAAAGATTTAACAAATCAGGGAAAACAAGATGCTAGTGATAATGGTATATTAGAAAAAGCAGATGAAAATGGAAAAAACATTATAGAAAGTTTTATTAAAAGTAATAAAAAGTACAAAGACTACAAAATAGAATATGAGTATATAGGAGAGAATAAAGATGAGTAAAAAAGAGAAAAAGGGTAAAGGCATATTTAAGGTAATTATGTATATATTATTAGGAATTATAGTTGCAATAGGGCTATTTTATTTGTGTTTAGCATTAACAAGATAATTAAAAGCAATTATCAATTTGTAAAACAAAATTAAGTTAGCAAGAAAATAATAAAACAAAGAAAGCAGTTATTATAGTTTAATAACTGCTTTTAGTTAATGTATATTTTATAATAAATCTTTTAAAATTTCTTCATTAGACTTAGGTAAAAGGTAAGAAACAGGAATGTCTAAAACAGTAACAGCACCAGTTTTTCCTTCTTTACGTAATCTATAAATTCCTCTTGCATAAGCAACTAAAACACTTGCAGTAAATTCTGGATTAGAATCTAACTTTAAAGAAAATTCAGCAACTTGATTGATATTATCACTAGTACGTCCACTTCTTAAAACGAATCCACCATGTGGCATACCAGAATGATTTTTAAGAAGTTCATCTTCAGTTATAAAATGTACAACAGTATTATATGATTCAAAATAATTTGGCATTTCTTTTATTTCCTTTTCGACTGTTTCTTTATCTGCACCATCTTCTAAGACTACAAAACATTCTCTCCACATAACTTCTCTTACAGAGGAAAAAGTAGGATTTTCTCCAGACCTTACTTTTTCTACAGCTTCTTCATAAGGAACTGTGTATTGAACAGCATTTTTTACTCCATTAATTCTTCTTATAGCATCAGAATGACCTTGGCTTAAGCCTCTACCATAGAATACATAATTATTACCGTTAGGAAGAATTGCTTCTAGTAAAGCTCTGTTTAAAGAAAATAATCCTGGATCCCAACCACAAGAAATTAAAGATAAGTGGTTACTTTCTTTGGCTTCTTTATTAACATTTTTAAAATATTCTGGTATTTTTGCATGTGTATCAAAACTATCTATAGTATTAAATAATTTTGCTATTTCAGGTGTTTGCTTTGGCAAATCTGTAGCAGAACCGCCACATAATATCATAATATCTATTTTATCTTGCATATCTTTTACATCATCTACGGAAAATACTTTTGTTTCAGGATGTAAAGTTTTAAGAGTATTTGGATCTCTTCTTGTAAAAACTCCGACAAGCTCTATATCATCATTATTATATATAGCAGTTTCTACGCCTTTACCTAGATTTCCATACCCATAAATTCCAATTTTTATTTTATCCATTTATTTTACCTCCATTAGTTATTTTTTACCAATATAATTTTACTACAAACTAATGGAAAATACTACAAAAAATTGAAGAAAATCTTATATATAAAATAAATATGTAACATAATACATATATAAAACATAATATAAGAAAAATATATATCCTAATGGGTGTATTTTATGGCTATATACTACGAAGTAACAATTCGGGTGAGAAATAATAGCAAGTTCTAAACTTCAAATGAAGGGAGATAGAATATGAATAAAATAATTGGAAATACACCAATGATAAAAATAAATTATGAATTTAATAACAAGAAGAGCTACATATATACAAAATTAGAATATTATAATTTAACTGGTAGTATTAAAGATAGGGTTGCGCTTTATATGATAAAGAATGCCAAAAAGAGAGGAGATTTAAAAGATAATATGCCTATAATAGAGGCAACAAGTGGAAATACAGGAATATCTTTGGCTGCTATAGGCAAAGCATATGGGCATAAAGTATATATTTTTATGCCAGACTGGGTAAGTGAAGAAAGAATAAAGTTAATGGAGGCATATGGTGCAGAGGTAAGATTATATTCAAAAGAAGAAGGTGGATTTGTAAGGTGTATAGAAGAAGCGAAGAAATTAGCACAAATTAAAGGTGGTTATTTAACTAATCAATTTTCAAATAAGGATAATTTTTTAGCACATTATGAAACGACAGGTAAAGAAATTATAGAGCAATTACCAGAAGAAGTAGGAGGTTTCATTTCTGGTGTTGGTACAGGTGGAACTTTAATGGGAATAGGAAAAAGATTAAAAGAAAAATTTAAAGATATGTTAATATCGTGTGTAGAGCCGGATAAAATGCCTTTAATTACAAATTTAAAAAATAATTTGCAATATGATAAACAAGAATTAAGAGAACATAAAATAGAAGGTATAGGGGACGAATTTATTCCAGATTTAATTAATATAAATGATTTAGACGATGTTATATTAGTAAATGACGAAGATGCGATAAATATGGCAAAGAAAATGGCTAATGAATTAGGAATAGGTGTAGGAATTTCTTCTGGAGCAAATTTTTTAGGAGCAATTTTATTAAACGAAAAAACAAATAAGCCTGTAGCTACAATATTTGCAGATGATAATAAAAAGTATTTATCTACAGATTTGTTTAAAAATAATGAAATATTAAGAAAATATCCCAATTTTATTTCTGACAACATAAAACTTAATAGCTATGAGGTGATTTAAAAATAATGAATTTTAAAAAATCTTCCTAAACTTTACAAAGGGGGATTACTCCAAAGAATTCCTAAAATTCACAAAAAAATCTGGTGGCCAATTAGTTATAAATTATTATACTTTTTAGCCACCAGAAACATTACTTTTAACTTGGAACTTGAGAGATTCTATAGGTGCTATATCCACCCATTTCCTCTCTTTTTGTAATTTCAGAGAATTTAAATTCACAATACGAGTCGAAGAAATGCATATATCGTCCAACAAACTTCTCACTAAGCAGAAGCTCTTGGTGAACATCTAAATGATATCCTGCAATTATATCATATTCTTCAAACTTTGCTTCATCAGCTATCAAATGATTGCAAACTTTTATTTCGCACTCAATAGATTTTTCATTAAGTACGTTTCTTAAAAGATCTGCAATGACAGATAGATCTAAATTCCGAAACTGTTCTGAGTAAAGCAATAAAACCTTTTTCATAATGTTAACCTCCTTGGGAATTCCCGCTGTAAATTTAAGTTTTTGATTCACATTATATTATACAGTATTTTACATAAAATTGCAAATATATAAAAATTTACAATTAAAATCTAAAACAGAAATTAATAATATATTGTATATAAAAAATTGCAAATACACCAAATTTATAATTAAAACATTGATAAGCTAACGAAAAATTTGTATAATCTATGTAAGCAATAAAATATGGAGATAGGAGAAAAATGGCATTATTAGAAGTAGAAAATTTAACACATTCATTTGGAGATAAACTATTATATAAAGATTCTTCATTCGAACTATATAAAGGCGAACATATGGGGATTGTAGGACAAAACGGAGCAGGTAAAAGTACACTTATAAAAATATTATTAGGTGAAATATTGCCAGATAAAGGCGTAGTAAAATGGCAAAATGGTATTACAATAGGAAAACTAGACCAATATGCAATAGTAGAAGAAAATCAAACTATTTTTAATTATTTAAGGACTGCGTTTAGCAAGCTATATAAAGTAGAAGAGGAATTAAATAAGCTATATGAAGAAATGGCAGAAAATTATAACGAGAATATATTAAATAAAGTTTCAAAATATCAAGAGGAATTAGAAGAAAAGAATTTTTATGCAATAGATAGCACAATACAAAAAATTGCAAGTGGATTAGGAATAACAGCACTTGGAATGGAAAATAATTTAAAAAATTTAAGTGGAGGTCAAAGAGCAAAAGTAATTTTAGCTAAATTACTTCTTCAAAATCCAGAGGTTTTAGTATTGGACGAGCCAACTAACTTTTTAGACAAAGAACATGTTGAATGGCTTTCTGAATACTTAACAACTTTTAAAGGTGCTTTCATAATTGTGTCACATGATTTTGAATTTCTAGAAAAAGTTGCGACATGTATTTGTGATATAGAATTTAATAAAATGAAGAAATATAAAGGTACATATTCTAGTTTTTTAAAGCAAAAAGAGTTATTAAGAGAAGATTATATAAGACAATATAACTCACAACAAAAGGAAATAAAAAAACTAGAAGAATACATTGCTAAGAATAAAGTAAGAGCATCTACAGCACAAATGGCAAAAAGTAGAGAAAAGAAGTTAGAAAAAATGGAGAAAATTGACAAACCTTCTTTTACAACAAAGCCACACTTTAGGTTTAATTGTGTAGAAAGTACAGCGCAAGTAATATTAGAAGTTAATAATTTAGAAGTAGGGTATTATTATCCATTACTTCCAAAGATGAAATTTGATATACGCAATGAAGAAAAAGTAGTTATAACAGGTTTTAATGGTATAGGTAAATCTACATTATTAAAAACTATAATGGGTGAAATAGCTCCTATTGCTGGTGAATTTAAATTTTCTGAAACTATTAAAAACATTGGTTATTATGAACAAGACTTAAAATGGGAAAATGAAGAAGATACACCTCTTAACATAATTTTGAAGGATTTTCCAAAGTTAACACAAAAGCAAATAAGAAAACATTTAGCTGATTGTGGAATAAAGAAAGAACATGTAATACAACCTATTACAACACTAAGTGGTGGTGAACAAGCAAAAGTAAAACTATGTAAATTAATATTAAAACCTTGTAATTTATTAATTTTAGATGAACCTACGAATCATTTAGATGCAGATACAAAAGAAGAGTTAAAAAAAGCTATAACAGAATTTAAAGGAACTGTTATCTTGGTTTCTCATGAAGCCAGTTTTTACAAAGATTTAGCTACAAGAGTAGTTAATATAGAAAATTTATGTATAAAAAGATTAAAATAACAATTAGTATAAACGTAAAAAAGATTATAAATACACCTTGAATAATTCTTAAAAAAATTATATGATTGTAAAGAAAAAATTAATATATAGTGATTAATAAAAGGATAATCATTAACACAAAAAAATTACAAAAGAATAAGGGAGAAGGCATGAAAACAAGAACAAAAAATTTAATATTATTTTTTATTTTATTTGTAATAACAGGGGCTGTTTTTTGGAATTATATATCAATGCACTATGCAACAGATACATATAATATAATGAATATAGGGTATGAAAAATATGCAATAAATAATTCCTTAAGTGATGGAAGAATATTTATGTTTCTAATAGGTATGTTTGCAAATTGGGCAAATATTCCTATTAATATTTTTGTAATAACATTAACTGTTATAGGGTTAATAATATCATGTATAGCAGTTATTGTATTAAAAAATATGATAATAGAGTTTGGTAAAAAAGAAAATAAAATACAAGAAGTTATTGCAGTTTTAATATCATATTGTACAGTATTTAATTTTATGTATGTAGAGAACTTATACTTTGTAGAAGCAGGAGTAATGGCATGTAGTATATTACTTTACATATTAGCAGTAAAACAAATTATAAATAGAAATAAGTTATATTTATTAAAATCAGGAATATTAGCAGTACTAGCAACGTTTTGTTACCAAGGAACAATTGGACTATTTGCACTATATGGAATAGTATTTTCTATTGCTAAAAATGGGAAAAATATAAAAGAAATATTAAAAGATTTTGGTGCGATAATTTTAATAACAATAATTTCATTTGTGGCAAATTTAATTCAAATAGATATTGCAACTCAAATTGCAGGTACTACTCAAAAAAGATTAAATGGAATACAAAATTTATTTAAAAATTCTGTACATATTTTAAGAAATTTTGGAACTATGGTATTTGGAACAATGTTTGTAAGTAATTGTGGTCTATTTCCTAATTATTTAATGTTAATATTTGTTTTACTTATTACACTTATATCTGGAATTTATGAAATAAAATCTAAAAGAAATGGCTTAGTATTTAATATTATATTTCTTTTCTTTGTAACAATGCTTATAACATTTGCAATGTGTGTTGTGAGTATAGCAAGTTATGATACAGGACGAATTCATGTACCTGTTGGAGCTTTTATAGGAGTAATATTTATATACTTATTTTGTTCAACTAAAATATTTGAAGATGAAACAATTATTAAATATTTATTAATGGCAACATTAGTAGCATATAATATTATTCTAGTAGTAAATACAATTTCATTACTGTACCAACATAAACAAGTAAATAAGTTAGAAGAAGAACAATGTGCAGGAATAGAAGAATATATAAAAGAATATGAAAAAGAAAATAATGTAAAAATTACAGAAGCAAGATATTTTAAACTTTCAAATATGAAACCATATGGATATTTTAACGAAATAAAAAATGAGTCTGTTCTTACATATGATGGTGTTGCATGTACTTGGTCTGCAATAGCTACAATTAATTTTTATACAAATAGGAATTTTGAAGATAATTATTTAGAAGCATATCCTAATAGAGATTTATTTTATGCATATGCTGCAAAAAGAAAGTTGGGCTATGAAGGAAATTTTGTAATAATGGATAATATTTTGTATTTCTTAGCATATATTTAAAATTTGGGTGATAAAATGAAAGAATTAGAAAATAAAAAGAAAACAACCATACATATAAAAAAAGATTATATAATTTTTTTAGTAATATTTTTGTTAGCAGTAATAATGTATATTAATTGGATTAATATACATTATTCTGCAGATACATATAATATTATAAATGTAGGGTATGAAAAATATGCTACTAATTGGTCTTTAAAAGATGGCAGATTAATAATGTATTTTATTACAATAATTTTTGCAAAACTAAATATTCCAATAGAGGTATATGTAATAAGTACACTACTAGTAGCTTTAGTAATATCTTGTATTTGTGTAATAAAGCTAAAGAATATAATTATTAATTGTAGCCATAGTGAAAATAACAAAACAAAAAAAATATTTGTTACAATAGCATCATTTTTTACAATATTTAATTTTATGTATATAGAAGATATGTATTTTGTAGAATCTATTGTAATGGCACTAAGTTTATTGCTATTTACTTATTCTGCAAATATAATAGTTAATAATAAAAAATTAAAAAATAGAATAATAGCACTAATCTTAGCAATAGTTGGTATAATAGCATATCAGGGAACAGCAGGATTTCTTATAATACTAACATTTGTTATAAGTTTACTAACAAATAAAGTAGAACTAAAAGGAAACAAAGATAAAATAAAAACAAACATAAGACACATATTTTTAGATACATTTATGGCAGGAATTATAAATGCTATAGCAATTGTTATAAATATGATATTAGTTAAAGTAGTAGGAAATATTACAGGACAAGTTCAAACAAGAGTGGGAAGTATATTTGCTATATTCGAAAATTTAAAATATATTATTAATAATTTTAATGTTATATTAAAAGAAAATATTGGGTTATTTCCGACAAATTTATTATACATTTTTATAGGAATTACATTAATTTTAGCACTTATATATGACTTAAAAACAAAAAGCGTAAACTTCCTAACAATAAAACTAATGTGTATAATAATTATAAGTGTAGTTTGTGGTTTTTTAGTATCTTTAGGTACATTATCTAGTTTTTATACAGGAAGATTGCATTATTGTATAGGAACAATGATGGGTTTTGTATTAATTTGTCTAATTATGGAAAATGAGGACGAAATTTTTAGAAGAATAATTGAATTAATTTTGATAATGTATAGCATTGTTAATATATATAATTGTATAATAGTTACATACGAACATAAATTAGTAAATGAGTATGAAAAACAATCTGCTAAAGAAATAGAAGAGTATATAGAAAAATACGAAAAAGAAAATAAAAAGCAAGTAGAAAATATAGCAATATACACAATAACAGGGCAAAATTATAAAACATATTTTAAGGAAATTAATAGGAAATCTGTAGTAACCTACAATGCATTAAGGTGTAATTGGTCAGCAGATGGAGTTATAAATTTTTACACGGATAGAGAATTAAATACAGTAAATTTAAATAAAGAGCTACTACAGGAATATTTAAAAGTAGAAAAAGATAATGGCTATGGAATAATAAATAATACATTAATTGTAGAATGTTATATGTATTAAGAAAGAAGGTTAATTTTGGGAAAACTAGTATTAATAGATGGAAACAGTATTTTAAATAGAGCGTTTTATGGCATTATGGGGAATAAAATGCTTACAACTAAAGATGGAACACCAACAAATGCAGTATATGGCTTTTTAGCTATTATGTTTAAAATATTAGAAGACATTAAACCAGAATATTTAGTTGTTGCATTTGACTTAAAAGGTCCTACCACAAGACATGAAATGTACGAAGGTTATAAAGCAAACAGAAAGGGAATGCCAGATGAACTTGCTTGCCAAATGCCAATAATAAAAGAAATTTTAAGGGCAATGAATATAGACATAGTAGAAAAACAAGGTTATGAAGGTGATGATATTTTAGGAACATTGTCTGTTTTTGGAGAAAAACAAGGCTTGGATGTAACTATATTATCTGGAGATAGAGATACATTTCAGCTTGCAACAGATAAAGTAACAATAAGAATACCAAGAACAAAAATGGGTAAAACAGAAGTAGAAGACTTTAATAGGGAAAAAGTAAAGGAAATATATAACTTAGAGCCAAAACAATTAATAGAAGTAAAGGGACTTCAAGGGGATACATCTGACAATATTCCTGGTGTTCCTGGTATAGGTGAAAAAACTGCTTTAAAATTAATACAAGAATATAATAACATAGAAAATTTATATAAATTAATAGAAGAAGGACAAGCTCAAGATATAAAAGGAAAAACTAGGGAACGTATAATAGAAAACAAGGAGCTAGCTAAGTTGTCTAAAGAATTAGGTACAATAAATATTAATTCACCTATAGAAGAAAACTTAGAAGATTTTAAACTAGAAGAATGGGACAAAAAAGAAGTTTTAAGAATATTTAAAGAATTAAACTTTAATAGATATATAGAAAGATTTAATTTAGCTTCAGAAGAGGATAATACATTAGAAGAAGTAACAGAAAAATATGAAATAGAAGAAATAGATATAAAAAAAGCAAAAGATATTATATTAAAAACAAAAGAATTGTTTTATCATTTTTCTACAAAAGAAGTAAATAAGGAAGAGTATATAATAAAAAAAGAATTTAATACTTTTTCATTCTATAATAAAGAAGAAAATAAAGCATATTTTGTAAAAATTAATACAGAGGATTTAGACATACTAAAAGAAATATTCGAAAATGAAGCTATAAAAAAATATGGTTACAAAACATCGGAAGACTATATTATATTAAAACAAAATGGAATTTTGCCAAAAAGTATAATATATGATGCAGAAATAGCAATATATGACTTAGATCCATCAAATATGAAATACAAAATGCAAGATGTAGCATTACAATATTTAGATTTTAATATGGACGAATATTTAAATGCATTAGGAATAAAAAAACAAGAGCAAATAAATTTATTCGAACAAACTTCAGAAAATGATGAATATGAAAAAAATATTAACACTTTATACAGTTATTTAATACAACAATTATATGAAAAAACTATGAAGGAATTAGTCGATTTAGATGAAGTAGAATTATTTAATGATATCGAAATGCCTTTAGTAGAAGTACTTTCAGAAATGCAATATGAAGGAATACAAATAGATAAAGAAGAGCTAGAAGAATTTGGAAAGAATCTTAAACAAAAAATAGAAGAAATTACTAAAGAGATATATAATTTAAGTGGAACCGAATTTAATATAAATTCTCCAAAACAATTAGGAGAAATATTATTTGAAAAATTAGAATTACCAGTAATAAAGAAAACAAAAACGGGTTATTCTACAGATGTAGATGTTTTAGAAAAATTAAAACAAGAACATCCAGTAGTAGAAAAAATATTAGAATATAGAAGTTTAACAAAGCTAAATTCAACTTATGTTGAAGGTTTAAAACCATATATAAATAAAGCAACAGGAAGAATACACTCTTATTTTCACCAAACAATAACAGCAACAGGAAGAATTAGTTCTACAGAACCAAATCTTCAAAATATACCAACAAGAATAGAACTTGGAAAGCAATTAAGACGTGCATTTAAGCCAAAAGATGGTTATGTATTTATAGATGCAGATTACTCACAAATAGAATTAAGAGTTTTAGCGCATATTTCTAACGATGAACATATGATAGAAGCTTTTAATAATAACGAAGATATACATAAACAAGCCGCAGCAAGTGTATTTAAAGTACCTTTAGATGAAGTTACTAAAGAACAAAGAACACATGCTAAAGCTGTTAATTTTGGAATAGTATATGGAATAAGTGATTTTGGTTTAGGAGAGCAAATAGGTGTATCTAGAAAAAAAGCTAAAGAATATATAGAACAATATTTAGAAAAATACAATGGTATAAAGAGATTTATGTCAGATGTTGTAGAAGAAGCAAAAGAAAAAGGATATGTTGAGACCTTATTTAAAAGAAGAAGGTACATACCAGAGCTTAAGTCAAAGAATTTTAATATAAGACAATTTGGAGCAAGAGCTGCTATGAACACTCCAATACAAGGAACAGCAGCAGATATAATGAAAATTGCAATGATTGATGTATTTAAAAAGCTAAAAGAAAGAAATTTAAATTCAAGATTAATATTACAAATACATGATGAGCTTTTAATAGAAACTAAAGAAGAAGAAAAAGAAGAGGTTAAGGAAATATTAAAAACTTCTATGGAAAATGCAATAAGCTTAAAAGTACCATTAAGAGCAGATGTTGGTGAAGCTTATAATTGGTATGATTTAAAATAATTAAAGAAATATTGTACAAAAATGATGAAAGGAGAGTATGATTGTATATCATACAATGAAGGATGGTTAATAAATTACTAAAGATAATAGTTATATTATTAATTTTATGTGCTATAATATATGTATCTTTCGGAATATTTAAAGTTCATAAAATAGTAATAAGACAAATCTACCCACAAAAATATTCTGAATACGTAGAAAAATATTCGAACGAATATGATGTAGATTCATTATTAATATATGCGATAATTAAGGCAGAAAGTAACTTTAAACCAGATGTTATTTCCAAAAGCAATGCTGTAGGATTAATGCAACTGATGGATGCAACTGCAAAAGATGTAGCTAATAAATTGGGAATGGAATATAAAGAAGAAGATTTGGAAAATCCAGATATAAATATAAAACTTGGAGTTAAGTATTTTTCTACATTGTATGATAAATACAAAAATATTCCGATTGCATTAACAGCATATAATGCAGGAAGTGGCAATGTTAATAAATGGATTTCTGAAGATATTATTGCTTCAGATGGCTCTAATGTAGAAAACATTCCATTTAGAGAAACAAATAATTATGTAAGAAAAATATTAAGAGATTATGAAATTTATAAAGATATTTATAATAACTAATAATAAATTATAATTAAGGAGGAATTAATATGTCAATTTTAGTTACAGGTGGTGCTGGATATATTGGTAGTCACACAGTTATAGAACTATTAAATACTGGTAGAGAAGTTGTTATAGTAGATGATTTTTCTAATAGCAAACCAGAGGTATTAGATTCAATTAAAAAAATAACAGGTAAAGATTTTAAATTCTATGAAATTAATTATTTAGATAAAGAAAAACTAGATAAAGTTTTTAAAGAAAATAATATTGAAGCTGTTTTAAATTTTGCAGGTTTTAAAGCTGTTGGAGAATCTGTTCAAAAACCTATAGAATATTATACAAATAATATTTCTGGAGCTTTAACATTATTAGAAGTTATGAAAGAAAATAATGTTAAGAAATTTGTATTTAGTTCTTCAGCAACAGTTTATGGCTCTCCAGAAATTATACCAATTACAGAAGAATGCAAAACTGGTGGAACTACAAACCCATATGGTACAAGCAAATTATTTATAGAGCAAATTTTAAAAGATATATATGTGTCAGATAATACTTGGGATATAGTAATTTTAAGATATTTTAACCCAATAGGAGCACACGAAAGTGGACTAATAGGTGAAGAACCACAAGGAATACCAAATAATTTAATGCCATATATAGTAAGAGTTGCAAATGGCACATTAAAGGAATTATCTGTATTTGGAGATGACTATGATACCACAGATGGTACAGGTGTAAGAGATTATATTCATGTTGTAGATTTAGCAAAAGGACATATTAATGCATTAGAAAAATTAGAAAAAGAAGGAAAAGGTTTATTTATATATAACTTAGGAACTGGAAAAGGGTATAGTGTTTTAGATATGGTAAAAACATTTGAAGAAGCAACAGGAATGAAGGTTCCTTATAAAATAGCACCTAGAAGAGCAGGAGATATAGCTACTTGCTATTCTAATCCAACAAAAGCAAAAGAAGAACTAGGATGGACTGCAGAAAAAGATTTAAAAGAAATGTGTATAGATTCATGGAACTACATTAAAAATAAAATGTAAGAATTGGTTAGAAATAGATAAAAAATAAATTTTAGGTGAAAAATGGTGGAAGATAATAAAGAAGCAAAAGCACAAAATAATAGCAATAAAATAGTATTTATATATAGAATTATAGTATCAATTATAATGATAGTTAGTATAATATTAGTATATATATTAAATCATTTAGGAGAAAGTAAGGAAGTTGATGCTATGGCAAATGTAATTAATCAAAACAGTATTAATGAGACTAACACTGTTGGAGAGGAAAATATTACATCAGAAGAAAATTTTAAAAAACTTAATGATTGGCGTTTAGTTTTAGTAAATTATGAAAATGAAATGCCAAGAGATTATATTCCACCACTAAGTAATATAGATAAAGAAAGACAATTTGATTCTAGAGCAATAAATAGCTTGCTACAAATGATGCTAGACATGAATAATGCAGGAATAAATCATATATGGGCGCAATCTGCATACAGAAACCCTAAAAAGCAAGAGCATTTAATACAAGAAAGCATACAAGAATATTTAGAGGAAGGAAAAACGGAAGAGGAAGCAAAAGCATTAACAGCAAGGTCTATAGGAGAACCATATAAAAGTGAACACAATTTAGGTTTAGCAGTAGATTTTAATGATGTAAATTATGAATTTGAAGAAGAAAAAGCATTTTCATGGCTTGTAGAAAATGCAGAAAACTATGGTTTTATACTAAGATATCCAAAAGACAAAGAAGAAATAACAAAAATAAAATACGAACCATGGCATTGGAGATATGTAGGTATAGAAAATGCAAAAGAAATAAACAAATTAGGATTTTGCTTAGAAGAATACATACATTACTTAAAAACCGGGATTCAGGGACGGACCTTAAAATCCCGGTTATATTTTTTATATAGTAGTAAAGTTCTCTTAGTAGGAGAACTTTCTGCACTAGAGAATTATATTAACCTAAGATTTTCTTATAATTTACATTTGCTAGAAAATCTTAGGTACGTTTTTTGCAAAAAAATAAAAAAATTGCTAGATAAAAGAAAAAAATTGTGTTAAAATAGCAAATGCGCTAAAAAGAAAGAAGGGAGAATAAAAATGATAAAAGAATTATCAAAATATGTAAAACAATACAAAAAGTATGCAATTTTAACACCAATTATGGTTATTTTAGAAATCATAATGGAAGTTATAATTCCATATCTTATGGCAAAAATCATAGATGTAGGAATACAAAATAATGATTTAAACTATATTATAAAAATGGGAATAATGCTTGTTGTATCTGCAATAATGTCATTAATATTTGGAGTACTTTCTGGAAAGTTTGCAGCAACTGCATCAGCAGGATTTGCAAAAAACTTAAGACAAGGAATGTTTTACAACATACAAAATTTTTCATTTACAAATATAGATAAATTTTCTACATCTAGTTTAGTAACAAGACTTACAACAGATGTAACAAATGTTCAAAATGCATTTCAAATGATTATAAGACTATTAGTAAGAGGTCCTGTAATGATAATATTTGCCTTGATTATGGCATTTTCAATAAATAAAAATTTATCATTTGTATATATAGCAACAATGCTTCCTCTTGCAATATTACTTGCGTTTATAACATTTAAAGCTCATCCATATTTTGAAAAAGTATTTAAAAAATATGATGAATTAAATAGAGTAGTGGGAGAAAACTTAAATGCCATTAGAGTTGTAAAATCATTTGCAACAGAGGATTTTGAAGAAGATAAATTCGAAAAGGTAAACTTATTAGTATATAAATTATTCAAAAAAGCAGAAAAAATAGTAATATTTAACAGCCCATTAATGCAAATTGCGATATATGGTTGTGTGTTACTATTATCTTGGCTTGGAGCAAAAGCAATTGTAGTGGGAACTATGCAAACAGGAGAACTTTCTAGCTTAATTACATATGCTTGGCAAATTCTTTCAAGTTTAATGATGCTTTCTATGGTATTAGTTATGATAATTATATCACAATCATCTGCAGAAAGAATTATGGAAGTAATTAATGAAGAGCCAACGATAAAGAACAAGGAAAATCCAATAAAAGAGATTAAAGATGGTAGTATAGAATTTATAGATGTTGACTTCCAATATGATGATGCAAAAGCAAATGAAATGTTGCCATTAGAAGATATAAACTTAAAGATAAATTCTGGAGAAACTGTTGGAATCTTAGGAGGGACAGGTAGCTCTAAAACTTCTTTAGTAAATTTAATACCTAGATTATATGATGTAAAATCTGGATTCGTAAAAGTTGGAGGAGTAGATGTAAGAAACTACGACCTTAATGCTTTAAGAGATGAAGTTGCTATGGTGTTACAAAAAAATGTCCTATTTTCTGGAACAATTGCAGAAAATTTAAGATGGGGAAATAAAAACGCTACAGACGAAGAATTAATAGAGGCTTGTAAATTAGCACAAGCAGATAGCTTTATTCAAGAATTACCAGATAAATATAATACTGTATTAGACCAAGGTGGTACAAATGTTTCTGGAGGTCAAAAACAAAGAATTTGTATTGCAAGAGCATTACTTAAAAAGCCTAAAATATTAATTTTAGATGATTCTACTAGTGCTGTAGATACAAAAACAGATGCACTAATTAAAAAAGCATTTAAAGAGAAAATACCGAATACAACAAAGATTATAATAGCACAAAGAGTAAGTTCTATTATAGATGCAGACAAAATAATTGTTATGGATAATGGTAAGATAGACGGAATTGGTACAGCTGAAGAATTATTAAAAACAAATGAAATTTATAAGGAAGTATATGAATCTCAAATGGGAGGAGATGATAAAGAAGATGAAAAAGACTAGAAAAAATACAGCTTTCAGGTTATTAAAATATTCTATGGGAGGCTATAAATTACAATTTGCAATAGTTTTAATTACTATAATAGTAAGTGCAACAACGAGTGTTATAGGAATACAATTTATTCAGAAACTTATAGATAATTATATTATTCCACTTATAGGCAACCAAAACCCTAACTATACATTATTATTACATGCTATAGTTGCTATGGGAGGTATATATTTAGTTGGGATTATAGCAACATATATTTATAACAGATTAATGCTAAACATAACACAAGGTACACTTAAAAAGATAAGAACAGATATGTTCAAACATATGCAAAGGTTGCCAATTGGTTATTTTGACAGTCATAACCATGGTGAAATTATGAGTACATATACAAATGATGTAGACACTTTAAGAGAAGCTATAAGCCAAAGTATACCTCAAATGTTTTCAGCAATAGTATCTATGATTGCAATATTAATATCAATGATCATAACTAACGTGTATTTAACTGGAATTGTTCTTGCAATGGTTGTAATAATGATGTTTGTAGCTAAATTTTTTGCAAAACATAGCTCAACACATTTTATAAATCAACAAAAAAATATTAGTAAGGTTGATGGATATATAGAAGAAATGATGAATGGGCAAAAAGTTGTAAAAGTATTTTGTTACGAAGAACGTTCTAAACAAAAATTTGATGAATTAAACGAAGAGTTATTTCAAAGTAGTAAAAAGGCAAATTCTTATGCTAATACATTAATGCCATGTATAATGAATATTGGAAACATAGGTTATGTATTAGTAGCAGTGATAGGAGGAATTTTAGCTGTAAAGCAAGTTCTTACAATTGGAAGTATTGCAGCGTTTTTACAATATATAAAAGCTTTTACAAATCCTCTAGGACAAGTTTCACAACAAATTAATTTTATTGCAATGGCTTTAGCAGGAGCTGAAAGAATTTTTGACTTAATAGATGAAAAAGTAGAAGAAGATGACGGATATGTAACTCTTGTAAATGCTAAAGAAGAAGATGGAAAAATAATAGAAGTAGCAGAAAGAACAGGAACTTGGGCATGGAAACATCCACATAGTGATGGAAGCATTACATATACTAAATTATGTGGAAATGTAGAGCTTGAAGATGTAAACTTTGGATATGTAAAAGATAAACAAATTTTATATAATATAAGTTTGGACGCAAAAGAAGGTGAAAAGGTTTCTTTTGTAGGACCAACAGGGGCAGGAAAAACAACTATTACAAATTTAATAAATCGTTTCTATGACATTCAAAGTGGAAAAATTAGGTATGATGGAATTAATATAAATAAAATGAAAAAAGATGATTTAAGAAAATCATTAGGTGTAGTTTTACAAGATACACATTTATTTACTGGAACAATAAAAGACAATATAAAATATGGAAATATGAATGCAACAGATGAAGAAGTTATTGCTGCTGCAAAACTTGCTAATGCAGATAGATTCATAAGACATTTGCCACATGCATATGACACAGAAATAACAGGTGATGGAGAAGGCTTATCACAAGGACAAAGGCAACTATTAGCTATTGCAAGAGCAGCACTTTATAATCCACCAGTACTAATATTAGATGAAGCAACAAGTTCTATAGATACTCGTACAGAAAAAATAGTACAAGATGGAATGGATAAACTAATGAAAGGTAGAACAGTTTTTGTTATTGCACATAGGTTATCTACAATCAGAAATTCGGACTTAATAATGGTTTTAGACCATGGTCATATTATAGAAAGAGGAAATCACAACGAATTAATAAAAAATAATGGAATGTATTATGGTCTATATACTGGAGCAATAGAGATAGAATAAGAAAAAATACACCGGGATTTTAAGAAACGTCCCCGAATCCCGGAGCAGAATCTTGATTGACAAATAAACCTAATTAAGTTATTATATAAATAGATATATTGGAAATAATTTATATTAAATAATATTTTAAGGAGGTATTATTATGGACGAAGAAAAAATGGTAGAACAAGAAATTAATGTAGCTAATGAAGTTGTAGCTACTATTGCTGGTATGGCAGTTTCTAAAGTTGACGGTGTCGCAAAAATGGCAGGAGGTTTTACAGAAGGTCTTAAAGCCATAGGCGGTAAAAAGCAAATGTCAAGAGGAATTAAAGTAGAAACAGATGGAGAAAATGTAAAAATAGAAATAAATATTATTGTAAGATACGGAGTAAACATAAGGGAAGTAGGAAAAAATATTCAAGAAAAAGTTAAAGAAGAAGTAGAAAACATGACAGGAAATAAAGTTGATAGAGTTGTTGTTAATGTTCAAGGCGTAAAAGTTGATGACGATACAGAGGAAAAGATAGATAATATGGAGGAATAATGTTATGGACCAAATAAAAGATTTATTAAAAAAATCTGGTACGTCTAATATATTGGTATCAATAATTTTTGGACTATTTGGAGTAATATTATGCATTTTGAATGAAGGTGCAGTAAAAGTAATTTCTTGCTTAATAGGCTTACTATTTATAATAATAGGAGTTGCAAGATTAGTAAACTATGTAAAAGGCAGAGGAATTGGAGAACATTTTAATTTTGACTTATTGTGTGGATTAGTTGCATTAGTTCTTGGAGCGGTTGCTATAATTTATACAGATGCAATAGGGATAATATTAAGACTAATAGTAGGAACTTGGATTGTATATAGTGGGATAACGAGAATTTACTTATCTTTAAAATTAAAATTTTTTAATTCATCAATATGGATAATTAGTTTAGTATTATCAATTTTAATGGTCATATTTGGTGTATATATTATGCTAAATAGCGGAGTAATTGTAACATTAATTGGTTCATTAATGATTGCATATGCAATAATAGATATAATAGAGAGTATAATTTTTATAAAGAAAATAAAACAGTTTTAAAAAAAGATACAAGATTATATAGTATGAATAATTCTTATACTATAGTCTTGTATTTTTTCTTGAATAAAGAAAACCTTAGAATAAGAACAATTACACGTCATAAATTTTATTTACAAATAAAACACAATTAGGAAATACTATGGATATAATTAACATGTAAAATATATCCATAGTAACCAGAAAGGGGTGACGCTAAATTAGAAAATAATATTATTAAATCTCAAAAAGAGATATTTAAAAACGAAAAAATAACAGTAAAAAGCGACATTTTTAATAAATTAATGTCAGTATACTCACTAAGCATAGAACAAATTAGAAAAATTGTTGAAGAGTGGGAGGTGAAGTACAAGGAAGTAAATTTAATAGATCATGTTAAATATAGAATAAAAAGTCCTAAAAGTATAATAGCTAAAATGAAAAAGAAAAACTACGACTTAAATTATGCAGAATTAATAGATAAAATAAATGATGTAGCAGGAATTAGAATTATTTGTCCATTTAAGGAAAATGTGTATATAGTAAGACAGTTAATAATGGAAAATCCAAATATACATATATTAGATGAAAAAGACTATATTCAAAATCCTAAAAAAAGTGGTTATTCAAGTTTACACTTAATTATAGAAATCCCTGTAGAAACTGAACTTGGAAAAGTATATGTAAAAGCAGAGATACAAATAAGAACAATGGCTATGGACTTTTGGGCAAGTTTAGAACATGAGCTTAAATATAAAAATAGCAATATTACCAAAGCAGCTTCTAAAAAATTATTAAAAGCAGCTAAAGTAATGAAAAAGCTAGATGCTGAAATGTCAGTAATAGCAAATGAAATACGTTAAATTCCCCTTTTAATAAATATAAAGCTATCTTAAAAGTATTATTTTTAAGGTAGCTTTTAAAATTGAACAAATTATTTGTATTTTTATAAATAATATAGTAATATATTGTAGTGTATGATAAAATAATAAAACAAATGCGAAAGAAAAGGAGTGTAATATTTGGAAAAGGAAAGTTTAAAAGGTTTAACAAACAAACAAGTAGAAGAAAGAATAAAAGATGGAAAAGTAAACAAAGTTGAAGATAATAAAACAAGAACTAATTGGGAAATTATTAGAGATAATGTATGTACATTGTTTAACTTATTCAATCTTTTAATAGCAATTGCTTTAATAGCAGTTAAAGCATATACTAATTTAGCGTATATGCTAATTATAGTAGTAAATATTATAATTGGAGTAGTACAAGAAATACATGCAAGGAACTTAGTACAAAAATTATCTGTATTAAAAGTTTCTAAAGCAAACGTGATTAGAGATGGAAAAGAAAAAGAAATAAATATAGACGAAATAGTTATAGATGACTTAATAGTATTAGATTCAGGAAAACAAATTTGCGCAGATTCTGTAGTAATGAGTGGCGAAGTAGAAGTTAATGAGTCATTACTTACAGGAGAATCAGATACAATATTAAAACAAAAAGGTGATAAATTATTATCTGGAAGTTATGTAGTTAGTGGAAAATGCTATTCTAAAGTAGAAAAAGTAGGAAAAGATAACTTTGCAGAACAAATTACAAGTGAAACTAAAAAATATAAGAGAGCAGAATCAGAACTTGTAAATTCTATGAAAAAGGTTACAAACTTTACTAGTTTTGTAATAATACCAGTAGGTTTAATTCTTTTTGTTCAAGCATATTTCTTTAGAAATGTAGATATAACAAATTCTGTTGTTTCTACTGCAGCAGCATTATTAGGAATGCTACCTAAAGGACTAATGTTACTTATAACAATATCTTTAGCAACAGGAGTAATAAAACTTGCTAAAAAACGTGTATTAGTACAAGATTTATACAGTGTAGAAACATTGGCACATATAGATACTTTATGTTTAGACAAAACAGGTACAATTACAGAAGGAAGAATGAAAGTAGACAATGTAAAAATATATAATGAAAAATGTATGCCACACACTATGCAAAAAATGATGGTAGCATTTGTAAATGAGATGTCAGATAATAATGCAACATTTATGGCCCTTAAAGACTATTATAAAGGTGAAGATAAATTTGAAATAGAAGATAATATGGCATTTTCTTCTGAAAGAAAATGGAGCTCAATAAGCTTTAAAGGAATTGGCTCTATAGTATTAGGAGCACCAGAACGTTTAATAGAAAAAAGTAAAATGGAAATGCCAGAAGAAGTTGTAACAGCACAAAAAGCGGGAAAAAGAATGCTATTTGTAGGGTATTCAAAAGAAACTGTAAGTGATGAAAACTTACCAAATTTAGAAATTGTTGCCTCTATAACATTGGACGATCCATTAAGAAAAAATGCAAAAGAAATGTTAGGTTTCTTTAAAACACAGTCTGTAGATATAAAAATAATTTCTGGAGATAATCCATTAACAGTTTCAAGTATAGCTAAAAAAGCAGGACTAGAATCGTATGATTCTTATATAGATTTGTCAACAATAAATTCAGATGATCAAATTCCAGAATTAGTAGATAAATATAGTGTATTTGCAAGGGTTATGCCACACCAAAAAAGTTTAATAGTAAAAGCTCTTCAAGAAAAAGGACATTCTGTAGCAATGACTGGTGATGGGGTAAATGATGTTGTTGCACTTAAACAAGCAGATTGTAGTATAACGTTACCAGAAGCTTCAGACATTGCAAGACAAGTTTCACAAATAGTATTATTAAATTCAGATTTTAGTGTATTAAAAGATGTATTAATGGAAGGAAGGAGAGTTGTTAATAATATAACAAACGTAGCTAGAATATTCTTTATTAAAACAATATATTCAATGCTATTAGCATTATTCAACATAGTAACAAATACAGCATTCCCATTTATACCAATACAAATAACACTAATAGATTTAGCAATAGAAGGTTATACATCATTCTTCTTATCTTTCTTAGAAAATTCGAAACCATTAAAGGGAACTTTCTTACGAACTGTAATAAGGAATGCATTGCCATATGCTTTAACAATAATTATTAGTATCATACTTATAACATTTACAAGATCTGGTATGGGATTAAATATAGAAGAATCACATACTCTTATGTATTTAATTATAGGTGGTGTAAGCATTTTTGCAGTAATAGAAGCATGTAGACCATTTAATAGGATAAGTACATTTTTATGTACAACAACAGCAGTAGGATTTTTCTTTGCAGCAATTTTATTTAAGAAATTATTACATTTAACAGCTATAAATGAGCAAGTAATACTTATATTAGGAGCTAGTTTAATTTTGGCATATATTGTAGTTACAGGTCTTAAATATTTAATTAATAATTTAAGTAATGATTTAGAAAAAGCAAGAGAATAATAGGTGATGTAATGCAAAATATATTTTTAAATATATTTTTAATAATAGGGATTTTATTAATATATAGTGGAGTATCTGGAATATTAACAGATATATATAGAAAAAGAAAAATATTAAATAGAAAGTATTTAATACTAATGCTTGGGATTATGGTGGTTTTTTCTGCCATAATTCCAAATTTAATTAATAACAAAATAACGATATTTATTAAATATGTATCAATATATTTTTCTATAACTTTTATCATATTTTGTATATTAAGCATAATAGTTAATTTAAATATTCGAAAAAGAACATATAATGTAATAATTGTTTTAGGTGGATACTTATTAAATGGTAACCAATTAACAAGAGCTCTAACAAAACGACTAAATTTGGCCATAGAATTGTACAATAGTCAAAAAGAGAGACCAAAGATTATTGTATCTGGTGGAAAAATAAGAGAAGAAACAATAACAGAAGCAGAAGCGATGGAAAAATATTTAATTAGTAAAAATATTCCAATACAAGATATTATAAAAGAAGATAAGTCTAAAAATACTTTGGAAAATTTTAAGTTTTCTAAACAAAAACTAGAAGAACTCAATATAAGTGAAAATATAGCATTTGTAAGCAATAATTTTCATATACTAAGGTCAAAGATTTATGCTTCAAAAAATAAAGTAAAGGCTAAAGGAATAGGTGCTAAAACTTTATGGTATTATTTTCCAGAAGCTTTTGTAAATGAATATTTAGCAATTTTATTATTAAGTAAAAATATATTAATCGTATATTTTTTTATAGCAATTTTTTTAACAATAATAGCAAAATAAATTTAAGTATATAATTACGAAAGGAACAAAAAAATGAAAAAATATGGCTTTTTTGGAGGGAGTTTTAACCCACCAACTATAGCTCACGAAATAATAGCAAAAGAAATAGCAAAAGAATTTAACCTAGATAAAGTATATTTTGTACCAGTTGGCGATTTTTATAATAAAAAAGATTTAATAGATGAAAGAAAAAGGTTTGAAATGCTTAATCTTATTACAGATAGTAATATAGATGTTTTAGATATAGAATTAAAAGCTAAAAAAAGCTTACAAACAATAGATGCGTTTAACTTAATAAACAATAAATTTAATTTATCTAAAAATTATTTTATTCTAGGAGGAGATAACTTAGAAAAGTTACCTAATTGGGAAAATGCAGAAAAATGCTTAAATAGTAATATTATTGCTATTAAAAGAGGAAAGAAAATAGAAGATATAATCGAAAATAATAAATTATTAAAGTTAAATAAAGAAAGAATATTTATATATAATACTAATAAATTATCAAATTATAGTTCTACAGAAGTGAGAAATGCAATAAAAAATAACAATAAAGAAATATTAAAAGAAATGCTTAACGAAAAAGTGTATTCATATGTAGAAAAAAATATGCTATATAAAGGAGAATAATAGTGAAAATATTATTAGTAATGGATCAATTCGAAAATGCAAATAATGGTACAACAATTTCTGCAATAAGATTTGCAGAAGGATTAAAAAAAAGAGGACATGAAGTAAGAATATTAAGTACAGGAACAGAAGGTGAAAATAAATATGTTGTAAAAACATTAAAGCTTCCAATAGGTGTTTCTAATATTATAAAATCACAAGGGATGTGCTTTGGAGTACCAAATGAAGAGATAATAAGAAAAGCAATGGAAGGTGTAGATATTGTACATTTTTATATGCCTTTTTGGCTTTCTAAAGCTAGTTTAAAAATTGCGGAAGAATTAAAAATTCCTCATACAGCTGCATTTCATGTACAACCGGAAAATATAACATATACAATAAAATTAGGAAATAATAAATTAGTTAATAAAAAAATATATAGTAAATTTAGAGATAACTTCTTTAATAAATTTAGACATATACATTGTCCTAGTAAGTTTATTGCAGATCAATTAGCACAAAATGATTATACTGCAAAATTGCATATTATTTCTAATGGAATACAAGATAAATTTCAGTTTACTCCAAAGGAAAAACATGATAAAATAGTAATAACTATGGTAGGTAGATTATCTGGAGAAAAAAGACAAGATTTATTATTTGAGGCGATAAAAAAATCTAAATATGAAAAGAATATTCAATTAGTATTGGCAGGGAAAGGACCAAAATATAAACAATATGTTCAATTTGGTAAAGAATTAACAAATGAGCCAATAATAACATTTTTAGATGAAGAAAAATTACTAAAATTGCTAGCAAATACAGATTTATATGTACATACCTCAGATGCAGAAATAGAAGCTATTTCTTGTTTAGAAGCAATTGCTTGTGGAAATGTACCTATTATAGCTAATAGTGAAAGATCCGCAACACCACAATTTGCATTAGATGAAAGAAGTTTATTCGAGGCAGGAAACAGTGATGATTTAGCTAAAAAGATAGATATGTGGTTGGATAATACAGAAGAACTAAATAACATGAGAAAAGTATACAGTGAAAGTGCAGAAAAATATAGAATAGAGAAGAGTATGGAGAAAATAGAGGAGATGTTTAATGATGAAATTAAAGAATACAATATTTAATTTTTTCGCAAACATATTTTATTATCTTATAGCAGTACCAATAGTGTTTTTAATAGACAAAATATTTCTTGACTATAAAGTTATAGGTCGAGAAAATATAAAAAAAGTTCCGGGAGGAAAGATAACAATATCTAATCATATGCACTATCTAGATTGTACAATGAATGGACTTGCAAATTTCCCGGATTATTCATATTTTGTTACACTAGAGTCAAATTTCAAAATACCTGTAGTAGGTCCGTTAATAAAAATGTTAAGAGCAATTCCAATACCAACAAAGATAGAAGAGAAAAAGCAATTTTATAAAAACATTTCTAAACTTTTAGAAGAAGGAGAAACAATACATATATATCCAGAAGGAGAATTACGTGTATATGAAAAAGAATTAAACAAATTCCATAAAGGTGCATTTGCAATGGCAGTAGAAAACAATGTACCAATAATACCAACAGTAATAACAACACATAAACCAGAAGGAATTTACAAATACATAAAGACAAAACCAGTAATGACACACGTAATACTAGAACCAATATATCCAGACTTAACAATAGAAAATAAACTAGAAAGAATAGAAAAATTAAAACAAGAATCATACTATAGAATGAAAGAAGTTCTAGAAAGAACAGAACTTTGCTACGAAATCGGGATCGAGGGACGGTCCTTAAAATCCCTATTAAAAAATGGATTTTAAAGTAAGCTAATATAAAGAATTTTCTTACTATATAAGAAGCAATGTAAAAAACACATTGCTTTTTTTGTTGCAATATATAAGCTTTTATTATATAATAAGCACGGAAAATAGGATAGGATAAGGTGATTTTATGATAGATTTTAAAGAGAAAATAGCAGAAGAAATAAGCAAAAAAATAGACATTACAAAAGAAGAATTAAAAGAATATTTAGAAATACCAAAAGATAGTAAAATGGGAGATTATGCACTTCCTTGTTTTAAACTTGCAAAACAAATGAGAAAATCACCAGTAGATATTGCAAATGGAATAAAAGAAGAAATAGAAGTTCCAAACACTTATATTTCTAAAATTGATGCAATAAATGGTTTTTTAAATATATTTATAAATAACGAAATGCTAGTAAAAGATTTATTAAACGAAATGGAAAATAAAAAAGAAGCATATGGGTCTTCTAACATTGGTAATGGAAAGAATATAATAGTAGAATATTCTTCTCCAAATATTGCAAAACCATTTCACGTTGGACATTTAAGAACAACAGTAATAGGTAGAGCTCTATATAATATGTATAAATTTCTTGGGTATAATACTATTGGAATTAACCATTTAGGAGATTGGGGAACACAATTTGGTAAATTAATAGAAGGTTATAAAAGATTTGGGAACGAATATAATTTAGAAGAAAATCCAATAGATAAACTTACAGAAATTTATGTAAGAATTAACGAATTATGTAAGGAAGATGAATCTGCACTAGAAGATTGCAGAAATAATTTTAAGAAACTAGAAGACGGAGATGAGTATTGTACAAACATTTGGAAGAAATTTAAAGAACTAAGTTTAAAAGAATTCCAAAGAATATATGATATTTTAGATGTTCACTTTGATTCAAATAATGGTGAATCATTCTATACAGACAAAATGCCAGAAATTGTAGAAATTTTAAGAAAGAATAATAAATTAGTAAAATCACAAGGCGCAGAAATAGTAGACTTAGAATATGCAGATATACCACCATTAATGGTAGCAAAGTCTAATGGGTCAACAACATATGCTACAAGGGACTTAGCAGCAGTAGTATATAGAGCAAGAACATATGATTTTGATAAATGTATATATGTAGTTGGATCTGAGCAAATATTGCATTTTAAACAAGTATTCGAAGTTGCAAAATATTTGGATTTAGACCCAAAATATACAAATGGATTAATACATGTACCTTATGGAATGGTAAGATTAAAAACAGGAAGAATGTCTACAAGAGAAGGTACTTTAATAAAATTAGAGGACATTTTAAATGAAGCGATAACAAGAGCGAAAGCAATAATAGAACAAAAAAATCCAAACTTAGAAGGAAAAGAAGAAATAGCAAAAAAAGTTGGAATAGGTGCAGTAATATTTAATGACTTATCTAACAATATTATAAAAGATGAAGTTTTCGATTGGGATATTATGCTGAATTTCCAAGGAGAAACAGGACCATATATACAATATATGTATGTAAGAACAAAGAGTATCTTAGAAAAAGAAAATTATATTATGAATAAGGACTTAGTAGATATTTCAGAAATAGAGGAAAATGGAATGGAAGTTGTAAAACAACTTTATAAGTTTGAAGAAACTATAAAACAAGCAATAGACAAAAATGAACCATCAATAATATCACGTTACTTAATAGAAATTTCTAAATTATATAGTAGTTTTTATAATGATAACAAAATATTAGTAGAAGATGAAAAGATAAAAAATACAAGACTTTGCTTAACATATATGGTGGGTAATGTATTAAAAATAGGTGCAAACTTATTAGGAATGGAAATGCCAGACAGAATGTAAGGAGGAAAAGAATATGGGAAAATATTTTGAAACAGATGGAATTAGGAGAATTGCAAATACAGAGCTAACTCCAGAATTAGTTTATAAAGTTGCAAAGGCAGGAGCTTACGTGCTAGCTAAGCACTCTGACCATAGTCCAACAATTTTAATTGGAAGAGATACTAGAATTTCTGGTAGTTTAATAGAAAGTGCAATGACAGCAGGTTTCTTAAGCTATGGAGCAAATGTAAAGCAATTAGGAGTTTTGCCAACACCAGCTGTTGCATATTTAACTAGAAAATTAAAAGCAGATGCAAGTGTTGTAATATCTGCATCTCATAACACTTATGAATTTAATGGTGTAAAATACTTTAGTAATGAAGGAACAAAAATACCAGACAATATAGAAGAAGAAATAGAAGAAGTTATGGACTCTGGCAAATTAGATGAACTTACAGCTTGTAACGATAAAATAGGAATATCAGAAAATGCAGAAGAATTAGTAGACGAATATGTATATTTCTTTAGAAAAACATTTGAAGAAATTATAGAAAAATACAACACAGACGATTTTAAAGTTGTAATAGATACAGCTAATGGAGCAACATATGAAGTTGCAGAAAAAGTGTTTTCTAAATTAAAAATTAATCACAAAATTATAAATAATGCACCTAATGGAATAAATATTAACAAAAATTGTGGATCAACACATTTAGAAATGCTTCAAAAATATGTAGTGGAGAATGGATACAGCTTAGGAATAGCATATGACGGTGATGGAGATAGATGTTTATTAGTTGACGAAAACGGTGAAGTTATAGATGGTGACAAAATATTAGCAATTGTTTCAAACTATATGAAACAAAAAGGTACATTAAAGAAAGATACTTTAGTTGCAACAGTTATGAGTAATTTAGGACTAGATATATATTCTAAAGAGAATGACATTAACTTCGTTAGAACAAAAGTAGGAGATAGATATGTATTAGAAGAAATGAAGAAAAACGGATACAACTTAGGAGGAGAACAATCTGGACATATTATATTTTTAGACTACAATCCAACAGGAGATGGAATATTAACTTCATTAATGTTTATTTCTATCATGTTAGAAAAAGCAGAAAAAGCAAGTAAATTAGAAGAAATAATAAATATATATCCTCAAGTACTTATAAATGCAAAAGTTTCTAACGAAAAGAAATATGATTTCGACAAAGATGCAGTTATTAGAAGTTCAATAGAAGAAGTAGAAAGAGAATTCTCTGGAACTGGAAGAGTTTTAATAAGAACATCTGGAACAGAGCCATTAGTAAGAGTTATGATAGAAGGTAAAGACCAAGAATATATAACTGAAAAAGCTAAATCTATAGCAGAATTAATAGAACAAAGATTAAGCTAAAAAAATAAATAAAAGGAAGATGATGTAGGTGGATAAAAAAACATATTATATAACTACTCCAATTTATTATCCAAGTGGAAAATTTCACATTGGTACAGCATATACAGAAGTATTTGCAAATACAATGAAAAAATATAAACAAAAAAGAGGATATGATTCATATCTTTTAACAGGGTTAGATGAGCATGGGCAAAAAGTTCAAACAGTTGCAGAAAATGCAGGAAAAACTCCACAGGAACATGTTGATGAAATGGCAGAAAATGCAAAAAAACTTTGGGAAAAGATGAATATAGAATATGATGACTTTATAAGAACAACGGAGCCAAGACACTATAAAATTGTAGAAGATATTTTCGAAAAGCTTTTAGCAAAAGGAGATATTTATAAAGGAGAATATGAAGGATGGTATTGTATGCCATGCGAAACATATTTTACAGAAACACAATTAGTAGATGGAAAATGCCCAGACTGCGGTAGAGAAGTTAAGAAAATGAAAGAAGAAGCATATTTCTTTAATATGAAGAAATATGCAGATAAATTAATACAATTTTATGAAGAAAATCCAAAGTTTATAGAACCGGAATCTAGAAAAAATGAAATATTTAATAATTTCTTAAAACCAGGTTTAGAAGATTTATGTATAACAAGAACTACTTTCGACTGGGGGGTAAAAGTAAAAAGTGATCCTAAACATGTTATATATGTATGGCTTGACGCACTAACAAATTACATTACAGCTCTAGGTTATGGATCTGATAATGAGGAATTATTTAATAAATATTGGCCAGCAGACTTACATGTTGTTGGTAAAGACATTATAAGATTTCACGGAATATATTGGCCAATTTTCTTAATGGCATTAGATTTACCACTTCCAAAGAAAATTTATGCACATGGTTTTATAATGATGAAAGATGGTAAAATGTCTAAATCTAAGGGAAATGTAATTTATCCAGAAATTTTAATAGATAGATATGGTATAGATGCTACAAAATATTTCCTAATTAGAGAATTTCCTTTTGGACAAGACACTATATTTACACCAGAAGGTTTTGTTGAAAGATTTAATTATGACTTATGTAATGATTTAGGAAATCTACTAAATAGAACAATAGGAATGATAAATAAATACTTTGATGGAAATATCTATGAATATAATGGCTATAAAAATGAACCAGACGAAGAAATAGAAAAATATTCATTAGAACAAATAAAAATTGTAGAAGAAAAAATGGAAAATTTACATTTGAATGAAGCATTAGCAGAAATTTGGAGCTTAATTTCTAGAACAAATAAATATATAGACGAAACAGCCCCATGGTTACTTGCAAAAGATGAGGATATGCAAGATAAATTAAAATCTGTAATGTATCATTTATGTGAAAACCTAAGAAAAGTTGCAATATTAATTAGTCCATTTATGGAAGAAACATCAAATAGCATATTTAATCAACTAGGTCTAACAAACGAAAATTTACAAACATGGGAAAGTTTATATGAATATAATAAAATTCCTGATGGCACAAAGGTAATAGAAAAAGGAGTACCTTTATTTGTAAGATTAGATTTAGAAGAAGAAGTTTCTTATATAAGAGAACAAATGTCAAAAAAATAAAATTTGTATAATATGAGTATAATAAATTTAAAATAAAAACTATAATTTTAAGGAGGACAATTTATTTGGAATTAGACCTATTAAACAACATTATTAGGGGGCAAAACGATATTGATATGAATCAATTTAAAAGGGAGCTAACAAATAAATTAGAAGAAATGGAAAATAGATTTACAGTTGATAGAATTGAAAACGATATAGCAGTTTTAGAAAATCGTGATACAGGAGAAATGTTTAATGTAAATAAAAGCGATTTACCACAAGAGTTAAAAGAAGGAACAATTTTAAAAATGGTTAACAACAAGTATGAAATAGACAAAGAAGAACAAAAAAAGGTTGAAGATAGAATAAGAGATAAAATGAACAAATTGTGGAAATAAAACAAAAGAAAGAATGGAGTAAGTAACATGGAAAAGAAAGATGATAATGAGCAAATTAGTCTTTGGGAAAAGTCAAAATTAGGGAGAAAAACTAAATATTATAAAATACACACATGGCTTAGTAGACTAGCTTCACTAATAATTTTAATTGTTTTACTAGTATTAGGAAAGAATTATTGGGAAACACACGACTACAATAATTATATAGAAAATGCATTAGGAAACAAAATTCAAGATGATGTTATAATAAATGACATAGAAAAAACAAATACTATAGAAACAGAAGCAGTAGCAGATGGAAATCTTAGAGTGTATTATATAGATGTAGGACAAGCAGATAGTACTTTAGTTATAGATAAAGACAAAACTATGTTAATAGATGCAGGAACAAATGAAGCAGGAGATACGGTCGTACAGTTTTTAAAAGATAAAGGGATAACTAAAATAGACTATTTAATAGGAACACATCCTCATGAAGACCATATCGGAGGACTAGACGATGTTATAGATAATTTTGACATTGGAACAATTTATATGCCAAAAATGCAAACTACAACAAAAACTTTTGAAGATGTTTTAGATAGCATTGCAAATAAAAACTTACAAGTTACAACTCCAGTTGTTGGAGATACATTTAAATTAACAAATGCAAATTGTACTATAATGGCTACAGACACAAAGGATACAAAGGACAATTTGAATTTATCTTCTATTGTTTTAAGAATGTCATATGGAGGAAATAGTTTCTTGTTTATGGGAGATGCAGAAGCAGAAGTGGAAGCTAGTAGGACATGGCAACCAGCAGATGTTTTAAAAGTGGGGCACCATGGGTCAAGAACATCTTCTACACAAAACTTTGTTTTTCAAGTAATGCCATCTATAGCAATTATACCAGTAGGAAAAGATAATTCATATAATTTGCCAAATAAGGAAACATTAGATAAGTTAAGTTCTGTTGGTGCAAAAATATATAGAACAGATGAAGATGGTAGTATTCTTGTTGTAAGTGATGGTTCTAATATAAAAGTGGAAACAAAAGTAAGATAGAAGGAGAAAGAAATGAAAGAGTTTATAAGGAAGCATTTAAATAAATTAAACATAGGGCTTATTCTATTAATTGCAGTAGTACCTATGCTTCTATGCTTTAATGATAGTTTGTGGTTTGACGAGGCATATTCTGTAGGAATTGCAAGACAACCATGGGGGAATCTATTAATTTCTACAATTAATGATGTTCACCCAATATTGTATTATGTATTGCTTAAGTTATATTCATTAATTTGTGGAACTAGTGTAATAGCATTAAGAATATTTTCAGTAATTCCAATAATTTTATTAGCAATATTTTCATTTGTAAAAATAAGGAAAAAGTTTGGTGAAAAAGTAAGTTTTTACTTTAACTTAGTGCTTTTATTATTGCCTGTTACAATGCATTACGGTTCACAAATAAGAATGTATAGCTTAGCAATGCTTTTTGTTACAATAACAGCAGTATATGCATACTTAGCTTATAAAAATAATAAGAAGAAAGATTGGATAATATTTGCAGTAGCTAGCATTTGTAGTGCATATACACATTATTTTGCATTATTTACTATTGGAATTATAAACATTTTATTGCTTTTCTTTATAATAAGAGAGAAAAAGGAACTTTTAAAAAGATGGTTTATATATGGTGCTATACAAATAATTTGCTATTTACCAGGAGCATTAATTTTCTTTATGCAATCATCTAGAGTAGCAAATGGATTTTGGATAAGTGTACAATATCCAGATATTATAACTCAAATTATAGAATTTTTCTTTTTAGATAGTATTAATTCTGGTTTACCATCTATATTTGGTATATTTATAGTAGTATACATGATTTTAAGAGTACATAAATTATATTTAGAAGATAAAAAGAAAATAAGACCAGTTACAATAGCTCTAACTACTTGTGGATTAGTAATACTTGTAACATTATTAATTTCTTTTGTAAGAGCAGTATTTATACCAAGATATATGTTACCAATGTTGGGATTATTTATATTCGCATTAGCATATATATTATCTGTCGAAAAAAGTCGAATAGTAAAAATAGTAATATGTGTTGGGTTAATAGGACTAAGTGTTTGGAATGGAGTTACTCTATGGACTAAATCTTATTCCGAAGAGAATAGCAAGCCAATAGATGCAATTAGAGCTGAAGTACAGGAAAATGATATTGTTGTATATACAACAATAGGACCTAGTAGTTCGGTTGCTATAGAGTTTGACAATAATAAACAATATTTTTACAATAAAGATAATTGGACTGTAGAAAAAGCTTATGGAGCTTTTGCACCACAAATGAAAGTTATAACCAATTTAGAAGAAATTGAAAATTATACTGGTAGAATATGGGTAATAGATGCTGCAGATTCTAATATGTATGACTATATAAGCGAAATGGAAGGAACAAATATTATAAAAAATAAAGAAGAATATAGCCATCCATTTAGTGGTGATAAATTTATAATATCATTATTTGAAAAAAAATAAAAAAATTTAATTGTACGACAGGTTTCGACAAAAAATATCGACACTATATGCTATAATTTGTATATAGGAGGGATGCGATATGGATGTTACTTTAAAAATTCAAAAACATAGAGCAAAATTAGAACAAATGATTTTAGACAAAGAGGACTATAATGACATTGTGAGGCAAAGCCAAAAGTTGGATAAATACATAAATATCGCAATGGAGCAAATGATGTCGAAATCAAGAAGTAATAACTAAAAGCACTATTCAATAGAATAGTGCTTTTAGTGAAAGTATTAATAAATTTAAAGAATAAAATAACAATATGATTGACATTATAAAGAATAAGAAATAAAATAATAGAGAAAATGAATTTAAGGAAGGTGATTTTTTATGCCATTTGTAACAACAAAGGAAATGTTTGAAAAATCTATGAAGGAGAAATTTGCAATAGGTGCATTTAATATTAATAATATGGAGTTTGTACAAGCAATAATGGATGCAGCAGCTAAAGAAAACTCACCAGTTATATTACAAACTTCAGCAAGTGCTATAAAATATGCAAGAATACCATATTTAAAGAAAATGATAGAAGCTGGTTTAGAAGAACATGATATTCCAGTAGCACTACACTTAGATCATGGGCCAGATTTTGAAACTTGTAAAATGTGTGTAGATAATGGTTATACATCAATAATGTTTGACGGTTCAAAATACGACTTCGAAACAAATATTAAATTAACAAAAGAAGTTGTAGATTATGCTCATGCACATGGTGTAGTAGTAGAAGCAGAACTTGGAAAATTAGCAGGAATTGAAGACGATGTTAATGTTTCTGCGGAAGATGCAATGTATACAGATCCAGAAGAAGCAAAAGAATTTGTAGAAAGAACAGGATGCGATTCTTTAGCGATAGCAATTGGAACAAGTCATGGAGCTTACAAATTTAAAGGTGAAGCAAAATTAAGATTTGATATTTTAGCTAAAATAAAAGAAAAAATACCAAATACACCAATAGTATTACATGGAGCTTCAACAGTTATACCAGAACTTGTAGAAATTTGTAACAAATATGGAGCAGACCTACCAGGAGCAAAAGGTGTTCCAGACGAAATATTACATGAAGCAAGTACTTTAGGAGTATCAAAAATAAATGTAGATACAGACTTAAGATTAGCTATGACAGCAGGAATAAGAGAAACATTTGTAGAAAGCCCAAATGTATTTGACCCAAGAAAATATATGGGAAAAGGAAGAGACTTAATAGAAGAAACAGTAGCACACAAAATAAGAGAAGTATTTGGTTCAAGCAACAAAGCATAACAGGGATCGGGGGACGGTCCTAAAAATCCCTTCTTTACATATTATAAAGAAGGGATTTTTTATATATAATTATAGACTAACTAAGATTTTCTTAGAATTTATATTTGCAAGTAGAATATCAGGTTCACTTTTTTCTATAAAATTATTTATCTAATTTTTTGTTTTCAGGATTTTTAAAGCTTAAATACCATGTCATACCATTTTTATTTTTGCTAAGACTATCATTCCTTTGGCAAAGTGAGGAAAAAGTTTGTGGAGGAGGAATTATCATCGGGTTACCAGGAACCCAATTAGCAGGTGTCATACACTTATTTTGGTCAGCATATTGCAAAGCAGTTACAGTTCTTAATATTTCGGGGATATATCTACCTACATTCATAGGATAAACAAAAATGCTCCTAATAATTCCATTATTATCAATAATAAAGACATTTCGTACAGTTTCAGTTGTACTTATATCATTGGAAATCATACCATATTTTCTAGAGATAATTCCGCTTTGATCTGCAATAATTGGAAAATTTACAACAAGACCTGTCTTTAAATAAATATCATATAACCAAGCTAAATGGGAGTTTAAACCATCTACACTTATTCCAATAAGCTCGGTATTTATTTTCTTAAAATATGTATCTGCTTTAGCGAAGCCAATTATTTCGGTAGTACACACTGGGGTAAAGTCTCCAGGGTGAGAAAAAAATACTACCCATTTGCCTTTATAGCTAGAAAGAGAAATATCACCAGTTGTAGAAATAGCATTAAAATCTGGAGCTTCCATACCAATTTTTAAATTGTTATTCATCATTATTTCATAATCCATAAAAATATACTCCTTTATATTTTTATTAATAGTATATGGAATAAAAATATTTTTGTTAATAAAATGTCAATAATAATAAAAATGTGGATAATTAATAACGAAATAATTTGGTTAATAAAATACGAACTAGAATAAAAAAAGAATATAAGTGAATAATAAGAATAGTTACAATAAAGATATGGAGGTATAATAATATGGAGTATAACCAAAAAATACATTGTTCGGTAGGTAGTTGTAAATATAATGATGTAACAGTTCAAGAATGCAAATTAAAGGCTATAAATGTTATGCCAAATACAAATGTAAACACAGGGACTGAGAAAGAAACAATGTGTGTAAGTTATAAAAAAGACCAATAATATAAAAAATAAAAAAGCACAATACGTTATTTGTAATGTGCTTTTTTATACAGTAGGAAAGTTCTCCTAGTATGAGAACTTTCTGCACTAGAGAATTATGGAGAACATTAAATTTTCCTAAAATTTACATTTATTATAAAATCTTAGATTTGAAAAATAAAACTTGAATTTTAAGAGCGTCCACCAATTCCAAAACCTTTTAATATTTGCTTATTAGCGTCTTTCTTTTTTAAATCTTCTCTTTTATCATATAATTTTTTACCTTTAGCAAGGGCAAGTTCCAATTTTACTAAACTTCCATTAAAATAGATACTTAATGGTATTAAAGCATAACCTTTTTGTTTTATTTGACCATATAATTTTAGAATTTCTTTTTTATGTAGTAAAAGTTTTTTAGGTCTTAAAGGATCTTTATTATATATATTTCCATGTTCATAAGGACTTATATGCATATTATATACATAGCATTCAGAATTAGAAATACTAGCATAACTATCTTTTAAATTAACTTTTCCTTGTCTAATAGATTTAATTTCTGTACCAGACAATACTATTCCAGTTTCATAAGTATCTAATATTTCATAATTATGTCTGGCGGTTGGATTTTTAGCAATTAATTTTGTGTTCATAAAATTACCTCTCTTATTTTTGTTATTTTATTATAACATGAAAATAAAAAAAGTAAAGATTAAGCTGTTACAAAGGAAAGTAACAGCTTAAAATTAGGAACTTTAATTACACGCATAGTTTAATTAAAGTAATTTTTACTATTCATCACGATTTCTTTTTAATAAATACCAAACAAGAAAAGCAATACCTAATGTAATAGCAACAACTATAATCCAAGACCAAACAGTACCATTAGAAAAAACTGAAGTGGTTGCATCGGTAGCAGTTTTTGTTACATTATATGCGCCATTTTTAGCACCTTCTGTAGCTTCAACAATACCGTTTTTAAAATCCTTTGTTTGCTCGGTAGTTTTTGTGACTATATTACTAGACATATCTTTCATTGAATTAGAAGTATTTTTTACAGCACCGTAGGCATTTTGCATAACATTTTCTGTATGCCCAACACCATTTTGTGTAGACTCCGCAGCTTTATGAAGCATATCGTTATTAGCGAAAGAATTACCAGTTATAAAAAATATTATTAGAGCAGAAAATATAACAAAAGAAATCTTTTTAGCTAGATTAGCCATAATTTACCTCCTGCTAAAGTTTGAAATATTATAAAATATCTCCTTATTATTTTTAGAAATTTAATAAAAAATATACAAAAAAAATAAACCAATCTAACTAAAGATTGGTAGAAAATTAATGTTTTAATCTAATTAATATCGCAATACTTAATAAGATAAGAAGTATTCCAATTACAATTAACAAAATATTTAAAATATTAGAAATATCTAAACCACCAGAAGCTGAAGTAGAAGAGTAGTTTGTAGGTGCAGGTGGAGCATAAGTGTCTTCCGTAACTGCAGTATTAGATGTTTCATTTGATGTAAGATTCATGTCTATATCATCCACTGCAAAAACAGGGGAAATATTTACAAAAAATAAACTTAAAATTATTATTGGTACGATTAATAAAAATTTTTTTATCATATGTTTAAAACCTCCTAAAAATGTCCTTATTCATATTATCTATTTTATACATAACAATCATACACAAAAATACAAAAAAAGTCCATACAAAACTAAAAAAAATTAAAAAAATATTGACATTATAAAATCTTAAATATATCTTAAAGGAAAGGAGTGATAACATGGATGAATATATGCAAAAACTAGTGAAAAGTAAAGAATTTGAAATATATAAAAATTTAGATAAAGCAACGCTAAAAATAATGTTAATGTACCTAAAATTTAATTTAATAGAAATATATAAACAAAATGAAAATGAAGCAAGTAATAATCAAATTAGATATGCTGTTATAAAAAGTTGTATCCCATCAGATTACAATTATTTAGAGTTTTTGATGGACTGTAATTATAGAATTAATTTAAATCTTGCAAGAAATGTCTTTATAGACAGAATTGGAGAAAAGAAAAACAAATGCCAAAATTGCAATATAGGGTATTGCATTAAATATTTATTAAGAAATTTTTTATGCGAAATATTAAAAATACAAAATAGGGATAAAAGTATAATAAATGCTGAAGAATTAATAAAACAATTTTTAAATGAAGAAGATAACATTGTGTTAAATAACACGGCAAAAGTTCAATTTGATAATATAGATATAGTTTCTTTAATGTTTGTAGAATTAATTTTAAAAAATAAATTTATACAATTAAAAGAATATAATGAGGAAACAAAAATAGCTAAATTTAATGTATTAAACTTAGTAAATTTAGAAGATTATACTTATTATATTAATAAAATACATCAATACTATTCTGGAGACTATAACAATGAAGTTGCAATTAATATAGATGAATTTGAAAAAAGTATCAATCCTGCAGATGTGACCAATTATAAATATATTTATAAGCTAGCTTCATATTATACATTTTTAATAGAAAATAAAAAAATAGATGTTATAAAACAATTAGAAAAATATATATTACAAAGAAATAAAGATAAAATTAGTAATAGAGGTAAATTATTTAATAGAATATATTTAGAACGTGTAGAAAAATTATC
>USAE01000003.1 GCA_900552655.1 uncultured Clostridium sp.
TATTAATAAAAGCTAAAAAATCCAACTTTAATTCGTCGGATTTTTTTGTAATAAATTTATTTTTTCATAAACATCATAAAAACTATATGCTCTAATTATATTCTTTCCTTCACATTCTTTATTGTATCTTGCATCAAAGCAAATAACTGGTAAAAACTCAGAAAGTTGTTTTATGTTATGAGGGCTATCTTCTATAATTACATCTATATTATTTTTTCTGCAATTTTCTAGCTTATTTACTGTAGAAAAAATAAGTTCATCATAATATAATTCGTTTTTTGCAAACCATTTTCTAACCAATCCTTGCATTTTTTCTTTTGCTTCTATATCTGCAAACTCACTAGCTCTTGCTGTAATTATATATATTTTATGCCCATCTTCTTTTAATTTATTTAATACATCTTTTGCAAAAATTCTTGGTTCTTCTTCTGTAGCATATTTTAAATTATATTTTTCCCAAAATTCTAAATCTGTTTGTTTATTCCAACTAAATATTTCTATACTTTCATATCCTTTGGGATTAATTATCTTGCCTTTACCTATTTCAGAAGCAAATTTTGTACCATAATTTATACAAAATTCGTTAAAATTAGTTAATACTCCATCTAAGTCGATTCCTATATTCATTTTATCCTCCTTAGTAAATTTTTTAATTATAAATTTCAGCCTATTTTATTAAATAATTCATTTTGATTTTTATACATATATTTATTTACAAAATAAGTGATAATAATATGTATTACTATTAAAATTATTGCTGTTAATAAATAATTTGTAAAATTTAATAATATTGATATTATAAATATTATTCCAATTTCTAATAAATTTAATACAACTGGCCATAATAAATTCAAATTTTGTTTTACAACAGCATATTCTGTTGTCCATTCTAACTTTGGCTTTCTTAAATCTACTAGTTCCATTAGTAAGGTTTGCAATATTAGTAAAATCAAATTTATTATAAAAACTGTTAATAAGAATAATAAGGAAGGTTTTGCTAAAATGTATATAAAAGCTATAACAATTGTTGACGTTATTGTACCAAAAAATATATTTGGTATTCCTTTATAAATTAATTGTTTGTAATATGAAATAGGAATATATTTCATAAATATTGCGTTTTGACCATCTCTTGAAATTACAGTTGGCGCAATATATAACATACTCGTTAAAAACTCTGTAACTGAAATTATTATAGCTAAACCTATTGGTGTTTCTATATAAATTCCTAAAACACTCTTAAATTCATTTAATGCTTCTTGTGAATTATTTGTATTTAATGTCACAATAAATATTCCCAAAAATATTATAGGCATTAATACAGATGGTAATACACATTGAATAAAAAATATGGGGTTTTTTAATAATACTTTAAATTCTTTTATAATATATGATTTTCCAATAGAATTTGTTTTTATCTTTTTTAATTTTACCTCTTTACCTTTTTTTGTTCCTGAAGATAAATTTCCTATTACACCTCTAAAATAAATTTTATTTCCTATTAATATGAATACTATATACAATATTAATGTAATTCCTAATAATTTTAAAAATTCTACAAAACTAGAATTTACTATTGCATTAATCGCTGGTTTTATAATAGGTAAATTATCACTAACCATTTCCACCATACTATTAGCTTGTTTTAAAGAATTTAGCAAATCTTCTTCACTATAGTTAGTTGTACCAGATAAAGAAAATGACATTATAACAGCTAATATTATACCTATTAATGGTGCTATTAACCTAAATCTATCTTTGTTTTTGAATCTTTTAGAAAAGCTCATTATAATCATTATTATAAAAGTAGCTATAAGTATTGGTATTATTGGAAATACTATTAATACCAATAAAGAAATAATATAAAACATTGGTCCTTGTAAAGTTATTATTCCATAAATAGTTATTGGTGTTACTGCAAATATTATTTCCATTATGTATTCTGTTATTAATATTACATTTAACTTAGATATTAATATTTCTTTTGGCTTAAGTGGTAATGGTAAAATATATTCTATGTCTTTTGAAAAATAAAATACATTTGTAGCAGATATAATTGACTGTATTATTGTAAGTAATGCTAATCCCAATAAAAATATACCAATAAACATTGATTCTTGATTAGCTTGTTTTAAAGTACTTATTAAGCCATAAGAAAGAAAAGCGAATATTCCCATTAAATATGCGCCTAAAAGAATATATAATATTACTTTTCCAACTATGTTTTTATTTTTATTATTTTCATTATATTTTTGAAAGGAATTTTTAATAAGAACTTTTGTAAGTGATACAATTTTATTCATCTTGCGTTATCTCCAAAAATAATTCTTCTAATGTTCCATTATCTTTTAGCTTTAACTTCATTTCATCAAAAGTCCCTACAAAAATTAATTTTCCTTTATTTATAATTCCTACTCTATCACATAATTTTTCTGCAACTTCTAAAACATGTGTAGAAAAAAATATACAATTTCCTTTCTTTGCATGTTGTCTCATCATTTCTTTTAAATCAAATGCTGCTTTTGGATCAAGCCCTGTCATTGGTTCATCTAATATCCAGTTTTTTGGATTACTTAAAAGTGCTCCACATATTATTATTTTTTGGCGCATACCATGTGAATATCCTTGCATTTCTTCGTTTAAGTTATTATATATTTCAAATTTTTTAGTTAATTCTTCTATTCTTTTTGTTCTTATGTCTTTTGGAACTTCGTATATATCCCCCATAAAATTCAGATACTCTATTCCTTTAAGTTTTAAAAATATATCTGGTGTATCTGGTACAAAACCAATATCTTTTTTAGCAGAAATTCCTTCATTTTTTATGTCTTTATCATCTATTAATATTTTACCTTCATCTGTATTTAAAATTCCTGTAATCATTTTTATAGTTGTTGTCTTTCCTGCTCCATTTGGACCTAAAAATCCAAATATTTCTCCATCTTTTATTTCTAAGTTTAAAGAGTCCACAGACTTTACATTTTTAACATATGACTTAGAAACATTTTCTAGTTTAATCATTGTTTACCTCCCTTTTATTTTTTACAATTTTACTTTTTTCTAATATAACTTTCAATAGTTTTATAATAATTTATTAAACTTTTCTTAATAGCTTTACAGTTACATCATTTTGCTATATACTATAGCAAGACAAATTATTAGGGGGTCTTTTACAAATGAAAAATAATTATAATAAATTTATATATAATGCTTGTATTAGATAATACTAATATTTTTTAATAAATAAACAATAATTTACCTCCTACATTTTGTTACAGGAGGTTTTTTTATGGAAACATCAACAGCTTTAGTCGAAAAAAAGAAATTGTCAAATATACAATATATTGTACTTTATTTTTTTATATATGCTTTTCTTGGTTGGGTAATGGAAACTATATATTCTTTAATGGTTCTTGGTCATTTTACTAAACGTGGTTTTTTATTTGGTCCACTTTGCCCTATATATGGTTTTGGCGCAATTTTAATGATTTTATTTATTAGTAAATACAAAAAAAATTCTTTTAAGCTATTTGTTGCGTCTGCTTTTATTTTTTCCGCATTCGAATATGTTGTAGGATTTGCATTAGATGCAATTTTTGCTGCTAAATGGTGGGATTATACTTACGACTTCTTTAATTTAAATGGTAGAATTAGTATTTTGTACACAATTGCATGGGGTTTTGCAGGATTAATATTTATTAATCATTTGCATCCATTTTTTTCTAAAAAAATAGAAAAAATTATAACTAATGTTTCACCTTATATTTTAAAAGTATTTATATATTTATTACCAACTATTTTAGTATTTGATACAATTTTTTCCAGTCTAAAATATCTAGGTAAATTATAGTGTCGAATTTTAGGGGGATAAGTCGTACGATTTATTCCCCTTCTTCTTGTTATTTTTACTAAAAAATGGTATAATATACTGCGCGCGTAAAAATAATGATTACAGAGGTGATATTATTGTCTCCCAAAACAGATAAAATAGGAAAAAATAAAAATACAAAATTAGCCCCAACTATTAATCAGAAACTAGGGTTTATTAACTTTATATTATCTCCTGAGCAACGCAAAATTCTAGAATCCAAAAATTACTTAGTACAATTGTATGATACATATAAAATTAACTATTTACATTCTTATATAAAACATTTAGAAAAAGAAGATGAGCTTTTACAGGAAAACTTTCCAAATGTAGATTTTTATAGAATGGCTAGAGTAAAATCTAAAAATAATTATATAGAAAAATTGCGAAAAAAAGGAGAAGCTTTAGATATTTTTGCAGATAAAATAATTATAGTGTCTGTAGACGGAAAAACTGATGAAGATTTATTGGTGCAAACAGCTTATAATATGCAGAATTTTTTAACAAGTTATAGTCCAAACATTCAAGAACTAACTAGAAAAAGAAAAGACTATATATCTGCCCCTAAAGAAAATGGTTATGCATCTTTACATATGACACGTGCTGTTTACGTAGAAGATGAAGATATAGCATTTAACCACGAAACACAAATAAAAACTTTTAGAATGCGAGAAATTGAAAAGAATGGCTCTGCCGGTCATGCTTCTGTTTATAAATCTAATAGAAATGCACTTTTATCTAAAATAACAAGCAAAAATGCAGCAGAATATTTTCTTCCACAATATATGCATTTTGAGTTTGATAAAACTCTTAGGAAAAATAAAATAGTATTAGATAGTTTTGACTCTAATTTTAAATACTATTTTGGAATAAATTTTGATGACTTCATACTTTTGCAGTCAGTACATCATTCCAGATAAAACCGGGATTTAGGGACGGTCCTTAAAATCCCTATTTTTTCTTATAATATCAAAAAACGACATTAAATATAATATTCAATGTCGTTTTTTGTCTTCTAACTCTCTATAAAAAATTATACATACCTAGTTCCATCTACTAATAGCCAAGCCATCTCCTACTTCCAATATTTCAGTTTTACAGTTTTCGTCTTCTGTTACTTCTTTAATATATTCACGTAGATTTCTTACTGCTGTTCTTTGTTTATGCTTATTATAATCACTCATAACATATCCTTTGTACAATATATTATCAGCAAAAATAATTCCATTCTTATTTAGCATCCTTTTAGCTTGCTCTAGAAAAAATGGATATTTACCTTTTGCAGCATCTATAAATACTACATCATATTTATCATTTAAAGTTGGCAGAATTTCGACTGCATCACCTTCTAATATATGTATTTTATTTTCTACTCCAACTTTTTTTATATTTTCTTTAGCTTCTTCTACTCTTTCATGATCTCTTTCTATTGTATCTATCATCCCGTTTTCAGACAAATATTTAGAAAAACACATAGCAGAATAGCCTACTGCTGTTCCTATCTCTAAAATTTTATTTGGCTTCTTTTCTTTTAATATTTCATCTATTACTTCTAATGTGTCATCCATTATTATTGGAATATGCCTTTCTAAAGCAAATTCTTTTATATTCTTTAATTCTTTTTCATTCATTTTTACATCTCCAATATTTTTACAGAAATAAGGAAGTAGAGTTTCTACTTCCTATTATTAATTAATCTTCTTTTGCTTTTCTTCTTGCTTCTCTTTCTCTAGTTTTTGTGTCTAATGTTTTCTTTCTTAATCTAATACTTTTTGGTGTAACTTCTACTAATTCATCATCTTGTATAAATTCTATAGATTTTTCTAGTGACATTTGAATTGGTGGAACTAATCTTAAAGCATCATCTGATCCAGAAGCTCTTGTATTTGTTAAATGCTTTTCTTTACATACGTTTATAGATAAATCTTCTGGTCTAGAGTTAATTCCTACTATCATTCCTTCATATACTTCTACACCTGGTCCTATAAATAATTCACCTTTATCTTGTGCATTATATAGTCCATAAGTTATAGATGTTCCTGCTTCGAATGCTACTATTGTTCCTCTTGTTCTTGCAACAACAGTTCCTCTATATGGTTCGTAGTCTTCGAATACATGGTTCATAACGCCATTACCTTTAGTATCTGTCATAAATTCTGTTCTGTAACCAATTAATCCTCTTGAAGGTATCTTGAACTCAACTTTAGTATGTCCAGCTTCTGCAGGTTCCATATTTATCATTTCTGCTTTTCTTCTTCCTAATTTTTCTATAACACTACCAATGCAGTCATCTGGTACATTTACAACAAGTCTTTCTATAGGCTCACATTTTACACCATTTATTTCTTTTATAATAACTTTTGGTCTAGACACTAAAAATTCGTATCCTTCTCTTCTCATTGTTTCTATTAAAACAGATAAATGTAATTCTCCACGTCCTGCAACTTCGAATGAATCTGCTGAATCTGTTTCTTTTACACGTAAACTTACATTTCTTTCAAGTTCTTTAAATAATCTATCTCTTATATGTCTTGATGTAATAAATTTACCTTCTTTTCCTGCTAAAGGTCCATCATTTACACTAAATGTCATAGTAACTGTAGGTTCGTCTATATCTATAAATTCTATTTTTTCTGGGTGTTCTATATCACATATTGTTTCTCCAATATTTATATCTGCTATACCAGATAATTCTATAATATCTCCTGCCCCAATCTCTTGAACTTCTACTTTTTGAAGCCCCATATGTGTATAAATTTTTCCTATTCTTGCATTTTGAATTTTACCATCTTTTTTGCAAATAGCAACTGGATCATTTACTTTTAAAACTCCTCTTTCTAATCTACCAATTGCCATTCTTCCAATGAACTCGTCATAATCTATGTTAGATACTAATAATTGTGCAGGTCCATCTTGGTCACATTGTGGTGCTTGTATTTCTTTTATAATTGTTTCGAAAATACAATTTACATTGTCACTGCTATCTTCTAAATTCATTTTTGCAATTCCATTTTTAGCAGAAGCATAAATTACTGGGAACTCTAATTGTTCATCTGTTGCATCTAATTCTATAAATAGTTCTAGTACTTGGTCTAAAACTTTTGAAGGGTTTGCTCCTGGTCTATCTATTTTATTTATTACAACTATTGGTTTTAAATTTAAAGATAATGCCTTCTTTAAAACTTCTCTTGTTTGAGGCATTGGACCTTCGAAAGCATCTACTAATAATAAAACACCATCAACAGTTTTTAATACTCTTTCTACTTCTCCACCAAAGTCTGCGTGCCCTGGAGTATCTACAATATTTATTTTAACCCCATTATACATAACAGCTGTATTTTTAGAAAGAATTGTTATTCCTCTTTCTTTTTCTAATGCATTAGAGTCCATAATTCTTTCATCTACTTTTTCATTTTCTCTAAATACATGACTTTGTCTTAAAAGTGCATCTACTAGTGTTGTTTTTCCATGATCAACGTGTGCTATGATTGCTATATTTCTAATATTTTCATTTATCATTTCTTATTACTCCCTTATTCTTTATATTCATTTGACGTATTTTCTAATTCTCTTATTGATAATTCTATTCTTTTATTTGATAAGTCTATATCTATTATTTTTGCATTTACTTTTTGACCTATTCTTAATTCTTCTTCTGGTTTTGTTATTTTTCTTTCGCATATTTGTGAAAGATGTACTAATCCTTCTATTCCAGATTCTAATTCTACAAAAGCTCCAAATGGCATTAATTTTACTACTTTTACAGTTAAAATGTCATTTATATTGTATTTTCCTTCTACAGATTTCCAAGGATCTGGTCCTTTTCCTGCATAAGATAATTTTATTCTTTTGTTTTCTTTGTCTACATCTATTGCAATTACTTCAATTTCTTGACCTACTTTTAATATTTCGTTAGGTGGTGTATTTCTATTCCATGTAATTTCTGAAATATGTAATAAGCCTTGTACTACACCTAAGTCTACAAAAGCTCCATATGTACTTATACTTGTAACTTTACCTTTGTATGTTTTGCCAACTTCTGCTTCATTCCAAAATTCGTTAAGCTTTTTATTTTTTTCTTCATCTGATATCGCTTTTATTGAACCTATTATTCTTCTAGGTCTAAATCCACATTCTATTAGCTTAAATTTAACTAATTTATTTTTGTATTCTTGTAAGTTTTCATTTCTTGTAATTCCAGATAAAGACATAGGAATAAATATGTTATATCCTTCTTTTTTTATTATGAATCCTTTTTCTGTAATTTCTGATATTGTTCCTTCTAGAATTTCTTCGTTTTTAAATTTTTCTTCTAATTCTTTTTGGGCTTCTTTCATTTTGTATTTTTTACTTGAAAGCAGTACATTTCCTTCTCCATCATTCATTTTTATTACTTCTGCTATTATTTTGTCACCTATTTTAAGTTCTTCTCTTGGATTTGCATTTTCATTATATGAATATTCGCTTTTTGGAATTAATCCATCTGCTTTATAGCCAATATCTATAACTATTTCATCTTTTTTATTTATATTTATTATTCTTCCTTCTAATGTTTCTTTTACTTTTATATTTTTCATTGTTTCTTCAAGCATTTGCTCGAAATTTAATTGTTCTGACATAATTTCACCTTCCTACTTTTTGTTACATAGTAACATCCTTCTTTTGTTTGGTTTGTATTAAAACCGGGATTTAGGGACGGTCCTTAAAATCCCGGTTTTATTTTTCTTATAAATGGCGTTTTTCATAAATGAAAAACGCCTGCACGCAGTAAACTTGTAATATTATATATTATTATTTATTTTTTGTCAACATAATTATGTTATCCATTATCTCTTTACTTACTTGCTCTAGCTCTTCTTTAGATGGTTTTTTTGTAACTCTATTACTATAATCTAGTGGCTTTCCATAATTAACATATACTTTTTTAAATGGCTTCTCTCCTCCTGTTATACCAACTGGTTGCACTTTTGCACCTGTTTGTAAAACAAAAAATGCTACTCCTTCTTTTACACTTTCTCCTTTTTCTAATCCATTTCTAGTTCCTTCTGGAAACATTGCTATACTCTCTTTATTTTTTAGTGCTTTTAAAGTTGTCTTTAAAGCTGTTATTTCTTTATTGTCTCTTTTTACATAAATTGCATCAAACACAAAACCTAAAAACTTTAGAAATTTATTTTTTGTTAATTCTTCCTTTGCCATAAACCTAACATGTCTACCTGCTGTAACAACAATTAAAGGTGGATCTAAATAACTTCTATGGTTTCCACAATATATTACAGGACCTTCTTTTGGTATATTTTCTTTTCCTATTACTTTCACTCTATATACAATTTTACAATACAAATAAATTGCTGTTCTAACTATTACTCTTAATATCTTTTTTAATATTTTCATTTTTATTCTCCTTAGTTTTTTGTCTTATTATTTTTATGATTTTTTGTTTTATTTTATTAACATTTGATTTGCTAGAATCTACATATATGGCATCTGGAGCTTTTTTTAGTGCTCCAACTTTCTTATTCATATCATTCTTATCTCTTTCCATTATTGATTGTAATACTTCGTTAAATGATTGATTTATACCATTTCTTTTGTTTTGTCTACACCTTCTTTTTGCTCTTTCTATTGGTGTTGCATCTAAATATATTTTTACATCTGCTTCTGGAAAAACAACTGTTGTAATATCTCTTCCTTCCATTATTATATTTTTACCTTGCTTTAGCCATTCATATCCTACTTTTCTTTCTAAATTAGTTATTTTTTCTCTAACACCTAAAATACTAGATGTTTTAGAAACAACTTTACTTATTTCTGGCATTCTTATTTCGCTAGTAACATCTTCTCCATTTAAAAATACTGTTTGTTTATTGTTTTCATTTCTTAGTTCTATTTTAATTTTATCTAGCATATCTTCTATTTCTTTCTCATTAGAAAGATTAATATTATTTCTTAAGATTGCTAAAGCATGACACCTATATAACATTCCTGTGTCTATACTAACTAAACCTAACTCTTTAGCTACAAGTTTTGTAATTGTTCCTTTACCTGCACCAGCAGGACCATCTATTGCAACAATATATGACATTTTTTCACCATCCACTTTTTATTCTTTATTTATATGCATTTCTTTTATTACTATTTTAATTGTTTGAACTCTCATTGTTGTTAATTTTTCTAATTCTTTTATAATTTTATTTTTAAAATTTTCTACTACCGCTCTTACATTTTCACCGTATTCAACACTAAGCTCTATATATACATATGGACCTTCTGGCTGGTTATCGATTCTTGTCCTTAGCACATTATATATATTCGGTTCTTTTTGAGCAACATATTCTATTATTTGCCTAAATACAGTATCTGATATTGTAAAATTTCCCAAATAACTAAATGTAGGTCTTATTATCGACTTTTCTGATATATATGGTTTATTATTTCCACTTTTAATTTTGAATATTTGAAGTGGGTCTAATATAAAACCCGAAAAATCTTTTTTTATTTCGAATGTTGGTACTGGTATAACATGTTTTCCTTCTGTTACCCTACTTCTTCTTGCTTCTTGTATTTCTTCTGGTGTTGCAATTTCTTCTATATAAATAATTTTTTCTACAGGTGGTAAACCTATATTTGCAGCTATTTTATTTACCATACCATCCGATGTCCCTAATATTAGAATTGATTCTGGTTTGTATTTTTCTATTGCTTTTCTTATTTCGTCTTTTTGTTCTTGTTGTAAAAATAAAGCTTTTTTTACTGTTTCTATTTTTGTTGGTGCTTTTTTTGCGGATTCTCCAGCTATTATTTCATTATCGTTTATAAAAAGTCCATCATCTATTATATAATGAATATTATTTTCATTAGCTACCATTTGTGCTCTATAACTTTTTCCTGTTCCTGATGGACCTACAAAAGCATATACTTTAATATTATTCATATTTGCTCCTTTTACTTTTCTTCTTATTATTAATACTTATACTTAAGTCCAATATATTATACCTCATTATTTTTTTCTTTTCAATTCTATTTAGTCAAAAAGCAAGGAGTACATTGTAAAATGCACTCCTTAAGCTTCTATTATTTAGCTTTCGCCTTTTTTATTTTATAAGATTCCCGAATTCGAGCCTCCTTCGTTGCTACAAAAATCTTTATATGAATTTTATCATAAACTAATACAATATAATCTTTTTTAGATTCTTGTATTAATCTTCTACGCTCTTTTTTTACTACTGCTATCGCTTCTTCTAGAGTATAATTATTAGCGTCAACATAAACTTCATAGATTTCCTTTCTTTTTATAATGTACCGTACATTAGTTAATTCAACTTTTGCCATAAACATTTTCCTTTCTACTTTTTTGTTATATTATTATAACATAATATTTTTTAAATTACTACAATTATTTTTCATAGCCTGGCTTTCCTAACAATGTAAACATATTCTTTTTATATGCTTCTACTCCTGGTTGATTAAATGGATTCACTCCTAATATTTTTCCAGACATAGCACAAGCTAATTCGAAGAAATATATTAATTGTCCTATATTTTCTTCATTTAATTTTTCCATTGTTATTAAAATGTTTGGAACATCTCCATCTACATGTGCTGCAATTGTAGCTTCCATTGCTTTTTTATTTACATAATCTAAAGTTTTTCCAACAAGATAATTTAGTCCATCTAAATTATCTTCATCTGTCTCTATTTTTATGTCTGTTTTTGATTTTTCTACATTTAATACTGTTTCAAATAAATTACGTCTACCTTCTTGTATATATTGTCCCATAGAATGTAAGTCTGTTGTGAATTCTACACCAGCAGGGAAAATTCCTTTTAATTCTTTTCCTTCACTTTCACCATATAATTGTTTCCACCATTCTATAAAGTAATGTAATTTTGGCTCATAGTCTACTAATAATTCTATATCCTTTTTATTTTCATATAAAATATTTCTTGCAACAGCATATTTATAGCAATCGTTATATTTTAAATTTTCTTCTGCATATTTATTTTGAGCTGATAATGCTCCTTGCATTAGTTTATTTATATCTATTCCTGCTACTGCTATTGGAAGTAACCCAACTGCTGTTAAAACAGAATATCTACCACCTACATTGTCTGGAATAACAAACTCTTCATATCCTTCTTTATCTGCAAGTTGTTTTAATGCACCTTTTTTCTTATCTGTTGTAACATAAATTCTGCTTCTTGCTTCATCTATTCCATATTTATTTTCTAAAAATTCTCTAAATATTCTAAATGCAATTGCAGGCTCTGTAGTAGTTCCTGACTTAGATATAACATTTATAGATAAATCTTTATCTCCTATAAATTCTATAATATCATTTATGTAATCTGGATTTAAATTATTTCCTACAAATATTACTTTTGGATATTTTAGTTCTTCTTCTGGAATTGCATTTGCAAAATTGCTATTCATGGCTTCTATTACTGCTCTTGCACCTAAATATGAACCTCCAATTCCTATTACAAGAAAAATATCTGAATCTCTTTGTACTTTTTTAGCTACTTTTTCTATTCTTTTAAATTCTTTTTTATCATAATCTGTTGGAAGTTTAAGCCAACCTAAAAACTCTTTTTCATTATCTGCTTTTTTATATAACTCCTTATGTATATCTGCTACTTTTTTTGAATATTTTAATATCTCTTCTTCTTCAATTTTTGTGTTTTTTAAGTCTATTTTTAAATCTTTCATATAGCAATACCTCTTTTCTTTTTTATATGGTTTTATTTTATATCATTATATTATTTTATGCAAGATTATTGTTTTCGTTTTTCACAATAAAAAAGCATACCAGTAGAAATTTTCTACTATACAAAAAAGCTCCTTTAAGATATAATAATCCATATTATATCTTAAAAGGAGTTTTTATTTTATCTTACTACCCATTTTATTAAATCTAAATTTGCTGTATCTAACATCATATTTGTTTGTGGCATAACTCTAAACGTATAACCATAATTTCCACCTGTTTTTAATTCTATTTTTGCTGAGTATTTATATGTTCTTATTTCATCGTTTCCTTCTATTAAATTCATTGGAACTGTTTGTATTTGCTCCATTATTCCGTTTTCTAATATTTTACCATAATATACTTCTGCTCTAATAGAATTACAATCTATATTTTCAGGTAAGTTTACAATACAATGTACTTCTATTTGGTTTCCTGCATCTATTGTTATATTATCTAAATTATTACTTTGCGTAATTGTTATATCTTTCCAACTTGCATACATATTTTTCTTCCAGTTTGTAAAATTAATTACTTCATCTAGATTTTGATAATAATTTTTAGATAAATTTGCAAGTTGCATATAGTAATCGTTTGTATAATCTATTACCATTCTTGAAGTTGAATATCTTCCACCTGTTGAAATTATTGAATTTTTGAACATTTCCATCCAAGCTTCTGAAACTCCATTTTCTTGTTTTCCTTCATAATATAATGGAATAATTTTATTTTCTAATGTATTATATAAGCTTTCGCTATCTGCTATATCTTGTTCTTCATAAGATTGGTATTCTGTATTATCTCCAATTGTCCAACCATTCTTTTGGTTATAACCTTCTGCCCACCAACCATCTAATACACTAAAATTAATAACACCGTTTACAGAAGCTTTTTGTCCACTTGTTCCAGAAGCTTCCATAGGTCTTCTTGGGTTATTAAGCCACACATCTACACCACTTATTAAATACCTAGACATTGCTATATTATAATTTTCTAATAAGAATATTTTTCCTTTAAATTGAGGTTTCATCGAAATTTCGTGAATATATCTTATTAAATCTTGTCCTTCTTTATCTGCTGGATGTGCTTTACCAGCAAAAATTAATTGAACTGGTCTTTCTGGGTCATTTAATAGTTGTGTTAATCTTTCTAAGTCTCTAAATATTAAAGTAGCTCTTTTATATGTTGCAAATCTTCTTGCAAATCCAATTGTTAATGCATTTGGATTTAATTTAGAAACTATTTCATTTATTTCTTCATAACTACAACCACTAGATTTTAATCTTGTTGTTATATTATTTTTTACTAATGCAAATAATTTTTTCTTCCTATTTGTATGTGTATCCCATAATTCTTGGTTTGGAATATTTTTTATTTCTTCCCATGTTTCGTCATCTTGAATATTATCTTGCCAATATGGTTTCAAATGTTTATTAAATACTTCTTTCATTGATGGTGCTAGCCATGTACAAGTATGAATTCCATTTGTTACATAATCTATAGGAGATTCATCTGGTGCAATATTTTGCCATACATCTGCAAATAATCTTCTAGAAACAGCTCCATGTAATTTACTTACACCATTCTTTTTGCCAGCGATTCTTAAAGCTAACATTCCCATGTTAAATCCTTGTTCTAAACCTTGGCTACTTTTCATTCCTAACCTTAAAAAGTCTTCACGAGAAATACCTAGTTTTGGCCAGAAATTGGAAAAATATTTATCCATTAACTCCATTGGGAATATATCATTTCCTGCTGGAACAGGTGTATGTGTTGTAAATACTGTTTTTGCAGAACACATAGATTTTGCAACTTCGAATGATACTTGTTTTTCTTCCATTATATCTTTTATTACTTCTAATGTTAAAAATGCTGAATGCCCTTCGTTCATATGGCATACTGCAGGTTTTAAGCCTAAACGTTTTAATAATTTTATACCAGCTATACCTAAAACAATTTCTTGTCTTATTCTCATTTCTTGGTCTCCACCATATAGCCTTAAAGTAACAACTCTATCTTCTGCAATATTTTTATCAATATCTGAATCCATTAAATATAGAGAAATTCTACCAACAACAATTTTCCATATTTTTAAATATAATTTTCTGTCTGGAAAATCTACATCTATTATTAAGTCTTCACCATTTTCATCTTTTACAGGTAAAATAGGTAAATTGTCTAAATCTATATTTGTGTATTCTGTTTTTTGAGTACCATACCCATCTATTTTTTGATTAAAGTACCCATTTTTATATAATAAACCTACAGCAACAAAAGGTAAACCTAAGTCACTTGCAGATTTTAAATGATCTCCTGAAAGTATTCCTAGTCCTCCTGAATATATTGGTATTATTTCATCTATACCATATTCAGCAGAAAAATAAGCAATTAAATCGTTTGTATTATTTGGATAATTCTTAGAAAACCATGTTTCTGTTGTATTCATATATGAATTAAAATGTTGTACAACTTCATCATATTTAGCTAAAAATTCTTCATTTTTAGCAACATTTTCTAATCTTTCTTGAGAAACTAATTTTAAAAATTTAACTGGATTTTTTCCAACATTTTCCCATAAATCCAAATCAATTTCTTTAAATAATCTTAAAAATTCTGAGTTCCATGACCACCATAAATTATTTGCAATATCTAATAATTCTCCTATTCTTTTTGGTAATTGTGGATTTACCGTAATTTTATTAAATATATACATTAATATTTCCTCCTTAGTTATTTTCATGTTTTGTCTGTCGTAATTAACTTATTATATTATCTATTATAGTTTTATTTTTGTCAAATCCTTTTTTAGATTTCTTTGTAATATTTTTCCCTATTTTCTATTGAATTTATTTTTATTTTGATATAGTATATATATAATTATGTATAAACGCAAAAAGATGAACAATAAAGAGTGTTCCTAAAGTTTACAAAGGAGGAAAATAAATGCCAAAAGAAAAGAAGCAAGACATAAAAGTAACAAAAACACAAACAACAAAAAAAATATCAAAAAAAGATAATACAACATCAAATAAAAATTCTAAAACAATTAAAAAAATAGTAAATTCTTTAGCACCAAAAAAGAAAGTTGGAAGTAAAAAAACTTCTTCAAAAAAAGAAGTTGTATCTTCTAAAAAAATTGCAAAACCTTTAACTAAAGAATCTATTAAAAGCACAGAAAATAAAGAAAAACAAAAAAATACTACTTTAAGTGGTGAAAATTTTTCTATAGCTGAATACTACGATTTGCCATATAGGTATAACCAAACAATAGTTAAATTACTTTACCAAACACCTACTACTCTATTTATTTATTGGGATATTTCAGACGAAGATAGAGAAAAACTAAAAGAAGATTATGGTGAAGACTTTTTCGAAAAAACAAAACCTGTACTTATAGTTCATAATGAAACAAAAGGTTATAGTTTTGAAGTAGAAATTAACGATTTTGCTAATTGTTGGTATTTAAATGTTAATGATAGTAAATGTAAATATAAAATAGAATTAGGAAGAAAACCTTTCGAGGTTATGTATAATGGTGAAGTAACTGAGGTTAAAACAACCCCTAAAATAACAAAAAGCTATATTCCTATAACTTCATCTAACGAAATAGAATCTCCTAATGACCATGTTCTTTTCGAAAAGAATCAAGAAATGGTATACTTTAAAAATATAAAAGATAATACTATAACATCTAAAAATATTGCTAGTCTTAATTTTATTAGTAGTATAGGAAGAGTATATAGAGTTAATGATTTTTATAAAAAGTTTTATAAAGATGAGAATTTAGATTATATTGATAATATAAAAAATCCATCATCAAATAGTTTAACATCTTCACAATTTAAATAGAATTTTTTAATATCACCTTTTAAGAAAAATTCTTATAGGTGATATTAATATTTATACGAAAAATATTAACTTAAAGGAGTACTAAAATGAACGAAAATGTAAAAGGATATGTAAGTTTTGTGTTACATGCACATCTACCTTTTATACATCACCCAGAAAGTGATGATTATTTAGAAGAACAATGGCTTTTCGAAGCAATATCTGAAACTTATATTCCCCTTCTTAGAAACTTTAAAAAATTAGTAGATGAGAAAGTAGAATTTAGAATAACTATGTCTATGACTCCACCTTTGCTTTGGATGTTAGACAATAAATTATTACAAAAAAAATATATTAATTATTTAAAAGAACATATCGAGCTTTGTGAAAAAGAAGTAAAAAGAACTACTTATGACTCAAGATTAAATGATTTATCAAAATATTACCTAGATAGATATTCTAATGATTTATATCTATTTGAAGAAGTCTTTAATTGTAATTTAATAGAAGCTTTTAAACATTATCAAGATATAGGTGTTTTAGAAATAATAACTTGTGGTGCAACACATGGTTTCTTCCCTATTTTATTTGTTAATGAAAATACAGTAAGAGCGCAAATTGCAGTTGGAGTTCAAACATATAAAAAATATTTTGGAAGACAACCTAGAGGAATTTGGCTTCCTGAATGCGGATATGTTCCAGAAGCAGACAAATATCTAAAAGAATTTGGAATAGAATATGCTATAGTAGAATCACATGGTATATTATATGCAGATCCTACACCTGTATATGGCACATATGCCCCAATTGTTTCACCTGGTGGTTTGGTTGCATTTGGTCGTGACATGGAATCTTCAAGGCAAGTTTGGAGTTCTATAAATGGTTACCCTGGTGACTATAATTATAGAGAATTCTACAGAGATATTGGTTACGAAACAGATTATGACTATATAAAACCATATATTGCTCATGACGGTGTAAGAGTTAACACTGGTATAAAATATTATAGAATAACAGGAAAAACAGACCAAAAAGATTATTATAATCTTCAATGGGCTCAAGATTCTATATATAAACAAACTGGCCACTTTTTTGATAGTAGAGTAAAACAAATTAACGATATATCCAGTTATATGGACCACCCTCCTATCGTTTTATGTCCGTATGATGCAGAACTTTATGGTCATTGGTGGTATGAAGGTCCAGATTGGTTATATGTTTTATTTAAAAAAATCTATTATGATAATTGTAATTTTAAACTTATTACACCTGGTGAATATATAGATAAATACCCAAATATTCAGGTTGCTTCTCCTTGTAGATCTAGCTGGGGTGCAAATGGTTATAACGAAGTGTGGCTTAACCCTTTAAATGATTATGCTCATAGACATCTTCATAAAGCTGGTGATGAGATGGTAGAACTTGCTCATTTATTCCCTAATGAACAAGATGAATTAAGAAGATTTGCTCTAAACCAATGTGCAAGAGAGTTATTACTTGCTCAAAGTAGTGATTGGCTATTTATTATTACAAACCAAACAATGGTTGATTATGCAAAAAAAAGAATTAAAGACCATATTGGTAGGTTTAACAATTTATATTCACAAATAAAAAATGATAAGATAGATAAAACTTATTTAGAAGAAATTTATAAAAAAGATAAAATTTTTGATGAAATTGATTATATGATTTATTATTAGAATACAAGTTTCAAATTATTTCTTCTTTCATATTATATGTATAATGATACTTTATTTAGTAGATAATATTACATATATGTGAAAGGAGATTTTTTTATGAAATCATTTTGTATAAAGACTAATAGCCAGAAAGTTGTGCAATATCTACTAAGTGACCTTAATTTTCCTAACACATATGTATCTATAAGGAAGTTTAAAATATACGATAATATTATTATTCATTATACAGGTGAAGATATTTATGGTTTTTATAATAACTTTGCAAACAGTATAGTTCACTTAACTATTGATTTATATGAAAAAAGATTATTAAATAGTATTATTAAATCAAATTACTTTTATTTTTCCGAATCTGAGCAAAAATGTGTATTAAGTAAATGTTTAAATTTTTTAAATGATTCATCTAGTGTTGAACATAAAGTTAGAATTGAACATATATATATTTCTGCTCTTAAATATATTACAAATAACAAATCCATGATTTTAACTGGATTTATTAACTTTAGACTTTCAAATTATTTAAAAATTTTAGATTACATTGTAGATATTTCTGTAAATGAACTTGTTGTAGATAGAGAATATAAAGAATTTATTAATTTATTAAAGTCATACGTAAATTCTAATCCTTCTCATATAAACTTAGTTCATTTCTTTTATACAAATAATGAATCTATATTACTTGATAGTAATTATAAAAAAATTCCATTTGAATCAGATTTGTCTAATTTAAATTATATTTCTGATGTATCTTTTTCCGAAAATGATATATCTCTTAATACTTTACTTAATCTTCTTCCACAAAAAATAATAATTCATCTTTCTAAAAATTCTGATGAATTTATAACAACTTTAACATCTATTTTTGAAAATAGAATAGAATTTGCAAAATGCTAAAAGGACAGTTTTATATCACTGTCCTCTTTCATATTATAAACTCATATTTATTCCCCTTGCTACAACATCTTTCATGTTCTCTACTAACGCATCTATTTCTTTTGGTGTTACTATAAAGTTAAAATCTTTTGGAATTAGAGCCTCTTTTATTTCTAAATAATTATCCTCTTCTTTTAATTTATTTAAATATTGGTTGGATTCTGCTTTTTCTTGTAATTTTTCTATAAAAATATCTAAACAGTCATTAACTACAACTGCTGTTTCTACAACTGTTGGTATTCCTAGTGCTATTACTGGAATTCCTAATGTTTTTACTGTTAATTCTTTTCTTGCATTATCAACCCCAGCACCTGGTACAATACCTGTATCTGCTAGCTGAATTGTACTACTTATTCTTTCCATACTTCTAGAAGCTAAACTGTCTATTACTATAACTAATTTGGGCTTTACATTTTCCACTATTCCTTTTAGTATTTCTGCTGTTTCTATACCTGTTGTTCCTAGAACTCCAGGAGAAATTGCACTTACTGGTCTTGTATTTTTATCTAGATACTGAGGTACATATTTTAAAAGATGTCTTGTAATATCTATTTCGTTTATTACTTTAGGACCTAAAGCATCTGGTGTAACATATATATTTCCTAATCCAACAACCAATATTTCTTCTTCTTTATTTACATATTCATCTATCATGTTTTTTAATTCTTTGCATAAAATTTCGCTTGCAGTTTGAATTTCATCCTCGCCCATATATTTCATGTTTTTCATATCTATAGTTACATAATTTCCTTTTACTTTTCCTAATGCTTTTTCTCCTTCTTCATTTAATACATTTACCCTTGTCACTTTTATATTTTTATTTATTTGTTTTTCTTCTACTTCTATTCCATCTAAATTATTTTCTATGTTATTTGCTTTTTTATACAAATCTGTTCTTTCGTCTGCTAAGTCTGTTCTAAAATCTAACATAAAAATAACCTTCCTTTCTCGTTTAAATTATGCTTTTAAAATATCGCTTAATTTATATTTTAAGAAAAAAAGATTATTTTATACTATTTTATTAACTTCTTTTAAATATTTTTTTAAGTTTACTCCATATTTTTTGCATAAAGCCTTCTTCTTTATACAAAACCAAACTCTTTTCTATTTGCTCTGGCATTAAATTATTATTCTCTTCGCCTAAAACCACATAAGACTCTTTTTCATTTTTCCAATATATATTTAAGATTTCTTCTCTTTCCTCTGGTTCACACCAATAATCTAAATTTAATACAGATAATAAAACTAATGTCTTTCTATGTAATTTCTGTTCCTCTAGTGGAACATTTGGATTAATTTTAACTTTATAACTTTTATCTCTTTTAGTTTTAAATATATTTATTACATCTTTAGGTATTTTATTTAAATATGTTATAGGTATATATTTTAATATTTCGTATACTTCAGAATATGCTTGTGCTAATTCAGTTTCCATAATTTATCTCCTATTTTTTATTTATATTTAATTCATCTTTTATAGTTTGATATCCTATTAATTCTTCGTTTCTCTCTATTTTACTACCACTTTTTAATGATCTTTGTAATCTATTAAAAAATGCATTTGATGTTAAATTACCATTATTAGACATTTCTAATTTTATTTTTAAATATGAAAAAGAATCTATTATTTCTTCTTCTAAATTTTTGTCTTCTAATTCTATTTTTTGACTTTGTTCATTTATTTTTTGTAATAATTGTGTTGTTCTTTGCAATTCTATATTTCTTTCTAAGTCATTAATTGCATATTTAATTATGTCTAAAACTTGTTTTGCTACATCTAATTCTAGTTTCTCATATTTACAAAAAACTAAAACATTCTCTAATATATTATTGCAAGATGTTCTTTTTTCCATCTCTGTTAGTTCATTTAATTCAGTTTTTATATACTCTTTTAAATTATTTTTTATTTTATTTGTATCTTTTATAATATTTATAAAATTGTCTAGCTCATCTGCATTTATCTTATTTATTCTTTCATAATTAAATCTTTTGTTAATTTTTTTAAATTCATTATATTTTCCTCCAAATTTTTCTAAAATATTTTCATTTGGAATTTCTTTTTGTAATATAAATAATGGTAATATTGCATTCTTCCTATAATATATACTTTTTCTGTCTATATCTTGCAAAGCAAATTTATTTTTTTCATAAAATTCATTTAAATTAAATTCGCTATATTTTGCTCCACCATTATATATATTTTTTAAATATTTGTTTTTATCTCCTAATAAAAATTCTAAAAGCATTTTCTTATCTATTTTTAGCTTTTCTAGTACATACATTCTACTTCTTATTATACTATCTGATTCTGTATATGCTGTTTCTAATGTATAGTCTTTTTTTATATGAAACCCTATATTTTCGAATGGGTGCTTTTCTATATAATTATTTACAACTAGGTCTGTAAATATATCTGCATTTCCTTCTTCTAATATAGTGTCTTTTTCTTCATCTAAGTTCATGTTGGAAAAGCAATGTGCATATCCATGTAAAATATATCCTAATAATTTACTTTGGTTATGACTTCTTTTTTCTTGTATTGTTATAGTATTTGTTTTACTATCTACTTCCATATTATAGTTTTCTGGCAATTTGTTTATAATAATATTTGTCCTATTAAAAGTAATTTCTATAGCTTCTAGCTTACTATCTGGTACATTTATATATACATCTTTTATAAATTCTCTTGTCATTCTTTGTGCCAAATAAACAATTCTAAATAAATCTGGAGATACTTTATGCTCTAAGCTATTTATTATTTTATCCCTAGATTCTTTGTCTTTAAATTCTTTTAAAAATTCTAATTTTGCTTCATTATCTTTTTCTTCTATTTTAGTTTCTAACATAATAATCTTCTCCTATGTTTAGTCTATTTGTTTATTTGCAACTTCTTCATCTTCTTTGTATTCTATATTATTTTCTTGTAATTTCTTCTCTAATCTTTTGTTAAAAACATGTACATATCCAACTGCAGTTTCACTAATTTCATCTTTTAGTTCTGCTTTTACTTCTTCTTTTAACCTTGTTATTATTTCTTCATTTAACTCCATTTTACAACCCTCTTTTATACGACCTTTTATTACTTAGAACAATTATTACACAAAATTGTTTCTAACCCTACATTTAAGTCTATTTTTCCAATTTTATAATTGTAATCTAAATCTATTAGTTCTTTTATAATATTAGATATTTCTAAATCTGTAAAGCTTTTAGCCTGCATTTTATATTTATTTACTAAAAATATTTGGTTTGGCTTTAAGTTTAAAGATTTTGCTATGTCTAATTTATATTTTTCTGCTATTTTGACAAAATACAATTTTTTAAAATGATTATACAATGTTATTAATATTTTTTGAATAGGTTCTTTATTATAAAGTAAATTATTAAGTTCTTCTAATGCTAATTTTATTTGTTTTTTCCCTAAATAATCTGTTAAATTAAAAATTATAGCTTGTGTTTGCTTTGTACATAATAAGTCTATATCTTCTTTATTTATTGTTCCACCTTCGCCTGCATATTCTATTAACTTTCTTATTTCATTAATTAAATCTTGCATACTTTGTCCACATTGTTCTATTAAATATTGCAAAGTATTTTCTGTTACATTTACTTTGTATGCATTTGATATTGTTTTTAACCTTCTTATAATCTGGTTAGGTTTTTGATACACAAATTCGCATACAACGCCATTTTTTTCTAATGCTTTATATAATTTTTGCTTTTCTACATTTTCTTCTATAAATACTAAAACTACACTTTCATTTATATCTGATATATTATTTTCTATATATTCAGCTAAATTTGACTTTATCTTAGCAAGTTCCGGATTCTTCTTTTTTCCTTCTTTTTTTAGAATTCCAGAATTTTTTACAATTATTAATTTTTTTGGATATCCAAAAGCTGGAGTTTGTATGTCTGATATTAAATTAGAAATATTTGTTTCGTCAATACTTATATAATTTATTCCATTTATACATTCTCCAAAGTTTTTCCTTATTTTTTTTACTATTGTATCTAGCAAAAATTTTTCTTCACCATGTAAAACATATATACTTTTTGAATTTCCTTTTCCCAAATCTTGTTCTAATTCTTCTATTAACACATCTATACCTTCTTTATAATTTTAATCGCCCATAACCTTATTTACAAGTAATATCTCGTAGTTATTCTACCGTTATTATGTTTTTATAATTTAAATTGTGATGAAAATTTAGATGAATGAGCATGGCAAATTGCTATTGCCATACTATCTGTTATATCATCTAATTTTGGTAATTTTTCTGTATTTAATATCATTTTTACCATTCTTTGCACTTGCATTTTATCTGCTCTACCATACCCTGTTACTGCTTGCTTTATCTGAAGTGGTGTGTATTCAAATATATCTAACTTATTTATTCTAGCAGTTATTAGTATTACACCTCTTGCTTGTGCAACATTAATAGCTGTTTTTGCATTGTTATTAAAAAACAATTCTTCTATAGACATTGCATCTGGTTTATATGTATTTATTATATTATTTAATTCGGTATTAATTTTTTCCAATCTTAATGGAAACGATTCTCCTGCTTCTGTTAATATTGCACCAGATGTTTCTAATTTAAATTTATTTCCTACATAATCTATTATACTATACCCGTGTTATGGCAAACCCTGGGTCGATTCCTAATATTCTCATTTTGCTTCCTCTTCTACTTTTGTATCTAATATTATTCTAAATATTTCTGCAACACTCCATGCTTGTGAAAATGCACCTTTTGGTAAATATGGTGGTTTAGAGTCGTATAATTCAGAAATACTTAGTATACAACCTTCTTTATACATCATCGCTTTAGTTGTTGCTTTTAAATTTTTTATAAAAATATCATATTGCTTAGTTAACTCTTTTTTTACATTTCCTTCTTTTGTATTATTTATAACATTTTTATATGCATCATTATATATTCCAAATAGCCATGGCCAAGTGATTCCTTGGTGATAGCTTATATCTCTTCTATATGAATCTCCCTCATATGTTGCAATATATTGCTTGTCCTTTCTATTTAAAGTACGTAAACCATGTCTTGTGTATAGCTCTGTTGTAACTGTTTTTAAGATTTCTTTTGCATTTTTTCCTGCTGGGTTCACAACTTGATAACTAAGCGCTAAACTAAACAATTGGTTTGGTCTTATTCTTTCATCTCCTATTACATCATATAAAGATTTTTTATTAGCATTATAAAATTTTCTATTAAATGATTTTTGAACTTTATCTGCTAAATTTCCGTATACTTCAGCTTCTTCAGTTTTTTCAAATTTATTTGATAGCTCTTCCATTATTTTTAAAGCATTATACCATAAGCTATTTATTTCTACTGTTTTCCCATTTCTAGGTGTTACTGCAAAATCTCCAATTTTTACATCCATCCATGTGTTTTGAGTATTTATTGTTCCAGAATGAATTAATCCATCTCTTTCCATATATATATTGTTATCATCAACATCTATGCCTGTAATATATGCTTCTATTATCTTTTTTAAACACATATAAAAATTATTTTTTATAAAGTCATAATCATTTGTATAGTTAATATATTTTTTTATGTTTTCAAAAAGCAATAAAGAAGCATCTGCACTATTATATAAAGGTCTATTGTCATATCCAGAATATCCATTTGGAACAAGGCCATATTTTATATCTCTTATAAATGTTAGTAATACTTCTCTTGCTATATTAAATCTTCTAGTCTTTAATAATAAGCCTTCAAATGATATTAGGCTATCTCTTCCCCAATCTAAAAACCATGGGTAGCCTGCAATTATTGTATGTAGCCCAAATGATGGTCTATACGCTATAAAACTGTCTGTAGTAATTATAAAATCTTCTATTAATTCTTTATCTTCTGTGTTTTCTGTTATTAGTTTTGTATCTTCTACTATTGCTTTTAATCTATTTTCTTCATTTTGTATAAGTTCTTCTACCCTTATTTCATCTATATTCTCTTCTAACGAAAATATAAATGAAACATTTTTTTCTTCGTTTGGCTCTATCTCTATTTCATATCTTCCTGGAATTGCATGATTTTCTATTGGATCAAAACCTCTTTTTTCTTCTTCCATATAAAACATATGATAAAATACATCATTGGTATGTTCTATATATTTTCCTTCAGAACATTTCATGTAAAACGGTGTTTGATTTTCATTTTTTATAATTAATTTTACTTTTGTTCCATTTATATTCTCTTTTAAATTAAAGTTTGTATCTTTATTAACCTGATGGAAATCTCTATAATTTATTATAGGTGCTAATGTTAGTTTGACTTTTTTATCTCCATTTTTTATTTTATATAATACACCTACAGTATTTCTTCCATATTGCATACTTATAGTTTTTTGTATTAGAACATCTTCTACTCTATAGTTATAAGTTGGAACATACTTCTTTTCAAATGATTCTATTCTTTTATACCCATCTGAAATATAATTGTCACATATATTAGTATATAAAGGATATTTATTTCCATTAATTTCTATAGATTCGTCTATTTTAGACAGCACTAAAAATCTTCTTGCTGGTGGTGTAAGTGCTGCAACTAATAGACCATGGTATTTTCTTGTATTTGCGCCTGTAACTGTAGAAGATGCAAAACCACCTATTCCATTAGATATTAACCATTCTCTTTGTATTAAGTCTTTAAATTCTCCTTTGTTTACTAATATTTTCATTTGTAAGCCTCCAATTATTATTTTCTCTTGTTTTGTTCAACCTTTTCTATAAATTTTTCTATAAATTCCTCTTCTTTATCTTTATTTTCGTTTTGTAAAATTTCCCTATTTTTTAATTTTACTTCTTCTGTATTTCTCATATCTTCTATACGTTTACCATATTTAGATAAAAATTTACTCTTTCTTTCTTTTTTACTCGAATTTGTTTTTGTTTTTCTTTTTGGTTTATTTTTTATTTTATTAAATTGTTTTTCATACTCCAATTTAGATTTTAAAAGCATATATTGTGGGTCAGATTGTTTATCTCTATATTTTAAGTCATCACATATTAATTCTGATATAGCTCTTGCAACTAAATCTGGATTGTGTCTTATATAACCATTTTCTATGTAAGCTAAATCCCTTTGTAGTAACCTTACCCCCATACTTTTTGACTTTGCTATATCTTGCACAACCAATTCTGAACCTTTTAAATTATATCTTTTTATATATTCTGGTATAATTTCCCCAGTATCATAAATACAATAATCTATTACACCTTTACCTGTATGTTCCATAATAGCTTTTATATGGTCAGATAGCCTGTAATTGTCTGTTTGACCTGGCTCTGTCATTATATTACTTACATATACCTTTATTGCTTTACTTTCTTTCATTGCTTTATACACGCCATTTACCAATAAATTAGGTATTACGTTTGTATATAAACTTCCTGGTCCTATTACAATGCAATCTGCTTCCTTTATTGCTTTAACTACTTCTGGAGTTGCTCTACAATTTGGTGGTGATATAAACACTCTATTAATTTTTGTTATTTTATCATAAGATATTTTCTTAATTTGATCCTTTTCTTCTACTATCATTCCATTTTCTAACTCTGCACAAATTCTCATTTCATCATTAGTAATAGGTAAAACTTTCCCTATTATATTAAAAACTTCGTTTGAATTAGATATAGCTTCTGTAAAATCTTTAGATAAATTTTGTATTGTAGCAAAATATAAATCACTAAATGTCATATCTTTTAGTTCTTGGCTTTTAAATTTATAATTCATTAATTTGTTAGTAACTTCCTCATTTTGTGCTAATGCTATTACTGTATTTTTTATATCTTCTAATGGCATAGAGTTTATAGATTTATTTTTCATTTTTCCATATGCTGAAACTGTTGCCACAGCTGTTATATTATCTGTATATTTTTTTAAACCTCTTACAACCGTTTCTATTCCATTTCCAGAACCTATTACAACAATTTTTGGTCCTTCTGAATATACTTTTTTATTAAAAATTAATGAATTTATATTTATGTGATTTCTATTGTTTTTCACTCTAGAATCTGTAGATTCTATTAGCATTTCCATAGTTCTTTTTTGTAAAAATACAATTCCTATAACTATACAGGTAAAGCCTAATATAAATGAAAAAATTATTAATAATAATTGTAGTATTTCTAACTCTTCTTTTACAATAATAGTAGATATTCCATAACATGCAAATATTATTCCTACAAGAATAAGAAATATCCATCTTTTTATTCTTGCATTTGGTCTAAACCATTCTATAAAACCTTTCATTTTTTATACATCCTTTCAAGTCTTTTAGTCTTCTCCTATTACTTGTACTTCCAATTCTACTTTTTTTCCAAATTTTTCATATATCATTTGACTAATATATTTAGTTAAGTTTAGTACATCTTTTGCTTTTGCATCTCCTTTATTTACTACGAAACCTGCGTGTTTGGTAGACACTTCTGCTCCACCTATATTATATCCTTTTAATCCGCATTCATCTATTAATTTTGCTGTAATAAAATCTTCTCCCCTTTTAAATGTACTTCCAGCTGATGGATATTCTAATGGTTGGTGTTCCTTGCGCCATACACTATATTCGTCCATTTTAGATTTTATTTCTTTGTATATTCCTTTATTTAATCTTAATTTTGTAGATAAAATTATATATTCATTTGTGCTAAAAATACTATTTCTATATTCAAATTTTTGCTCTTCATTAGATAATATTTTTATATTTCCTTTTTTATCTATGCACTTGGTTTCTAAAACAATATTTTTCATTTCTCCACCATGTGCTCCTGCATTCATTCTAATTGCTCCACCAATAGAACCAGGAATACCAGCAGCAAATTCGAATCCTTCTATTTCTTCTATTAAAAGTTTTTGTGCCACATACCCGTTTTTTACGCCTGCACCAACTGTTACTATATATTCTTCATCTTTTTTTTCTAAATAAAATTCTTCTATGTCTACTCTTAGTACAATTCCTCTTATTCCACCATCTTTTACTAATAAATTACTTCCATTTCCTATAATAGTTAGTGGTATTTGGTTTTCATCTGAATACTCTAGTACTTTTTTAACATCATCTTCTTTTTTTACATTTACAAAAATATCTGCCATACCACCAATTTTAAAAGAAGTATGTTTTGACATTAATTCGTTTTCTAAAATACTTGTTTCTTCTGATACACACTTTTTTAATTCTTCTATATGATTTTCTATATTCAAATTATTTTCTCTCCTTTAAATAATTTATAACTGCTTCTATACTTGTTCTAGGCGTTGAAGCTCCTGCCATTACTCCTATTTTTGATATATTTTTAAAATCTTCATTATATAACTCTGTTACTTCTTCTATTTTTATAGCTCTTTTACAATTCTTTTGTGATATTTCGTATAATTTATTTGTGTTAGAGCTTTTCTTTCCACCTATAATAATCATATAATCTACTTTTTTAGAAATTTCTTCTGTTTCCTTTTGTCTTATTTCTGTTGCATTACATATTCCATTACATATTTTTATTTCGGTAGTTATATTTTCTTTTAAATATTTTTCTATTTCAAAAAATTTTTGTAAATTATATGTAGTTTGTGTTAAAACTGCTATTTTATCTTTTTTGTTTAGAGTTTCTATTCTACTTTTTAGTTCTTCTATATTTTGTATTATTTCCCCATTTTTACAAAAGCTAAAAGTTCCAACAACTTCTGCATGGTCTTTTTCTCCAATTACTATTATGTAATAATTTTCATTTGATAATTCTTCTGCTGTTTTATGTATTTTTAGGACTTTAGGACAAGTACAATCTATTAATTCTACATTATGTTCTTCTGCATAAGTATATACATCTTTTTTTACTCCATGTGCTCTTATTATTACTTTTTCTTTTGCTTCTTCTATGTTATTTATAACTATTAGCCCTTCATTTTTTAATTTATTTAATACTTGGCTATTATGCAATAAATCACCTAAACATTCTATTTTATCTACTTTTTGTAATTCTTCTTCTGCTTTTTCTACTGCTCGTGTAATTCCATTACAAAAACCAGCTGTTTTTCCTAATATTATTTCCATATATATCTCCTATTTTATTATATGTTTTGTCTGTTGCATTATATCACATATGTTACATTTCTGTAAAATTATTTTACGATTATACTTATGAAATATATATCACACTAAACTATTTATTATAAAATCATTTTCGCAAAAAAATTCTTTTTATTTTTGATATTATCTTTTTTATTATGTTTTCTTCTTCTACTTTTATAACTTGTGTTTCTTCTTTATTTTCCTTAACTCTTCCTTCTGGATTATTTTGTGTTTCCACTTTATTTATCTGCCTATTAGAAAAAATATTATTTAATTTTTCTTCATTTATTCTTCTTTCCTCTTCATCTTTTTTTATAAAATCTTCTTTTTCTTCTTGCGTTGCCCAATAAGTTCTATATATTAGTGCTAAAATGTTTTCAGTTTCTTTTGATATTTCTTGCTGTTCTAAAGAAAGATTTTCTTGTATGTGGAAATTATATTCTTTGTCCATGTTCTCTTCTAAAAATTTTCTGAATTTTAGTGGAATTTTATTAGTTAATTCTGTATCTGTGTGCAATAATACTTCATTTACTTCTTTAAAAGCTCTTTGATATCTTCTATCTACCATCGTCTATTCTTTCTCCTCTTTCATCTTTTGTACGCATAAATTGCTTTATTTTGTTAAAAGCTTCTCTAGTTTTACTTCCCAAAGTTCTATTTGCAATCTTTGTAAATTCTTCACGCTTAAAAGTTGTTGCAAAGCCTTTTTTACTATTTTTACTATAAACTTTATCATCTTTTACAGATTCCCATCTATTTAAATATATTTTCTTATCTTCATTTGTTTCCATAATTAAGTCTAAAAAGCTTTCTGCTTTTTCTTTTTCTGTAACGTCACGCTTTACAAATTCTTTAAACTTTTTTTCGTATTTTTCAGGTTCTTTTGTTAATTTAATTGATGTATCTATAATTGAAGCATATAAAAATACATTTTGCTTTATTATTTCTGGGTCTAATGTACCATTTGCCATTCTAAATTCTATTGTATCTTTATGTTTGTTACCTATATTAGTTAAGTTAAGGCCTGTATATCTTCTTTCATCTAACTTTAGTTTACTAGCAACGGTTCTTAATTTTCCAAAATCTTTATATGAAACTTTTAATGTTCCTTTTTCTATCTTTTTTAAGATTTTTTTACCTGTAGGTGCTGCCATTCCCTTTCTCCATATAGATGAAACTGCACTTATCCCATGAAAATTTTTATTTATAGCATTTCTACGAAGTGGATTATTTTCTGCATTACACATTTTATATATAAGCTCTTCTGCTTCTGCATAAATATGTAAAAAGTTTTTCATATTTTTAGGCTCTTCTTTTAAACACTTTGAGTCAAAATGTATATGTAATCCACATTTTTCGTCTGCTTCTACTTCCTTGCCTTTGCTAGGGAATTCTTTTATTTTATCGCAAATTTCTGTTATGTCTTTCCATGTATTTTCGCTATCTTTTAAAATTGGAGAAACAAGTTCCGCTCCACCTTCTCCAACTAGCATTTCCTCATATTTACTTGCCATATGCCATTTTTTGCTTTTTATAAACTTAGCACTTTCACCAGAATATAACCCATTTTTTGTTTTAACATTATTTGCTTCTATTTCTATTCCAAACTGCATATAATCTGGCAAATTTAATTTTTCATATTTTTCCTTGTATTCCATAATTTCCTCTTTAGATATATTTTTCTAAATTATATCATTTTACTAATTTAATTGTAAAGATAAAAAAGCATACCTAAGACTTTCTACAAAATGTAAACTTCAAAAAAAATCTAAAGCATGCCATAATTTCTGTACAATATAAAAAAGCGAATCTAAGATTTTCTAACAAATGTAAATTTTAAGAAAATCTAAGTTTCGCTATAATTCTCTAGTACAGAGAGTTCTCCTACTAGGAGAATTTTCCTACTATATAAAAAATCCCGGCTAGTCGGGATTTTTAGGACTGTCCCCCTATTCCTATCCGAATAATCCTCTTTTCTTAACTGGAGGTTGTTCATTCATTGTTTTAGCTAATTGCGTTAATAAATCTCTTTGCTCTTTTGTAAGTTTCTTTGGAGTTTGAACATTAACTGTAAATATAAAATCACCTTGCCAGTTTCCATTAATAGCTCTAAATCCTTTATTACGTATATTAAATTTAGTTCCTGTTTGTGTTCCTTCTGGTATTTTATATTTAATCTTTTCTCCATCTACCATAGGAATTTCAAGTTCTGCTCCTAAAGTTGCTTGTGTAATTGTAACAGGTATGTCGCATAGTACATTGTTTTCTTTTCTAGTATAAATACTATGTCTTTTTAAATGTACTGTTACATATACATCTCCTTTTTCTCCACCTCTTTCGCCAGGTTCACCTTCATTTTTTAAAATTAATGTTTGATTATCATCAATTCCGGCTGGAATGTTTATAGTAACTTTTGCTTGTTTTCTTACTGTACCTTTTCCTCTACAAGTTTGGCATGGCTCTTTTATTATTTTTCCTGTTCCGTGACATTCTGAACAAGTTCTAGTTGTTTGCATTTGACCTAATATTGTATTTTGTACTTGTCTTATTTGACCTGTTCCATGGCAATTTGGACAAGTTACAGGACTAGTTCCCGGTTTTGCACCATTACCATTACAAGTAGTACATTTTTCATTTCTATTTATAAAAAATTCTTTCTTAATTCCTGAATATGCTTCTTCAAAAGTTATTTCTATATCATGTCTTAAATCTCTGCCTCTTTTTGGACCATTATTAGTGTTTCTACCAGAAGAGCCACCAAATCCAGAGAAAAATGAACTAAATATATCTCCGAAATCTCCAAAACCACTAAAGCCATCAAATCCATTTGAGCTATATGAATAATATCCACCTTGCCCAGCTCCTTGGCCTCCAAAACCTTGTGGACCATTAAATCCAAATTGATCATACATTTTTCTTTTTTGTGGATCTGAAAGTGTTTCGTAAGCTTCGTTTACTTCTTTAAACTTTTCTTCAGCCTCTTTTTTATTATTTTGATTTGCATCTGGATGATATTTTTTTGCCATTCTTCTAAAAGCTTTTTTTAATTCATCATCTGTTGCATTTTTATTAACTCCTAAAACTTCATAATAATCTCTTTTTTCTGCCATTATATCCTCCAATTTAATTGCTATTTACAATAGCCTCTTTAAAAGCTTAATTATTGGAGGTTTTTAAACCTCCAATATTAATCATTATTTTTTATCATTATCATCTTCTACTTTGTAGTCTGCATCATATACATTTCCATTTTCGTCTGTTTTTGGACCTTCGTTTGTAGTGTCAGCTCCTGCTTCTGCATTTGCTCCTGCTGCTCCGTTTGGATTTGCATTTTTATATAATTTTTCTGTTATTTCATAGAATGCAGATGTTAATTTTTCTGTAGCATTCTTTATTGCTTCTGTATCTTTTCCTTCTAGTGTTTTCTTTAAGTTTTCAAGTTCTGCTTCTACTTTAGATTTTTCTTCATTACTAATTTTATCTCCAATATCTTTCATAGTTTTTTCTGTATTAAATATTAAGCTTTCTGCATTATTTCTAACTTCTATATCTTCTTTCATTTTTTTGTCTTCTGCAGCATGTGCTTCTGCATCTTTTACAGCTTTTTCTATATCTTCATCTGATAAATTTGTAGAAGCTGTAATAGCTACATTTTGTTCGTTTCCTGTTGCCATATCTTTTGCAGATACATGAACGATACCATTTGCATCTATGTCAAATGTAACTTCTATTTGTGGTACGCCTCTTGGTGCTGCTGGAATTCCTGTTAATTGGAATCTTCCTAATGTTTTATTTCCAGAAGCCATTTCTCTTTCACCTTGAAGAACATGTATTTCAACTGCTGTTTGACCATCTGCTGCTGTAGAGAATACTTGTGATTTCTTTGTTGGTATTGTTGTATTTCTATCTATTAATTTTGTAAATACTCCACCATATGTTTCTATACCTAATGATAAAGGAGTAACATCTAATAATACTAAGTCTTTAACATCTCCAGAAAGAACTCCACCTTGGATAGCTGCACCAACTGCAACACATTCATCTGGGTTAATTCCTTTGTCTGGTTCTTTTCCTGTTATTTTCTTAACAACTTCTTGTATTGCTGGAACTCTTGTAGAACCTCCAACTAATAATACTTTGTGTAATTCATTTACAGTAATTCCTGCATCTTTTAAAGCTTGTTCTACTGGTATTCTTGTAGCTTCTACTAAATCATTAATTAATTCTTCAAATTTAGCTCTTGTTAATGTTACATCTAAGTGTTTTGGACCTGTACTATCTGCTGTAATGAATGGTAAATTAATTTGTGTTTGTTGCATTCCAGATAGTTCTATTTTTGCTTTTTCTGCTGCTTCTTTTAATCTTTGCATAGCCATTCTGTCTGCACTTAAATCTATTCCATTAGATTTTTTGAATTCAGCTACTAAATAATCTATAATTCTTTGGTCAAAGTCATCTCCACCTAAATGTGTATTACCATTTGTAGATAAAACTTCGAATACTCCATCACCAATATCTAGAATAGAAACATCAAATGTTCCTCCACCTAAGTCATAAATCATTATTTTTTGGTCTTGGTCTTCTTTATCCATTCCATAAGCAAGTGATGCTGCTGTTGGTTCATTTATAATTCTTAAAACTTCTAATCCTGCTATTTTTCCTGCATCTTTTGTTGCTTGTCTTTGGCTATCGCTAAAATATGCTGGAACTGTTATAACAGCTTGTGTAACTTTTTGTCCTAAATAATTTTCTGCATCTGATTTTAATTTTTGTAATATCATTGCAGATATTTCTTGTGGTGAGAATTCATCTCCATCTATTTTTACTTTTTCTGCTGTTCCCATTTTTCTTTTTATTGAAATAACTGTATTTTCTGGGTTTGTAACAGCTTGACGTTTTGCTATTTGTCCTACTAATCTTTCCCCATTTTTAGAAAATGCTACAACAGATGGTGTAGTTCTATTTCCTTCTGCATTTGGTATTACTACTGGCTCTCCACCTTCCATAACTGCAACACATGAATTTGTTGTTCCTAAGTCAATTCCTATAATCTTTCCCATTTTTAAATTCCTCCTAAATATTTACATAAATTTTAAATTTAATAACTTGCATATATTATAATTTTCTTTTAAGCTTTTAATTATAATATTATTATTTTCTATAAATTCTTTTGTAACTTCTTTTTGCCATTCATCTTTTGTCATTTCTGCTAATTTCCTATTAGACAGTTTTTTATATCCTAATTCCTCACCTAACCAATCTGGTTTTTGGAAATTATTAGCTTGCTTTTCATCTTGAAATTCTACTTCTGCTGTAAGTAATCCTTCTAAATAATTATAGTATATATCTATTTCTACTTTTAAGTTATTTTCTATTGGTACTGTAATTCTAGTTTTTTCTATTATATTGCTAATTGGTTTTTTTATAAGTTTTTCGAATTCTTCTTTTGGTATATTATTTTCTATTTCATATTTTTTACCAATATTATAATCATTTGTGTATTCTATATCACCTTTAGTTTTAACTGTGTAAATATATTTGTGAGCATTTATAGGATACTTCTCTTTAACATCTCTTACTCTTATTAATGTTAATTTATCCCTATAAATAAAAGCTTGTTTTATATATACTACACTTTCTACTTTAAAGTCTTTTGGAATATATTTTACAGCATATTTTCTTTCAATTTCTTTATTCATAATTATTTCCTTTTTATATAAGTTTATAATCTCAGTTCGTTCGATTGCATAAGTCAACTGTAATTTCATTCACAAGGCTAACTTAGTTTGCTACTACAACCATAGAATGTCTTATAACTTTATCTCCTATTTTATAGCCTTTTCTGTAATCTTCTTTTATTTCTTTTTCTCCCAAATTTTCATCTATTACAGAACTTACAGCTTCGTGTAATTCTGGGTCAAATACTTTTCCTACAGACTCTATTTCTTCTACTCCATTTGCTTTTAGCAAGTCTTGTAATTGTTTATATACAAGCTCTATTCCTTGTTTGTAACTTGTATCTTTTGTTTCTGCTTGCACGGCTTTTTCTAAATTATCTAAAACTGGTAAAATACCTGTCATTACATCACCCATAATAGAGTTATATAATAAATCTCTTTCTTTAGAACTTCTTTTTTTGTAATTTTCAAATTCTGCTAATACTCTTTTATATCTATCCATTAGTTCATCATATTCTTGTTCTTTTTTTACTAATTCTTCCCTTTTTACCATTTCGTCTGTTTTTATTACTTCTGGTTCTTTTTTCTCTGCCAATTTACATACCCTCTTTCTTATTATTATCTTCGTTTAATTTTTTACTTATATATTTCATTACAGATATAACTTTTGCATAATCCATTCTTTTTGGGCCTATAATTCCTATTGTTCCTAATTCTTTATTTCCTATAGTATGTTTAAAAGTTATAATACTGAAATCTTTAAGATTACTGTTTTCGTTATCATCACCAATAAAAACATTAATATCTTCAGATTCGCCGGAGTTAAATATTTCTAACATTTCGTCTTTTGCATCTAGCAAATTGACAAAATTCTTTGCTACTTTCATACTTTTAAATTCTGGTAAATCGAAAGACCTTTTTGCACCTTCTAAGAATATATTTTTATTTTCTTCTTCTATAACTTTATTTATTTGCTTAATTATAGCATTCATAATTCCTATGCTATAGTGAACCTCAGAAAAAATATATTCTGCCATTGGCTTATCTATTTTTGACAAAGGCTTTCCTCTTAGTCTAGTATTAAATAGATTGTTTAAAGTATCTACTTGGCTTTCTGTAATATCTTCATCAAATTTTATAATTGTTTCTTTTACTAAACCTGTATCTGTTACGATAACTACCATTAACATCCTTCTACCCAAAGAAACAAATTTAATTTCTTCTATAGTTTGTTTATCTGTTTTTGGACCAATTGCAACAGTTGTATAATGCGTTATCTCTGATAATGTTGTTGTTGCAAGTTTAGTTAAATCTTCTATTTCGTTAACTTTATCTTGTAATTTGTTTTGAATATATTTTACTTCTTCTAGTGTTAAATTATCTTCCTTTAACAAAGTATTCACATAATACCTGTATCCTTCTGCAGATGGTACTCTTCCAGCAGATGTATGTGGTTTGTCTAAAAATCCTATATTTTCTAGCTGTGCCATTTCATTTCTTATTGTTGCACTGCTATAATCTAACCCATGGCTTTTAGTAATACTACCAGAACTAACTGGCTCTGCTGTGTTAATATATTCTTCTACAATAGCTTGTAAGACTTTCTTTTTTCTTTCGTCTAAATCTTTATTTTTCAATGCTTTTCACCTCTTTAGCACTCTTGATGTTTGATTGCTAAATTCTTTACATATATTATATTCATTTTTAGCAAATGTCAATACCTTTTGCTAAAAAACATTTGTGAATTTTTTGTGAACTCGCCAATTGTCTTCGGAATTCGTGGACGTTCCTTAAAATCCAGATTGTATTTTTCGTATAAGTAGAATAAATTTCCCCTAGCCTAGCTAGGAGTTTTCATAAAACAAAAAAGAATTCACATTTTTTTATATGAATTCTTCCCATACTATATTTGCTAAGTCTAGCCCTTTTTGTGTAAGTTTTATGTTATCTAAATCTATTTCTACCAACCCTTCATTTGTAAGTTTATTCAGTTCATTTTTAAATAAATACAATGGATTATCTACATATTTTTGTTTAAATTCAGAAATGTTTATACCTTCTAAAGTTCTTAATCCTAGTAACATATATTCTTTTTTTGCATCTTCTATTGTTTGCCTTTCTTGTATTATTTTCGCTTCTGGATCTTTTAAGTACTCTTCTAGCTTATGTGTATTACAGTACCTTATGTTATTATAATATGAATGTGCAGAAGCTCCAAATCCTAAATAACTATGTTGCTTCCAACAATTATAGTTATGCTTAGATTTATAACCTTTTTTTGCAAAATTAGAAATTTCATAATGCTCATATCCATTTGCTTCTAAAGTTTCTTTAACTTCCCAATACATTTGCCTTTCTAGTTCGTCTGTAATTAAGTCTAGCTTACCTAAATTTACTAATACTTCTAATTTTGTGTCTTCTTCTAAAATTAATGAATATACAGAAATATGTTTAGGATTTAATTTTATAATTTCCATAAGACTATTTTGTACATCTTCTAAGGTTTGCTCTGGAAGTCCTATCATTAAGTCTACATTAATATTTCTGAATCCAACTTTTTTAGCTAAATTATATGTTTCTAGAAAGTCTTCATATTTATGTATTCTTCCTATTTCTTCTAACAATTCATTTTTTGTAGATTGCAATCCTATACTTAACCTATTTATTCCAGCATTTTTATATTCTTTAAGTTTATTTTCTGTAACTGTTCCTGGGTTTACTTCTGTTGTTATCTCTGCATTTTTCTTAACTTTATAATTTTCTTTTATAGAATTTAAAATTTCTAATATGTATTTTTCATTTATTACAGATGGAGTTCCTCCTCCAATATATATTGTATCTACATAATTTTTTATCTCTTTGCTTCTTAATTTTATTTCTTCTTTTAGTGTGTGCACATAATCTTTTTGTAAATCTAATTTATTAGGGTATGAACAAAAGTCACAATAATAACATTTTTTTACACAAAAAGGAATATGTACATATATGCCTATATTTTCCATTTTATAATTCCTTTGCTATATTTATTAATTTATTTAACCTATAATTAACTCCAGATTTTCCTATTGGATTTTTTAACAAATTTCCTAATTCTATTAAACTTGCATCTGGATTTTTAATTCTAAGTTCTGCTATTTCTTTTAATTCTTCTGGCAAATTTGTAAATTTCCTACTATTTTTTATTTTTCTAATTGCTTCTATTTGTCTGCTAGCAGCATTTACAGTTTTATTTAAATTTGCCACCTCACAATTTACCATTCTATTTACATTGTTTCTTGCTTCTTTTATTACTCTTATTTCTTCAAATTTTAGCATTGCATTACTAGCACCAATATACACTAATAATTTTGATATGTCTTCTCCTTCTTTTATATATAAAGATATACTACCGTTTCTGTTTAATATTTTAGGTACAATTTGATATTTTTCTAATAAATCTTTTACTAATAAAAGGTTTTCCAATTTACTAAAATTAATTTCTAAATGATATGTATTATTTGGTTCACTTATAAATCCAGCTCCTAAAAAAGCTCCTCTTAGCAATGCCTTTATATCTTTTTCTTCTATTTCTTCTAATTTATTAAAGGATATGTAATCTGAATTAAAATTACAATTTTTTATATTTTCTGTTTTGCTAAATGTTATTACATATAAATTTCCTTGCATCTCTATTTTATATTCTATATTCATATTATTTAATAATTTGCTAAACCTATTAATATTGTATTCATTTTCTGTAGAAAATTTTATTTTTCTTTCTATTTTAGTATTTTTAGTTATTAAATAACCTATTAATTCATAATAAACAGCTTGTTTATCTTTTAAATTATTTATTTTACTTAATTCTTCTTTTATTTCGGATGAAAATGACATCTTACACCTTCCTTATAACAATTATTCTATCGTTATTTCCTAAATCTTTTTTAGTTTTTACAACTTCATATTTCGTATCATTTTTTACAATATTTATTATTTCATCTTTTTGGTCATATCCAATTTCGAAAAATATTGTACCATTTTCATTTAAAAATTTGTATCCCTCTTCTATAATTTTTTTATAAAAATATAGACCATCGTTTCCACCATCTAAAGCTATTAATGGCTCCTTTTTTACTTCTTTATCCAAGTTGTTTATAACTTCTGTTTTTATATATGGAGGATTAGAAACTATAACGTCAAATTTTTCTTCTTTTATATTGCTAAATATATCTGATTTTAAAAAAGTAATATCTGCTTCATTATTTATTGCATTTTGCTTTGCAACTTTTAAAGCTTCCTCACTTATATCTATAGCATATATTTTAGAATTTTCTATGTATTTTTTTAGTGAAATAGCAATACATCCACTTCCTGTACATAAATCCAATATTTTCACTTTTTCGTTTTTATAATTTTGTATAATTTCTTCTACTAAAACTTCTGTATCACCTCTTGGAATTAATACATTTTCATTTACAAAAAAATTTAATTGCATAAACTCTTGTTTATTTGTTATATATTGGATTGGTACATATTCTTCTAGTTTGCTCATTTTACTATATATTTCTTCTAGTTTTAAACTATCTATTTCGTCTTCCCCATGAGCTATAATATATTCTTTATTCTTGTTTAATGCTGACGCTACTAACAATCTCATTTTTAATACTGGTTCTTCTATTTCTTTTTCTTTTAATCTTTTTACTCCCACTTTTATTAATTCATTTATTCTCATAATTATCCTTTCAAATATAAGCTTTTATATTACTATATTTTTTTACACTTCAACATAGGGTTCATAATTTTTTACAATAAAAAAACTGCCCCGCTTTAGCCGTAAGAAGTTTAGAAATTTTAAGAGCCTACTTTCGTAGGTGGGTGTCTTGTTAAATGCTTATGGGCTTCTTGCTACTAGTAAAAGTGTAAGCTTGCACGCCACACTTAAAGACGGACTCCCGTTTAAAATTTGTTGGTTCTAAAATTCCTGTCTACACGCACTATGCAGGGAAGTTTTAAAGTTTATTTATTAATTTATTAGTATATTAACATATAATTTATTTTATTTCAATATCTATTTTATTCATTTTTTCTCTTTTTTTTAGTTTATCTTATTAATGCTTTCTTATTATTGCTTATTTTAATTTGTTCATATGTTTTTATTATTTGTAGTTTTTTTTATTTTATGATAAAATATTTATAGTTATGTGTAAATATTTAAAATTCAATGGTCCAGGCACAAAATAGTTTTTTATACATATACTTTTCATATAGTGATTTTATGGAGGTATAAGTATGTTATCTACTATTTCGTTAGCTGGATTTATTTCATTTTTAAGTTCTGCTGTTTTTGTTGTTGGATATATTCAAAGTTCTAACCTTTTTCCAGAACCTCTTTCACCATCCGAAGAATTATATTATTTAGATAAATTTAAATCTGGTGATAATAATGCCAGAAACATTTTAATAGAAAAAAATTTGCGACTAGTTGCTCATGTTGCAAAAAAATATTCTACATCTAATATAGAACAAGATGACCTAATTTCTATTGGTACTATTGGCTTAATAAAGGGTATTAATAGTTTTAAACATGATAAAGGGGTAAAACTTTCTACATATATTGCCAAATGTATAGATAATGAAATTCTAATGTTCTTGCGTTCTTCTAAAAAAATTCAGGCAGAAGTAAACTTAAGTGATCCTATTGGAAAAGATAAAGATGATAATGTTGTTACTTTGCAAGAAGTTTTAGAAGCAGATATTAGGAGTATAGAAGATGAAGTTGATTTAGATTTAAAAAGAGAACAACTTTATAATAATATTGGAAAAATTTTAAAAGATAGAGAAAAAGATATTATAATAAGAAGGTTTGGCCTTAATGGTCGCAAACCAGAAACCCAAAATGAAATTGCAAAAGATTTAAAAATTTCTAGGTCTTACGTTTCTAGAATAGAAACTAAAGCTATAAAAAAATTAGAATCAAAATTAAAAAATCGTGCCTAAGCTTTTTTATATAAAATTTAAGATATAACATAATTTCCTATGCAAAAATAAAAGGACTAATTGTCCTTTTATTTTTTGTATATTAAAACTTATGTGTTATGTACTTAATAAATATTATTTTTTTAAATCTTTAATGTATATAAAATATTTCTTTTTCCTCTTGGCAAGTAGTTTGCTCATTACAAAACTTATATTTATATTTCTTCCTTTTGTTTAATGGAATAGGATTTTCTTCAATTTCCTCATTATCTGGATTAACATATCCAGATATGTATTCTGGTAAAATGTAACATGGGTGTTCTTTATTAATTTCTAAAGAATCAGAACCCCAAACTTGAACTTCATAATTCCTATTTAATACATTCTTTGGAATTGTTATTAATATTTTATAAGATGGAATGAGAAAATCTACAAAGCTAATATCTTCTTCATAACTCCCATGTGCAGTTTTTTCTAAGGAATTACTATATCCCGTTCCTTGTAATGAAGCATGCACACCTTCTTTAAATATGTTATCTTTAATAAGTCCTATTTCTTGGCTATTTTTAAAATGTTCATTACTATTTATTATGTGTTGATACAAAATTTTATTTTTATCTTCATAAAGTTCTTCTATCTTTTTACCATAATCTTTATTATATTTTCCATCTTCTCTTAAATATTCCCTTCCATTAGAAAGTATATCTATTATTTTGGTAGTACCTATGCTTCCTAAATCTCTTTTGCTTGTTTTTCTTAATGATTCAAACAAAAATCTATTTGGTATATTATATTTTCCTTCTCCAACTTCTTTTGGATTTCTTAATTTACTAATTAAATCTTTAGCTGTTTTTAAAGGTATATCTATTAAAAATTTATTTGAATCTTGTTTACTTTTTTCCTCTTCTAATTTTGTTTTTATACCTTCTAAATATTGTACATATAATTCTTCGTTATTAGATTTATCATATTCTATATATTTTAAGTCTAGACTAATTAAATCTTTCATAAAATCTGGATTTTTAGTTATATTTGCATTTTTAGTAATTACCATTTGTATTGCAACACTTTTTTTGTTCATTTTATTTAATTGACTTTTGGCTAATTCTGGATTTAATACTTGCTCTTCTAAGTCTAATTTTCTTTTTTCTGTTCGTAAATTAGACATTTCTTGATTTAACTCTTCTAGTCTTTTATTATTTGTAGAAACTTCTGTTAGCTCTTGTTTATATTTTCTTGAAAATGCTTTCATAAAAAATTCTACTATAGGGTTTCTTTTAGTGTAAATAGAAAGACTTCTATTTGTTTTATTTAAGTTTAATATTTCTTCCTTTATTTCTTGTATTTTAAGTTCTATTTGCTTTTTTTCTTGTTGTAGTCTTTCTACTTTTTGTATTATATTTACTAATTCGCCTTTAGTATTTTGTAATACTTCCTGCAACATAATAGTTCTCCTTGGCATTTTTTATAAATTATACCATTAATATTTTTATTGCGATATATTTTTACAAAAATTTCAAAAAAGTTTTATTCTTTATTAAGCATTTTTTCAAATACTTCATAAAATTCTTGGTTAGCTTTTTTTAAGTATACTGGCTTCATATTAGCATTAGTAAAGCAATGGCTTGTTGTTCCTTCTCCTAATAATTTCCCATTATTTTTATTTATTATTTCATATTTCATTTTTAATCTTATACCATCAAATTCTGCAATATCTACTTTTACAACTATTACATCTCCGAATTTAGCTGGATATTTATATTTATAATGTACTTCTAGAACAGGAATCATTATTCCATCTTCTTCTATCTTTTGGTACGGTAACCCAATATTTTCTAGCCAATATACTCTTGCTTCTTCCATATATCTTATATAATTTGAATGATGTACTACATTCATTCCATCTAGTTCATAATAATTTATTGCTCTTTCAAATTCCATTTTTTCCTCCAATTGTTTTTATAATAAATTCCATAACATTTCATTGCTTATTTCTTTAGAATTATATCCTAATATATCTAATAATTTATACGCAAATAACATAGCTGTTGCTGGACCTCTACTTGTTATAATGTTCCCATCTACTTCTACTAAGTTCTCTGTATAAGTTGCTTTTTTTAATAATTCCTCAAACCCTTTACCTGGGTATGATGTTATATTTTTACCTTCTTCGATATTAGCTTTAGATAAAACAATTGCTGGTGATGCACATATTGCTGCAATATACTTATCCTTTTCTACACTAAATTCTTTTAAGGTTTCTATTAAAAGCTTATTTTCTGCCAAATTATATGCTCCTGGTAGTCCTCCTGGTAATACTATCATGTCATACTCTTTTATCGAATTATCTATTACCTTATCTGATAAAATTTCTATGTTATGAGAACTTTTTATTGATCGACCATCAACACTTACAATGTCACACTTTACATTAGCTCTTCTTAAAACATCTACTACTGTAAGTGCTTCTATTTCTTCACTTCCATCTGCTATCATTACAGCTACACTCTTCATATTCTTACCTTCTTTCACTTTTTTATTAGTTTATCACATTTCTTATAGTTTTAACAATTTCTTTTTTGGTACAGTTACTATATATTATTCCGTTTATTTGTACATTTGGAGCAAATCCACACTTTTTAAAACAATTTTTTGTTTCTAATGTTATTTTACCGTCATTACTTGTATGTCCTTCTTTTACATTAAATGTATTTTCTATTTCTTTTATTATGTCTAAAGATCCTTTTTTTAAACAATTCGGTCCTTTACATACAACAACTACATTTTCTCCTTGTTTTTCCAATTTTATATTTTTCTTATATTTAATAAATATTGTAATTTCTCTTTCTGGAATATCTAAATAATTAGATATTTCTATAATGTCATTTTGGCTTATAAATCCATTGGTAGTTTGAAGTTCATCTAAAATAGGACTTAAACTTTCCTTTGACTTTTTATAAATTTCTATAATTTCTTTATTAGTCATATTTTTCATTTCCTTCCATATATATATGTTAAGAGGTGTATTATGAACTTTCTTTCTAATTACATAAAAGGTATTTTAATTGGTGCAGGTGCAATTATTCCTGGTATAAGTAGTGGTGTATTATGTGTTATTTTTGGCATATACGAAAAACTTTTAAATAGTATATTAAATTTTTTTAAAGATTGGAAACAAAATATAAAATTTCTTACCCCTTTTGCTTTTGGTGGTCTTACTGGAATAATTATCTTTAGCAATATTATTCTCTTTTTCTTCGAAAGATATCCAGAAATTACATCATTTACATTTATAGGTCTTATATTAGGCTGTATTCCTTCTATCTTTAAAATCTGCAATTCAAAAGAAAAATTCAGGTTACACTATATTATGTTTTTTATTGTATCATTTATTGTAGCACTTTTGTTAATTTTTTTAGAAAATTCTTTATCTAGCAATATTGGAATATATTATGGTGACAATTACAGTTTCGAATTTTTGTTACTAGCCGGTTTTTTAATGAGCATAGGTGTTGTAGTTCCTGGAATTAGCAGTACAGTTATTTTAATGTTGCTTGGGGTATATGAAACATATCTTTATGCAGTATCTATAATTAATATGAGAATACTATTTCCAATGGGAATAGGCTTACTTATTGGTGGCTTTTTATGTATGAAACTAATACGTTTCTTATTAAATAAATACCATTCACAAACATATTATTCTATATTAGGCTTTATACTGGGATCTATATTTATACTACTACCTAATATTGGTTTTAACACAGCAGGTCTACTATCTATTGCATTTTGCATTCTAGGTTTTCTAATCGGGATTAGGGGGCGGTCCTTAAAATTCCGGTTCCTTTAGTAATTTCGTACCATACACAAAAAACTTATAAAGGTATAAACCTCTATAAGTTTTTTACTAATTTTATCTTTCTTCTTTTCCTTCTGGCAATGCTTTTGTTTCTTGTTCCATCATTTTTAATACTCTTCTTCCTAGGAATGGAATTTTGCCAATTTTATGAACTACAAAATCTTTTAATTTTCCATGTTTACCAAGTAATTTATCATATTTTTGGCTTAAAACTTCTATCTCTTCTTGCTTTTTGTTTATGGTGCTTTCTAAAGTTTTCTTTTCTTCTTGATATTGTTCATATAATTCTTTTGCAGTCTCTGTTACTAGTTCTTCTACATATTCTTCTGAGTACATATTTTTACTTTTTTCTTCTACAGGCTTAATAAAATTCTTTTCATCTTCCATAGAATCTATTAATTTTTCTATAAATTTATTTGTTTTTTTATCTTTGTTATACTCTGCTAATACGTCTTTATATAATTCTTGTTTTTTTCCATATACTGTTATAGTAATCTCATTTTCGTAAGTAAATATATCTACTTCATTTTCTTCTTTATTAGAAACTGCTTCCATTCTAGTTAAATTTTCCGAATCTTTTTTAGGAAGTTTAACTCTTAAATAGGCATCTTCTCTTTTTCCACCACAAGCTATTGTTTTAACATTTTTCTCCCATAGCTTTTGTAATAACTCTTCTAGTTCTTTATCTCCCTCTGCAAAAGTATGTGCAAGTTTAGCTTGTTCTTCCTTTGGTAAAGTTAATATAAATTCTGGTTTTATATTATAGAATTCTCCTAAATTTCCTAATATTTTTTTGTTTAATAATCCTTCTAATGTAGTAAAATTCTCTTGTTCACTTAATGAATTATGAATTTTATCTGTTTCTATTAGTACTTCTTCTAAACTACTTATAGTATCTTCATCAAAAATTTCTTTTAACTCTTCTCCTCCTAGTAGTTCTTTTAGTTTGCTTCTATCACTTTTTCCTTTTCTTATTTCTTCTATTTGGGCTAATATCTTTTGCTTGTCTAATTTCATACTAATTCACCTTATCTTTAGTTTACTTTTTTCTTCTTAAAATCCATCCATTTTCTACTTTGATTGGTAATTTCATTTTTACTTTTTGATTTTTCACACCTGGATTTACTGTTTCTATTTCTTCGTTTGTTTCATAATCCCATAATTTATCTATTGTAAATTTTACTACATTTATTTCTCCTGGAATTATAATTTCCATTTCATCCCCTATAGATAATTTATTTTTAATTTCTATAGTAGCATTTTCAGTTGATGTTTCTACTACTTTTCCTCCAAATTCAAAATGTGGATTATATTGCTTTCCTTCATATTCTTGAAAATCTTTATTATTTCTGTCGTTAAAATAAAATGTTGTTAAGCCTCTAGTTTTTGTCTTTTCAAGTTCAGCCATATACTTAGCTGGATTATAATTTTTAGGATCTTTAGCATAATCATCTATAGCTGTTCTATATGTATTTATTACTGTAGCTAAATAATATTCTGTTTTTAATCTACCTTCTATTTTTAAGCTGTCTATTCCCATATCTACAATTTCTGGTATTTCATTTATTAAGCATAAGTCTTTAGATGAGAAAATGTATGTTCCTTTTTCATCTGTTTCGATAGGCATTAAATTACCTGGATTATTTACCTCCTCAGCATATAAATTGTATGCCCATCTACAACTTTGAGCACAATCACCTAAATTTGCACTTCTGCAAGCTAAAAAGTCACTTAAAAAACATCTTCCAGAATAACCAAAACAAATTGCACCATGTGCAAACATCTCTGTTTCTAAGTCTTTTGGTTTATTTTGTATAATATATTTTATTTGTTCTTTATTTAATTCTCTTGCTAAAATTACTCTTTTAGCCCCATTTTTATACCAAAACTTGCTAGATTCTAAGCTTACAATATTAGCTTGTGTACTTATATGTATATCTACATTTGGTGCATACTCTTTAACTGTTTCTACTACTCCACCATCTGCAACAATTATGCCATCTGCTTTCATATCTTGTAACATTTCTGCTTGTTTTTTTATTTCTTCATAGTTTGTATCCCAAGCAAATATATTAAGTGCCACATGTACTCTTTTTCCTAAGCTATGTGCATATTCAATTGTTTTTGCTAATGCTAAATCATCCATTTCTGCTCTTGTTCTTAAAGATAGTGATGATGTACCACAATATACAGCATCTGCACCATATCTAAATGCTGTTTTGGCTTTTTCGTATGAGCCTGCTGGCGCTAATAATTCTGGTTTTTTCATTATATTTCCTCCTAATATTTTATCTTTTTATTCTAATTCAAAAAAGTCTTTTAATATACCTTTATTTACGTTGTTCGAAAAAACTTCTCTTATAACTAAGAACATTATTGGGCCTAATAATAAACCAATTACTCCAAATAATTTAAATCCCGTATACATTCCAATTAATGTAAATATTGGGTGCATTCCCATTTGTTTACTTACAACTTTTGGCTCTAAGAATTGTTTTATAACAGACCATGTTATCCATAACGCAAATACTGCAATTCCTGCTGACACATTACCTTGAATTAATAACAATATTGTCCAAGGTACCATAATAAATCCTGCACCAAACAATGGTAATAAGTCTACAAATCCTATTAGTATTGCCATTATTGCAACATATTCTATATTTAATCCACATAAATTAAATATAAATAGACCTATAGAAATTAAAATAAAACATAGTAATGATAGTTTGGCTTCTGCTTTTATGTAATTCCATATTATATTTAATGATTTTATAATTATATCATTTGCTTTTTCTAGCCATTTTTTAGGTATTTGCGCTTTTAACAGATTTTTTACATATCCCCTGTCATAGCACATAAATACTATTGCAAGTATTGTTATTACTGTATATGTAACAGCTCCTGGCACTTGTCCTGCAAAATTTATTATTCCTGTTGCAAAGCTGTATACAGCATTTTTTACAACTTCTAATATACTTCCTAAAGAATCTTGAATTGCTGAAATCCAATCTGCTGGAATAACAAATTCTCCATTTGTAAAATTATTTATAATGCCCATTCCCCAATTATATATTCCATCTATTGATGAGTTCAAATTACTTAACAATATCTTTGACTCTGATATAATTGCTGAAATTAAAACAGTAAGTAATGAACCTATTATTACAACTACTAATATTAAAGAAATAGTAGCAGATGTTTTTCTTTTTAATTTACATTTTTTCATAAAAAATTTTATTATTGGTTCTATCATTGTAGCAATTAAAAAAGCTATTATAAATGGTACATAAAATTTTGCTAATTTATATGCAAGAATTAATAAAACTATAGTAAATACTAATATTATTGTTTTAAAAAGTATTTTCGAATAATATTTTCTCTTTTCTTCGTTCATGTTATTTATTTCCTTCCTCTAAAGCTCTGCTTAATATATATTTTAATCTTTCATCTCTTTTGTTTAAGTATAAATAGCCTATTAGTCCTTCAAATGCTGTAGCATATGAATACTCTGCTGGTGTAGCATTTTTCGCTATATGGTGGTTTTGTGTGTTCCTTGTTCTCCTTACTATGTTTTGTTCCTCTTCTGTTAATTCTTTCTCTATTGCTTTTAATATTTTAGCTTGTCCTGCTGCTTTAACAAATTTAACTGCATTTACATGTAATTTATGTACTTTTTCATTTGAATTATTTACTAAGTTTGTTCTAATAAATAATTCATAAACACTATCACCAATATATGCCCAAACTAAAGGATTTAAGAAATTAACTTCTTCTTCTGTTCTTTTTGGCTCTATTATATTTTCCATCTATTACCTCCTTTGCTTTCATACTTATACTTTTTCTAATGTTATTCTTCCTAATTTTCCACTTCTAAAATCTTCTAATATTATATTTGCTGTTTTTATATCATCCACATTTCCACCAGATATAACTGCTCCTCTCATTTTTCCTATTTGCAGCATTATATCATATATTATTTCATTTTCTGCTCTATTTTTATCTTGTAATACATTTAATATTTCTTCTTTATTTAAATTATATCTTTTAACTAATTTATCTGTTTCATTTTTTAGCATATATCTTAAAAAGTTAAAGGCCACCTCTGTTTTTTCTAAAACATCATCTTTAATTGTTCCTGTATATGCTAAATTTAATGCTACTTCTTCATTTTCAAATTTTGGCCATAACACACCTGGGGTATCTAGCAATTCTATACTATTACTTATTTTTATCCATTGTTTCTTTTTTGTAACACCTGGTTTATTGCCTACTTCCAATGATTTTTTATTTGCTAATCTGTTTATAAAAGATGATTTTCCAACATTAGGTATTCCTAATATCATAAGCCTAATTCTTCTTCCTATTCTTCCTTTTTCTTCTTTCTTATCTAACTCATCTTTCATCAATTCTTCTGCTTTTTTTATTACTTCTTTAAGCCCTTTTCCTGCATTTGCATCTGTAATAACTGTTGGAATTTTGTTTAGTTTAAAATATTCCAACCACTTTAAAGTTTCTTTTTCGTCTGCTAAATCACTTTTATTTAATACAACTATTCTTTTTTTGCCTTCGATTATATTATTTATGTCTGGATTTCTACTAGATATTGGAATTCTACTATCTAGCAGTTCTACCACTATATCTATTAATTTTAAATCTTCTTGTATTTGTCTTCTGGTCTTTGCCATATGACCTGGGTACCAGTTGATGTTTGTTGATGCTAAACTTTTTGTGTTTTCGTTCATTTTTTTATTTTTTCTCATTTCTCTTTTTTGATACATATCCATTATTTATCACTTCCATTCTTTTTTATTTTTGTTTTATCTAAAAATTCTTCCTATTTTATAATTATATGATTTCTCCCGTTTATTTTTAATTTAAAATCTCCCACCTTGTCTATATATTTCATATTTGTATAGTTCTTTTTAGTACTTCTTCTTTTCTTATTTGTCCCATTATAAATCTCTTTCCTATACGCGATATATTATATGCTATTTTACATAAAAAAGCAAGCTATCTAATTAGCTTGCTTCAGAATAAAACTATATTTCAATATCATTTTTTTCTATATATTCTTCTATAATTTCTTGCATCTTCTCCATGTTTTCTCCACAAAAATAAATTCTTTCAATTTTATTATTTACGTTATAATTGTATATAGACACATATGTACAGTATTCTTTCATTTCTTCTTTGAGCTCCTCATACACTTTCTTTGCTCTTTTTTCACTTAGTTGTTCAACCCTTAATTCTGCTAAATGTAATTCACCATATTCTTCTATAATTTCTTCTTCATCTTCTAAATATGTACCACTAGGAAATTTGTAATTTTTTAATATATCTTTGAATTCTTCTAATTTGTTTTTTTCTACTTCAAATTCTATATCCACTGCATATGGAAAACCATCATCATCTAATGGCATACCATCTCCAATTATTTCTCCTATTCCATTTTTATCCATATCGTTTTGTATCGGATTTTCAAAATATTCTTCTAAGTCATTTAAATTTAATGGCATATTTATTCTTAAGTTTACATATTTATATTTTTCTTCACTATTTATCTCTTTTGCTTCATTTATATTTTCCTGAAATTCGCTTAATGTTTCTTGTGTACTATCCTTATTGACTTCAATTTTACAATATATTAATAATATTTCTACTAAAAATAAAACTATTAACAATATTTTTTCTACTATTCTCTTCTTCTCCATATTTTATTCCCCTTTTATCTTTATATAACTATAACAAACCTTTCCCATATGTCATTTTGTAACAAAAATCGGGATTTTGAGGACTGTCCCCAAATCCCGGTTTGTTATAAAGTTCTGTAATTATTTTTATCTGCTCTATCATCTAATTTTCTATCATATTCTTCATTTTTATAAAACCAATCTGTTTTCTTATCTGTTGGATGTGCTGCTCTGTTTCTATCAGCTAATATATTTAAAAATGCAAATAATGAAACTCCTATACCTATAGCAGATGCAATTATTGTATCATATGTATAAATACTTACTCCTTCTGTAGCTGTTGCTACTTCCATTATTGCATTAAATAGTTGTGGTCCAAAATATCCTAAATATAATAAAAAGTATATTATACCTGCTAACAATTTCCTTTTATATATAAGTACTAATAATATTAAAACAACAAATAATAATATTACTTCTACAGTAAAATCTTGTATTGGAAACCCTAAATCTTTCCCCGTAGCAGATGTATATGCTAGTACTACTCTAAACACCCAAAATAACCCTGCAAAAAGCACAGATAACATCGAACTTAATTGTTTCATTTGTTAATTCCTCCTTCTTCTTATGTTAAATTAAAAAATATTATTAACATTCCTATGCAAAATAAAAACATTCCAATAGTTTTAACAACTAAAACTCCACTGTTTTGGTCACCAAAACTAAATCTTTCTTTTACAATTTTTCGAGCATTATATATTAGAACCACTGCAATTAATGCTAATAATGCTCCTATAATTGAAAATATAATTTGTACATTCATTTTTTTACATCCTTTTATTATTTTAATATACTTTTATTTTATTTATTTTCTTTGTAAAAGTCAATAAATTATTCTAATAAAGTTACGATTGTTCAACTATAATTTTGGAACATTCCTTAAAATCTCGGTTTTATTTTTATTATAAAAAGGCTACTAGCCTACATAATATTTAACATATTACATAGGCTAGTAAATCCAACTTAGTCGATATCACTTACGTCTATATTGTTTTCTGCAAATTCCAGCATTTCCACATCTGAGCCAAATGCGCAGAAGATTGCATTGGTTAATTCCAGCTTTCTGAGGTTTTTATCTTCTGTAAGCTGTTTGCTTTTTGGATCCGTATCCTCTGTTGCAAGCTTTTCGAGCGCCTCAGGAAGTGTTTTTCCTCTCTTTATTTCGAAGAGAATTCTTATTATATCTCTCTCCAGAACATTCATAATAGGAATTTCTCTTACTGCTGCCACTACTCTTGAGTAACAGATCTGCTTGTCATATAAATTTGAAGCTCTTTCTAACGCTTCATCCAAAAGGCTAATGTTATTTCCTTTTGATTCCGGAAGATTTTGTGTTACAATCAACATAATCTCTTCCAAAGCTTCATCATAATCCATATCCATGACAAATTTTGAAATAGCCCATTTAATTAATTCTTCTACAGGCATCTCTTTTTCTTTGAAATGCTTGTAGAATACATCCTGCAGTAAGATATACCCCGGCATATAACCAAATTTGGTACCATACATCTCCCTCATTATAATGCTTACAGCTGAATACCGACTTTTCTTTGCTTCTAATCTTGTTTCTTTTGTGTTTTCTTTTGCCATTATAAGGCTCCTTTCTTTTGTGTTCTCAAAATTTGAGATTGAAATATTTAAACTATTGTTACATTTATAATTATATCATATTTACATAATCTTGTAAACATAAGTATTTTTTACTACACTTAACGATATATTTAACATTTTGTCTGACTATACATTTCTATAAAATTCTATATTCCACTTTATATTTCTACTCTGTTTTGGAATTTTTCTTCTATTAATAATCTTAATTCTTTATTTTTATCTAGTTCTAATTTTCTATCTTCTTCTGTTATTTTAACAGATAAAGCCTGAACTTGTTTTAATATTGGCATATCTTCAAAAAGATTTGCAATCTTAAATTCTGGAAGTCCATGTTGCCTTGTTCCAAAAAATTCTCCACTTCCACGAAGTTCTAAATCTTTCTCTGATATTACAAAACCATCATTTGTATCTGTCATAACTTTCATTCTCTTTCTTATAACATCAGAATTTCCTTGGTATTTTAAAACACAATATGATTTGTATTCGCCTCTTCCAACTCTTCCTCTTAATTGGTGAAGCTGTGCAAGTCCAAATCTTTCCGCATTTTCTACTACCATTAAACTTGCATTTGGAACATTTACACCTACTTCTATTACTGTTGTAGAGATTAAAATATCTATTTCTCCGTTTTTAAATCTCTCCATAATCTCGTCTTTTTCTTTATTTTTCATTTTTCCATGTAAATATTCTACTTTATATTCTTTAAAAATTTTATTCTTATATTTCTCTGCAAGCTCTGTAACAGACTTTAAATTTAATTCTTCATTTTCTTCTACTAAAGGACAAACAATATATGCTTGTCTTCCTTCATCTACTTGTTTTCTTATAAAATTATTAACTCTTTCTTCCATTCCTTTAGTAACTGCAAAAGTATCTATTTTCTTTCTATTTGGTGGAAGTTCATCTATTATAGATATGTCTAAATCACCATATAAAATTAATGCTAAAGTTCTTGGTATTGGTGTTGCAGTCATAACTAATACATCTGGATTCTGTCCTTTTTCTACAATTGTAGTACGTTGCTTTACTCCAAACCTGTGTTGTTCGTCTGTTACTACTAATCCTAATTTATTAAATATTACATTTTCTTCTAAAAGTGCATGTGTACCAATCAAAATATCTATCTTTCCATCTCTTAATCTTTCCAATATTTCTTCTTTTTTCTTTTTAGTTATGCTAGAAACTAATAGTTCACATGTAATTCCAAATTTGTCTAGCATTTCTTTAAAACTTTCTAAATGTTGACTCGCAAGTATTGCTGTTGGAGCCATAATCGCAACTTGATATCCACATTTTACAGCTTTATAAGAAGCAATGATAGATACTGCTGTTTTTCCAGATCCAACATCTCCTTGTAATAGCCTATTCATATTTTTATCGCTTTCCATATCTTTGTCTATTTCTTCTAAGACTCTTAATTGTGCTTTAGTTAGCTTAAATGGGAGTGTATTTATAACATCTGACATTTTTACATCTTTACTAAATTGAATTCCATTATTATCTGATTCATAAGCATTTTTTAAATTTAATAGAGCTAATTGCATTCCTAATAGCTCTTCAAAAACTAATCTTTTTCTTGCTTTTTCAAATTCTTCAAAGTTTTCTGGGAAATGTATTTTTTTAATTGCTTCATTTGCACCTAATAATTTATAGTCATCTAAAATATATTTAGGTAATGTTTCTGGTAATTTATTATTTACCAACGTAATAGCATTTTCTATTATTCCTCTTAAAACATTTTGGGATAAATTATATGTTAATGGATATATAGGTATTATCTTACCTGTATTTTTGTTTTTAGTTTCTTCATCAAAAACAGGAGATAGCATTTCTATCCTATTTTGTACTTTCTTTACTTTTCCAAAAAAATGATAAATTTCTCCAACTTTAAATCTGTTTTTTAAATAGCTTTGGTTATACCAAGTAAGTATTGCTCTTCCAGTTTCATCTTCTACTATAAGTTTATATATAACCATCTTTCTGTTTCTTATTCTTGTTTCATTCATTTTAGCAACTGGAATTGCTGCAATAAGAGCTTCTTTTCCGTCCTCTAAGTCTTCTATTTTTACTGGCTTACTTCTATCTTCATAATCTCTTGGGTAATATGTAATTAAGTCTTTTAATGTAAAAATATTAAGATTATTTAAAAGTTTTACTCTATTAGGCCCAACACCTTTTATATATTGTATTTCTTTAGTTAAATCTGACATCTTTTACCTCCTAAATGAAGTATAATTTTGTATATTATATACTATTTTTTATAAAAAGTCTTGTTTTTTTTATTATTATATGGTAAGATTATAAACAGTCAATTTATTATCTTAATAGGAGGTGCAATAAATCATGGCAAAATGCGCAATTTGTGAAAAAACATTATCTCATGGAAACAAACTTAGCATAACTCGTTCTCACGTTAGTAATAGAGCTACAAGAACTTGGAAACCAAATTTAAGAACTGTAAAAACTATCATAAATGGACAACCAAAGAAAATTAAAGTATGTGCAAAATGTTTACGTTCTGGAAAAGTTAATAGAGCTTAGTTTATATATACTATTTGTGGGTTATTGTTAAATAACCCTTTTTTTCATGAAATACATACTTAAGCAAAACAAAAAATATCGTCAAGTTTTTAGCTTGGCGATATTTTTTATTATAAGAAATTTCAAATCGGAATTTTTTAGGACCGTCCACCAGTCCCGGTATAGCTCCCTAATCCCGCTTTATCTTATGTATTAGTCTTTTATTCTAAATATCAACTTTACAAACCCTCTTAAAAATTTTGGAACTTTTTTAACTACAACTGTCATATCTATCTCCTCCTTTTTAATTGTTCTTTACATCCTTACAGTTTTAATTTGAAAGCCAGATTATTCCAACTATAATAATTGCAACACCAATTACAAAAAGCCAACCTGCTAAAGGAAGTAATAATACTAGCAATATTCCTATACCCAATCCTATTAATATTACTGCCAATGTCTTCTTTAATATTTTACACATACATATTACCTCCTTTTTTATATAATATGAAAAAATAATTATTATTGTGATTACTTTATGTTGATGTTATATTATGATATAATTTGCAATATAAGGAGGTTTTTATGAGAAAAAAAGATGCTATTCAATTAATAGAAATATTAAAAACTACATATCCAGACGCCACATGTAGTTTAGATTTTAATACACCATTTGAATTAGTAATTGCGGTTATGTTATCTGCTCAATGTACAGATGAAAGGGTTAATTTAACTACACCTGCATTATTTAAAAAGTACCCTACTATTGAAGAATTTGCTAATTGCGATATAGCTGAATTAGAAGAAATTATTCATCCTTGCGGTTTTTATAAAAATAAGGCAAAAAATGCTCGTGCATGTGCAAATAAAATTTTAGATACCTTTAATGGTGTTGTTCCAAACACTATGGAAGAGCTTATTACTCTGCCTGGAGTTGGGCGTAAAAGTGCCAATGTAATTTTGTTAGAAGTTTTTGGTATTGCAAATGGTATAGCTGTGGATACACATGCCAAAAGAATTTCTAATAGAATTGGTCTTTCTTCTGAAAAAGAACCAGAAAAAATAGAACAAGATTTATTAAAAATTTTTCCTAAGGAATATTTAAAAGATATTAATCATCTTTTTGTTTGGCATGGCAGAAAAACTTGCATGGCAAGAACTCCTAATTGTAAAGATTGCACTGTTAAAGATTTTTGTAAAAAATATAAGCAAGAAAACAAATCTTAATTTTTGTTGACAAACAAATTTGGTTAATATATATTTTGATTAATATAATTTTAGGAGGTATACCAATGAAAAGACTAAAAAGCATTGTAATGGCTTGTTTACTAGCTATTATATTATCAATCGCTACAACATGTTTTGCAGAAACAAAACCTATTCCAGAAGAATGGTTAAGGGCTACTCCATATGCAATTAATACTACAGAAGAAACACAAAATGTAGTAAATGACGATTTGTATTTATCTGGTAATGATATTAACATGGATAAAATTGTAAATGGAAATGTTTATATTTTAGGTAATAATGTAACAATAACAGGAGAAGTAAGTGGAAATTTATTTATATGTGCCAAAAATGTAAATTTTGAAGAAGCTTCTTATATAGAAGGAAGTACATATATTGTTTCAAATAATATTAATTTTAACTCCTTAACAAGTTCTTTATATACAGTTTGCCATAATTTAACTATTCCAGAAGGATGTGGAGTTTATAATGATCTATATTCTCTAACTAATAAAATAACTTTATTAGGTTCTATTGGTAGAAATGCTTATATACGTACATCTGAATTTATTATGTCTTCAGATTCTTCTCAAGGTTCTATTTCTGGAAAATTAACATATTCTTCAGAAAATGAAATATCATTCCCTGAAGGCGCAATTGTTGAGGATATAAATTATATGAAGTTGGCATCTACAAATAATGCCGGGACAACTATTTGGAACATTATATCTAATATTGTAAACAGTATTTTAGCAGCTAGTTTAGTATACTTACTTTATAGATTCTTCTTAGAGTCTAGTTTAGAAAAAGCTTCTTCTTGTTTATCTCACAAATTTGGTAAAGTATTATTAACTGGTTTAGTAACTTTAATAGCTATTCCTATTTTATCTATTATTCTTATTACTGCACAAATAGGCTTTACTGCAGGAATATTGCTATTAATGTTGTACACATTTATGATAGGAATTTCACCTTACATATTTGCTTCAATTTTAGCTAGAAGAATTTATAATAATAAGAAATTTTCTAAAATGCCATTGGAATATTTACTTGCAATATTAATAGCTGTAGTTATTAGTGCATTAAAAATGATACCTTTTGTAGGAATTGTAGTAACTATATTTATTTCTATTTTAGGTTTTGGAATTATAATTTATAATTTATTTTTTGCTAACCATCAAAAAAATAATTAGTAGTATATAATTGTTCTAATTAAATACTTGTATCTATAAATGCAAACAAATTAAATATTTAATAAATAGTAATTATCCCCCGGCTAAGCCGGGGGCTTTTTACTCATAACGCCTAAAAGGCTATGTTACAAGCAGAGCCTCAAGGCTCATAGCTGTTCCGACGCATGCGTC
>USAE01000004.1 GCA_900552655.1 uncultured Clostridium sp.
AAAATTTATTCTCTTTGTTTATTAATCCATAATGCATCATACAATTTCTAAACTCTGTATTCATGAAGCTCTCATTTAAATTTATTTGTGTTAATAATTTTGTGAAATTTAAATTGTCAATTTCATTGTTTTCTATATAATTTTTTATATCTTCTAATCTTTCTATTGCATAATAATAAGCAATATAGTATATTCTTAACCACCATCCAGTATCATCCTTTTCACATTCTCCTAGTAATCTTATAGTAGAATTTATAAATGTCAATATATGCAATAAATATAGTGACATTATTTTATCATCTTCACTTTTATATAGTTTATTAGAATTAAAATCCTTATAAAACATATTTGTATTTATGTTATTTGTTTGAATATTTATATTTGGAACATTTAAATCTTCGAAGCAATTCAAAAAACCCCCTATGATTTCTCCAATATACTTCCCATATCCCAAATAATCTTCTGGAGCATACTCATATATTATATTGCTAGTATTAATTAGATTTTTTATATATTCTATCTTTCTTTTTAACAATCCATTGTCTTGAAAAATATAATATCCATATTGTGAATTTCCAACAATCTCTTTTTTATCATTAAACATAATCCCTAAATTGTAATGTATATTCCAATCTTTCATAAAATCAAATTTTAGTTTATTCTTAAATATATAATCTTGTAAGTAATCACAACTTAATATCATATTCTTTGCTTTTGAATATTTATTCTCAAATATTTTTAATTTTAATCTAACATCTGTTAATGTGAATGTATCATTTTCTTTAACATTGAAGTCAATTCCTATCTTTTTGAAAAATTCCAACGCTTCCCAACAAAATAATGACATATATGGTATTAGTGCTATTCCTGCAATATAGTTCTCTTTAATAGCATAAAATAAACTCTTTATAGTTTTACAATCATAGTAAATTTGCACAAATGAGCACTCTTCTGGTGTTAATAGTATTTTTCTATCAATTTTATTCATTTTGTTCCTCCAACAGTTTAGAGTTTAACTAATTTTTTTATTTTTGTCAAACTTCCTAATCCACTCATTTATCTTAAACTTGTCCGATGTATCAATCAAATATCGCAATCCCCAGGATATGAAAAGATAGCTTTCTTTGTTCTGCTTAATATTGCTCCTGCAAGTATTACAGATGATCTCATTTGTCTCATTAACTCATCTGGAATTTCATAATTATTTATATTTCTTGAATCTATTACAACTTCATTTTTATCACATTCTATTTTACATCCTAATAATTCCATAATTTCGAACATAATCTTAGTATCATGAATGTTAGGAACATTTTTTAATTTTGTAATTCCTTTATTTAATATTGTGGCTGCTAATATTGGAAGTGATGAATTTTTAGATCCTGAAGAACTTATTCTTCCTTCTATCTTCTCTCCACCATTTACTATGTAACTTTGCATAATATATACCACCTTTCATAATGCTTTTGCTATATATTATGTTTTCTAATTATAAAAGGTGTATTTTGTTTAATTTTGGTTCTATCTTAATCTTCATATAATATATTTCTTTTAACTTACTAAGTTTCTCTTTAGTAAATTAGTTTTTTCTATTCTTGGCAATCTTTCGCTATTTCTTTTCCAAAATTTATGCATTCTAAGATGTTTGATTCTGTAGGTGTCCACATACATCTTAATCCATCATTTATCATTATAAAACCAGACTTTTTAAGCTCTTCATTTAATAATTTTACTGCTTCTCCGCTCCAACCATAACTTCCAAAAGCCACAGCCTTCTTATTTTTTAATTTTAAACCTTTTATCATCTCTAGTATTCCTGCTATAGAATATAAATAGCCATTATTTACAGTAGGTGAACCAACTAATATTGCTTTAGATTTAAAAACTTCAGCTAAAATTTCTGTTTTATCTGACTTAGCTGTATTTATTATTTTTACCTCTGTTTTGGAGTCCTCTTGTTTTATTCCTTTTGCAATAACTTCTGCCATTTTTCTTGTATCATTCCACATTGTATCATATAAAATAGTTATTTGATCTTCCTTGTAATTATCTGCCCATGTATAATATTTATTTATTATATCTTCTGGAGATTCTCTCCAAATAAGACCATGACTTGGGCATATCATATTAATTGGAATATTCATTTTCTTAATTTCATTTATTTTATTTTTTACCATCATACCAAATGGTGCAACAATATTTGCATAATATTTTATTGCTTCATTATATAAAACACATTGGCTTACTTCATCAGCATACAAATACTCTGAAGCAATGTGCTGACCAAATGCATCATTACTAAATAATATATTTTCCTTATCCATATAGGTAAACATTGTATCTGGCCAATGAAGCATTGGTGCTTCTATAAAAGTTAATGTGTGTTTACCAATATTTAATGTTTCACCTGTTTTTACAGTTACAAAATTCCAATCTTCATGGTATTGTCCTTTTATAGATTTTACACCATTTGCGGTACAATAAATTGGTGTATTTGGTATTTCTTTCATAAGTTTTGGTAAACTACCACTATGGTCAATTTCTCCATGGTTTGCGATGATATAATCTATTTTATTTAAATCTATTTCCTTTTTTAAATTTTCTACAAATTCTTCGTCAAAAGGTTTCCATGCTGTATCGATTAAAACAGTTTTTTCATCTTGTATTAAGTAACTATTATATGATGATCCATTTATTGTATTATACTCTTCACCATGGAATTTTTTTAATTCCCAATCTGTTTTTCCAACCCATTTTACATATTCATTAATCTGTTTTGCCATTCTAATCCTCCTTATATATTATTCTTTTTATATTATTTATTTCTTTTTTTGCTTGTAAATATCCATATTTATAGCATTTATTAGTTTGTTTAAAATCGAATGGATTAACATCTTGTGTATTTATTTCTATAACATAGTCCGCTTTTTTTACTGCTTCACTTTCTATTTTAGAAAACATTATATCTATTGATTTATTTAATGTTGACCTTATTCCAACTGTTCTAGAGGTTTTGTTTAGTTTGAATTTTACAGCAATAACTTTATCTGCACCTATTTTCCTCGTTTCTTCTACAGGAATATTATCCAATATTCCACCATCTACAAATTTATGTTTATTATAAATACATGGTGCAAAAATTGCAGGGTATGATGAACTTGCCCTTACAGCTATGGAAATATCTGCCTTATTTAAATATTTCTCATTTATTTTTTCCACATTTGTAAATACATATTTTTCTGAATCTTTTAAATCTACTGCAGGTATTGCAATAGGAATTTTTAAATCCTGCATCTTTTTAACATTTTTATATTTTCCTGCCTCTTCTATTGCAAATGCAATATTCTCTCCAGAATATAACCCACCAGCCTTTATACTAAGCGATTTTTTTCCTTTTGTATCTGTATACATTGCACTATTTTTAAATATTATTTTTGAAAAATAGTTAAATAATTTTAGCATTTCATTTGGTGTATATTCCATGGCATAAAGAGATGCTACAATACTCCCTATACTTGTACCACTTATAACATCTATTCCTATATTTTCTTCTTTAAAAGCTTGCATTACACCTACATGTGCTGCACCTTTTATTCCTCCGCCTGAAAGGGCTAATCCTAGTTTCATAAAACCACCACCATTTATATATTAGAGTTTATAAATTTATTTCCTATTTCTTTTATCTCTAAAATATGTTTTTTAGTTTCTTCATTTGTAAAATAAAATCTGGCTATTATCTTATTAAAGTAATCTCTTTCATTTAAGATTTTAAAACTAATTTTATATTGTATATCAAAGATTAATGCTAACGTTTTAATTAGTTTATCTAACTGATTTTTCTCTTTTATCTTTGAGGCATCTATAGTTTTTTGTTTACAAAACTCTATAAACATTTCTTTATTTATTACTTCTTTTGATAATTCTTCCAGTTCGTTTTTCCAATATGTAGTTACTGCTAATTGTAATATATCTAATTTATCCGCATCTCTTAAAATTTTACAATATAGCAATTCTTTTTCGAATAAATTATCTTCTATTTTGTTTTTGTTATGATTACTAATTGCTGTAAAGATTATATCATCAAACTTGCTATCTTCTATAAATTTTCTTATAAAATTATTTTCCTTTAAAATTTCTATCCCTCTATTTGCATGATTAAATGCTCCAGAATTTATAAACATTGTTTCTTCTTTCGTATTTTTATATTCTTCAAATCTCGCTATGTCTTGCAAAAGTCCAATAAGTTTTGCAAGTTCTATTTCTTCTTTATTTAAATTTAAGTTTTTAGCTATAACTTCACACAAGTACATAACATTCATTGTGTGTATAAATTTTCTTTCTATATTTTTATTTTCTTTATCAAATAAATTTCTGTATTTACAAAATTCTTCTTTAGCTTTCTCTATTTTTATCATTTTATCTTTTACTTACATTTTTATAACCAATTTATCAAATTTTGATTTTATATATTTTTCTAATTTCATTATAAATTCTTCAGACTTAATTTCTTTTTTTGCAACTAAGTCTAACCCCTTTTCCCAGCTTGCTGTTAATTTTGGATTTAACATATCTGGCATAGAAAAATTCACTATATCATATATTGATTCACCTTTATTTGTAGGCGTTATTATCTGAGTTTTACTATTAATTGCTATATAATTTATTTTTTCTAATTTCTTAATTATTTCTGCTCTTGTTGCACTTGTACCTATTCCTGCACCTTTTATCTGCTCTCTAAGTTCTTCATCTTCAATTAATTTTCCTGCATTTTCCATAGCAAGTATTATCGAACCTGAATTGTATCTTGAAGGTGGAGACGTTTCAGCATCTTTTGTTTCGAAATTTTGAACATCTATTTTTTCATTCTTTTTTAAAGTTGTTAGTATTGTTATATCGTTTTCCTCAGAATTCTTAGTTTTATTAGGTTTTAAAATTTCTAAATATCCTTCTTTTGTACAAACTTTTCCATTTGCAAAAAAAGATTCATTTTCTATATCTATAGTTACAGAAACTTTGCTATATTCTGCTGGTGGATAAAATATTGCCAAAAATCTCTTTACAATTAATTCGTAAATATCTTTTTGAAGTTTTGGTAATTTATCATAATTTTCATATCCTTGACCTGTTGGAATTATTGCGTAGTGATCTGTTATTTTGCTATCATTTACATATTTAGTTTTTACTAAGTTTGTAGAATATTTTTCATTAATCATCTTTCTTAAGAAATTTTGAATTTCTTCATTTTTAAAACCTTTGCTAATTCCATTTAAATTCTTTGTAATTTCTTTTGCAACCGCAGTCGAAAGAACTCTCGCATCTGTTCTTGGGTATGTTACTAGCTTGTTTTCATATAAATTTTGTATAATTTCTAATGTTTCATCTGGCTTTATCTTAAATCTTTTTGTACATTCATTTTGAATTTCTGCCAAATTAAATAATAATGGTGGATTTTCCTTTTGTTTGCTCTTTTTTACTTCTTTTATAATTGCTTCTTTTTCTTTTAGTGCTAAAATAAATTGCTTTGCATCTTCTAATTTTTTAAATCCGTTATCATTATATAATTTATTTGAATTGTACAATTTAGACTTTTCTGTTACTTTCCATTCTGCATCAAAATTAGATTCTTCATTTCCAAATCTTCCTACAATTTTATAGTATTTTGTTTTAACAAAATTTCTTATTTCCCTTTCTCTTTCTACTACCATCCCCAGTACGCATGTCATTACTCTTCCAACAGAAATAGAGGCTTTTTCTTCGTTTATTTCTTTTGCTAATCTTCTTCCATAAATAATAGAAAGTAGTCTTGAAAAATTTATACCTATTAAATAATCTTCTTTTGCTCTTAAATAGGCTGCATCTGACAAACTATCATATTCTGATAAATCTTTTGCATTTTTTATTCCCTTTATAACTTCTTCTTCTGTTTGTGAATCTATCCAAACTCTCTTTTTTAATTTTCCTTTTGGAGCTATCATTTGGTCAACCAACCTATATATATATTCTCCTTCTCTCCCAGAGTCAGTGCTTACATATATTGTTTTTACATCTTCTCTATTTAAAAGTTCTTTTATTATATTAAATTGTTTTTGTACATTTGGAATCACTTCATATTTCCATTCTTTTGGTATAAATGGTAATGTTTCCAATCTCCAAAATTTTAACTTTTCGTCATATTTTTCTGGATAACTCATCGTTACTAAGTGACCTACACACCAAGTTATTACCCATTCTTCACTTTCTAAATATCCATCTTTTCTAGTTGTATTTATTTTTAACGCTTTTGCCATTTGCATGGCTACAGAAGGCTTTTCTGTTATTAATATATTTTTCTCCATTATGTTCTCCTTATTGCTGTTTAATTATATAGTATTTGCCATAAAATTACAATGACTAAAATGTGATTTATTAGTTACTGTTGTTTACATTAAAAGAAACAGTCTATTAGCAATTTGCTAGTAGACTGTTTCTTTCTTCTAAATGAGCATACCCTCTTTCAGAATATTGATTGCCCTTCTGCCATCTTTAGTTGTAATTCGTTGCATTCCTCCTTGCGTTGTTTTTACTTCTTTTACTGTAAACATATCTGGTTCAGTTTCTACTATTCCATCAAGAGGCTCTGTTTTCAGTACATATTCTACTGTTTTTATTCTCCGTTTTCCCATCAACTCTTTAAGCTTTATTATAAGCTTTTCTTTAGTTGTAGGATTATTGGAAATGCAAAAGTCCCCTCTTTTTAATCTACAGCCTGATATGATAATGAAGTTGTCTTCATCTAAGATTATTTCTTCTTTTCTATCCTTAGGCATTTTTTCTTTTCCTATTCCTACAGGTTCTGGACCATTATTATTACCTTTTGGAACTACATAACCAATTTTTCCACTAGTGGTAATAACATAACTTAAATCTCCTATCTGCCCTGTCTGAATGAACTCTAAAGTAGTCAATCCTTTATACAACTTAAAAATTGGCTGGCCATCTTTTAGCTCAGATACATAAACTGCAATTGGCAGATTATAATATCTTTTTTGTGTCTTGAAGCTTTCATCCGCAAATAGCAAAAAATCTGCAGATTTTACTTCTAAACAAGTGGCGTGTTTTGCAAACCATTTCTCATATTCCATTGCTGTTGGTTTAGTTAAGTTAATAAAATTGATCTGCTGTTTCGGAGTAGTTACCCCCATATTTGTCCGATTCATAGTATTCTCCCTTCTCTTTTTATGAATCTAAAACTAATGTGCTACATTATAATTATATCATACTTTACATAATTTTGGCAAATATTTTTTATTTTCACTAGATATCACGTTAGAACTAGAATTTAAGAATAATTCTTAAAATATCGTTTTATTTTCTTAATAAAAAGAAGCGCCTTACAAGGCGCTCTACTCAGATGTTATATCCCCATGTTCCATCTTCGTCTGTAATGATTTGATACAGGTTTCCCGCACCATTTATCACAGTTTTTACATTAATAGGCATCTCTACCAATTCCTCATTAATTAAGATCTTCTCGAAACAGAAATCCCCTGGTTTTAGTTTTCTACCTGTAAACATTAGAAAAGCATCTTTCTTTATGTGTATTACAGTCTTATTTATAGAAGATAGCTCTTCTGTTTTCTCTATTCCTTTAATGGGGACATCCTCTTTTGGAACACTATAAGAAGATGTTAATTCATCTTTCTTTTCAATTACAATATCATATGTAGCTTGATTACCACATATTTTTGCACTGAAAGTAACAAATTTTCCATCTCCTTCACATATTTCACTTAAATATGTGGCTAGGCCATCTTTATCTAGTTGTATATGTTCAAGAGATGAGTTGGATTTGGAAAGTTCTTCCCGGTCTGGATGTTTTTTGAAAAGAATTTTATTATTCTTTACAAAGATTTCTCTCATTCTGTATTCCTCCCTTAGCAACTTCATATATAATAATTATTATACTCGTTTTACATAATTTATTCAACTATTTATTGGATAATCTTACCTGTTTTTATTATTTTATTTCCCAAAAGCCTTGACTTTTTAGCCTTATTGTAATAAAATTATTATGCTAAATTTATAATTTAGTTAAAATAGTAAATAAGTAATAATTATATAAGCCTCTCCCCGGTAGTTTATATACTTAAAACTTATTATATAAATTAAAAATTTGAATGGAGGGTAATTTTACCATGAATAATACTACATATAGTGTAAAAGGAAATGAAATCGAAAGTAAATGGTATATTTTAGATGCAGCAAATAAACCAGTTGGTAGAGTTGCAACAGAGGCTGCTAGATTATTAAGAGGAAAACACAAACCAACTTATACACCAAACTTAGATGTTGGTGACCATGTAATTATAATAAATTGTTCAGAAGCAACATTTACAGGAAAAAAATTAGATCAAAAATTTTATAGACGTCACTCTGGATACATTGGAGGTCTAAAAGAAACTTCAGCAAGAGTTATGATGGCTAACAAACCAGAACAAGCAATGATGATTGCTGTAAAAGGAATGCTTCCTCATAATTCATTAGGAAGAAAAATGTTAAAGAAATTAAGAGTATATGCTGGTAATGAACATGAAAACATGGCTCAAAAACCAGAAATGTGGAATTTCTAATATATAATTACAGGGTATATCCCTTAAAAGATTAAGGAGGAATTTTTAAATGGCAAAGGCAGGAGAAAAAATAATGTTCTATGGAACAGGTAGAAGAAAAAATGCAATAGCTAGAGTTAGATTAGTTGAAGGAAAAGGAAATATAACAGTAAACGGAAAAAATTTAGATGAATATTTTGGTTTAGAAACTTTAAAATATATTGTAAAACAACCTTTAAACGTAACAAATACATTAGACAAATTCGATGTTATTTGTAAAGTTCAAGGTGGTGGATTTACAGGTCAAGCGGGAGCTATCAGACATGGGTTAGCAAGAGCTTTAAATGAAGCTAACTCAGAATACAGACCAGCTTTAAAATCAAACGGATTCTTAACAAGAGATCCTCGTATGAAAGAAAGAAAAAAATACGGTCTTAAAAAAGCAAGAAAAGCTCCTCAATTCTCAAAAAGATAGAAAGAGCGCTTATATACAAACACAGAAGTTTTATACTTCTGTGTTTTTTATTTATCTCATAAAATTTTATTGACATTTTTATTCTTTTATTTATATAATCATTTTAATAAATTCGAAAGGGGTAATATTATGTATAGAATTAATAATTTACAAGATAATGACGATATTCGTGTAGCAGATATAAAAGCTGGAATGAAGGTTATAGAATATATGAGTGATTTAAGTGTAATGCCTTCAACAGCTATAACAGCTTATTATTGTTCAAGAATGAATGTAAGAAAAAGACAACTTCTTATAAATTTAGAAAATAACGAATATACTATAAGTTCTGGTAGCATGCAATGGTCTGTTGGAAATGTTGAAGCTGTTGCAGACGTTAAAGGTGTTGGTGACTTTTTCGGTAAAGCAATTAAAGGAAGCGTTACAAAAGAAAGTGCTGTAAAGCCAAAATATAGAGGAACAGGAACTTTAGTTCTAGAACCTACATATAAACACATTTTATTAGAAGATTTATCTAATTGGGATGGTGGAATAGTCTTAGATGACGGTTTATTCTTAGCATGTGAATCTAATATAAAACAAAATGTTGTTATGCGTAATAACTTATCTTCAGCAGTTCTAGGAAATGAAGGTCTATTCAATTTAAGCCTTTCTGGTAATGGATTCGTTGCCTTAGAATCACCTGTTCCAAGAGAGGAATTAGTAGAAATTGAATTGCAAAATGACGTTTTAAGAATAGATGGTAATTTTGCAATTGCTTGGTCAAAAGATCTTAGCTTTACTGTTGAAAAATCAACAAAGAGTTTAATAGGATCTGCTGTTTCAGGTGAAGGATTTGTAAATGTGTACAGAGGTACAGGAAAGGTTTTAATGGCTCCTGTAAGAAACTTAACAGCTAATTCTGTTAATTCTTTATCACATTAATAAATTATTTTGTTTAAAATATATAAATCTAAAAATAGTATAATTTTATAATGATAAACTGCAAAACAGTTGCAAAGTTTAAAACTTTGCAACTGTTTTTTGGTGTATAAGAAGTTATAAAGTTACTAATGCAATTGCACCTTTCGAGTGAATTACGTTTTTTGAACTATCATAATTGTAACTTAATATTACAGAACCAGTTTCTTCTACTTTAATATCTGTATAACCATTATTTACAATTACGAGAATTTCGTTTTGCTTATTTTTTCTTTTGAACATAAACTTATCTTCTGTAAGTTCCAAAATTTCCGGATATGAAGCTATTCGCAAAAAATCATATTCCTTACGTTTTTTTAGAACTTTTCGTACATAAAACAGCATGTCTTTATCCATATTATCCCAAGGAAATGTCTTTCTATTCGCAAGATTTCCTGCACCATATATTCCCGCTTCATCACCATAAAAAATAGAAATAATCCCTGGCCAAAACGCTAAAATGAAAATATATAGTTTTAAGAGCTTTTTAGCATATTCCTTTGACTCTTCTGATAACTCATATTCAGATTGCCAATTTTTATCCATTTCATATTTTGTTTTTAAAGACCATGCCCATTCCCTTGATGGATCTTGCGGGTCTTTAAATATAACATCTGGTGAAAAAATATTTGCTCCTCGGCTAATATCATGTGTAGATGTAAAATTCATTGCTGTTAATATCGTATCTTCGGGATATTCGTTAAATATTTCCAAAATCTTGTTATAAAGGTTCTGACTATTTTGGTATTTCAAATAATCAATTAATGCAGATACAAAATAATAGTTCATTATTGAATCTACACCCGTTCCATTTTCAAGATATCCTCTACCTTGGTTTACAGGTTTTTTCCATATTTCTCCCAATATAAAAGAATCTTCTTTGCATCTATGGCATGCTTCCCTCATAAGAGTAATAAAATCATCTGGTAATTCGTCTGCAACGTCTATTCTAATGGCATCTATTCCATATGCAAAAAGCTGATCTATAATTCCTCCTTTTCCACATATATATTCTTGCCATTCTTTTGACTCTTTGTTGCAAACAACTAAATCTTTTATACCCCACCAATAGGAAAATACAATTTTCCCATTTTCTACTCTGGTTTTAAAAAACGGAAAATATTTAGATTCCTTACTTTGACAAGCTCCTATTTCATTGTAAAGTTTTCCTTCATTGAAATACTTACTATCTTTGCCCACATGATTAAATACTACATCTACCATTACTTTCATATCTTGTTTGTGAATTTCATCACACAAACTTTTAAAATCTTCTTTTCCTCCAAAATAAGGATCAATTTCTTCTAAGTCCTCACCATCGTATTTATGATTTGATGAGCTTTGTGAGATTGGGCTTAAATAAATTATATCTGTTCCTAACGATTTGATATAATCCAATTTTTTCTTAATTCCATTGAAATTTCCTCCAAAGGAATCTGTATTCCATTCCCCATTTTCATCCGGTCCTAAAATTGGTGCATCATTCCAGTTTTTATGAATTTTACGTTTTCCAAACTCTTCTATTTTTACGCTAGTATCCCTATAGAATCTATCAATAAAAATTTGATACATTACAGCACCTTTTGCCCAATCTGGTACATAAAATCCAACCGACATTTTAAATTCTTTCGTTTCCTTATATTTTTCTTTTTCAGATATAAAAGAAAATTTGTACTTATAAATAGCTCTTGTACACATAAATAGCTCTGTTTCAAAATAAGCATATTTGTCATCTTTATTTTTGTAATTTAGAACTATTTCTCTTTTTTCATATCCTTTTAACCGTAACTTTACCTCGTTAATCCAGCCATATATATTCATATTAATATATACACTAAACTTAACGAATTCACCTTCTTTACCACATTTATTCTTCTGTATGCTATGATAAAATTCTTTCATAGTTTTACTCCTTTCTTACTTAAGAAATACATTACTAAACTTCTTTACACTTATATAACTTTAATATGTTTTGCAAATTTTGTCAAATCTTTTAAAATGCATTTTTTATATGGTTTACTACATATTGCTCTTTTATTTTATAAATTTCTATTACGTCAAACCTGATTGCAGAAAACTTTACTTTTTCTTTATATAAATAGTATTTTGTACATTCCTTTATTCTATTTACTTTAATTCCGTTTACTGCATCTATTGGATATCCAAATTTATTATTACTCCTTGTTTTAACTTCTATAATAGCTATAATGCCATTATAATATGCAATTATATCTATTTCACCTTTTCTATTTTTATAATTCCTTTTTAATATTTTATAATTCATCTTTTCTAAATATTTAACTGCTGTATCTTCTCCCTTTTTTCCTAATTTGTTCATACTTTTACAAACATATCTCCTGGTAATGCTCTAATATACTCATTTAATTCTAGCATTGTTAATTGTTCACTTACTTCTTGTATGGGAAGTTCTAGTTTTCTAGATATTGTATTAATATCTACTGGCATATTTCCAATAATATTATATACCTCTTTATATTTGACTGGTACATTTTTAATTTCATATTTCCAGTCTTGCTCTATATCTTTACAAGTATATATATTTATTTCATTTAAAATATCTTGTACATTAGTTACCAGTTTTGCTCCTTTCTGTATAAGTTTATTTGTGCCAATTCCTAATTTGCTATCTATATTACTTGGAATAGCAAATACCTTTTTACCTTGTTTAAAAGCTCTATTAGCTGTAATAGTGCTTCCACTCCTATATCCTGCCTCTACCACTAGAACACCTAAAGATAGCATACTTATTATTTCATTTCTTCTGGAAAAATTCTTTGTATCAGCTACTGTTTTGGGATCGTATTCAGAAATTACGCAACCATCATTTTCTAATATTTTATTAAATAATTCTTTATTTTCTTTTGGATATATATTATTAAACCCTGAACCTAACACAGCTATAGTTCTTCCTATATTCTGCATAGCAGAAATATGTGATATAGAATCTATACCTATTGCTAATCCGCTTATTACACATATTCCATTTTTAGATAATAGACCTGCAAATTTTTTTGCTTGTTCGAAACCATATGTACTACAATTTCTTGATCCGACAATTGCTATAATTGGCTTGTTTAGCAAATTTATATTTCCTTCAATATATAATTTTTTCGGATATGATTTTATCTTTAACAATTCTTTTGGATAATTAATATCCTTATAACTTATTGTTATTATCTTTCACACTTCCTTTTTATATAATTTATTATTCACTTTATATTGCACTGCTTCTGCAATACAAGAGATATCTATTTTTTCTTTATTATCTAAATCTGCAATCGTTCTGGAAATTTTTAATATATTATTATATGTTCTTATGTTAAAACTATATTTAGCATATAATCTTTCTAATAATTTTTTACCTTCTATATCCAATATGCAATGTTCATTTATTTGTTTAGAACTCATTTCCGAGTTTGTTTTTATTAGTTCGTTTTTAAATCTCTCTTCTTGAATTCTCCTAGCTGATTCTACTCTTTTCCTAATATCTTCACTTTTTTCTATTTTTGTATTAGTATCTATTTCAGAATACTTAATATTAGAAACATTTAGCTGAATATCTATTCTATCTATGATAGGTCCACTTATTTTAGACAAATATTTTTTTCTTTTACTTTCCGAACAAGTACATTCTTTATCTTTACTTCCAAAATATCCACATGGACATGGGTTCATTGCAGCTATTAAAATAAATTTACAAGGATATTTTACAGAGCTTTTAACTCTATCTAACTTAATAGTATGCAAATCTAAAATTGTTCTTAACATTTCTAATTTTCTACTATCAAATTCAGCAAATTCATCCATAAAAAGTATTCCTAAATTTGCTAATGTTATTGCACCTGGCAACGGATTTCTACCTCCACCTATAAAAGATGCAAGAGTAATATTAGGATTTACTTCTACAAATGGTCTTTTATTTATAATTTCATCATCTTTTATAAAACCTAATATACTATTAACTTTAGTTATTTCTAAAATTTCATCGTAATTAAGTTTTGGAAATATTGTTATTAACCTTTTGGCAAGCATAGTTTTACCTACACCTGGTTCGCCTATTAATATACAATTATGATTTCCTGCAGCCACAATTTCGAGTGCTCTTTTAGCCTTCTCTTGACCATATATTTCTGAAAAATCCATACCGTATTCTTCTGAACGTTCTTCTATTTTACTAATATTTTTTTCTACTGGAAAATTAGAATTAATTTTTATGATTAAATCTTTTAATGAATTAACACCAACAATTTCTAAACTTTCTACTAGCTTAGCTTCTTTTATATTTGAATTTGGTATATATACTCTTTTAAATTTATTTTTCTTAGCAGTTAAGCACATAGGTAATATTCCCTTTGTATAATTTATATTTCCATTATATGATATTTCTCCTATAAAAATTGAAGATTTAATTACGTCTTTTTTTATTATTCCTAAATTAATAAGTATTCCAACTGCTATTGCTAAATCGAAAGATGACCCTTCTTTTCTTATTTCTGCTGGTGCTAAGTTTACGCTTATCTTTTTCCCAACTAATTTTATCCCACTATTTTTAATTGCAACACTTATTCTTTCTTTAGATTCTTTTATGCTTGTACCTAACATTCCTACCATATCCCAATGTGGTATTCCTGCTGACAAATCCACTTGTGCTTCTACTATTGTACCTTCTATACCATTTAGTGCAATTGTATTTACTATTGATAACAATTTTATTCTCCTATTTAAAATTATAGATTTATTCTAAATCGTAAAATAGACATGTATAATAAATTGGAGTTTATTTATTTACAGGAAAAAGCACACCACCTCCTAAATTTTATTAACTTTTTTACTAAGGGTTTTATTAAGATTATAAATTATTTTGAAATTAGTTATTGATAAAAAACGATTTAGAATAAATCTGTATTATATATACCACAAATTTTACTATTTGTAAATACTATTTCTTTATTTTGTCCTATTATTTTAGTTTATCCCTTTTTTTCTCCATTTTTCGACTTTTTTCTTCCTTTTACTAACTATATTACACACATATTTAAGATTTGCTGACAAAAGTAAGTTCTAAGACACTCTAGTATAAACCATAATTCTCTAGTACAGAAAGTTCTCCTATTAGTAGAACTTCCCTAGCATACAAAAAAGAGAACTTATCCTAGTTCTCTTCTCCAATAAAATAAATATTGTTGTGCTATTCCCTCTAAATTGCCAAACTTTTCTTGTGCCAAATTTAATATTTCTTTTTTATCTACATTTTTTTCGTCTTCTTTGTGAATATATAAATCATTCATTACTCTTCTTACCCATACATCTATTGGAAAAACATCAAATCTTTTTAACGTAGAAAATAGTAAAATGCAATCTGCAACTTTAGGCCCTACTCCAGAAAGTTTTAAAAGCTCCTCTCTTACTTTGTTAGTATCTTTTATTTTATGCAAGTTTGAAATATCAATTTCTTTGTTTAAAATCATATTAGTTGTTTCATATAACCTAATATCTCTAAACCCTAATCCTAAATCCCTATATTCCTCTACCGAAACATCTTTTAACTCTTCTGGTCTTGGGAAAGTATAATATTCTTTATTATTAAACTCTATTTTACTACCATATTTTTTAGATAAACGTTCTATAATTCCTTTAATTCGTGGGATATTATTATTAGCAGAAATTATAAACGAAATAATAGTTTCCCATAGATCCTGATTTAATATTCTAATTCCTTCTCCATATTTTATACTTTCTTCCATGTTCTTATCTACTTTTGACAAAATGCTTTTTATTTGTTCATAATCTCTTTCTAAATCAAAATAATCTATTACTGTATTAACAATATCATCCTCGCACATACCTTTAAAAAATATACCATTATCTACTTTCTTTACATTTATTACATTATTAGAAAATACTCCTGTATAGCTTCCATCATCTTCCTCATTCCATCTAAAGCATTGTCCACATTCAAATATATCTTTTAAGTTAAAAGAATTATAATGTTCCAATAAAAATTCTTGATATTTCATATATACCTCCTATTTAAATCCTTTTCCTAAAACTTCTCTTGCATTTGCTATAATTATAAAAGCTTCTTTATCATTCCTTTTTACAATTTGTTTTATCTTTAATATATCTCCTCTTCCAGTGGCACACATTAAAATTAATCTATTTTCATCTTTAAACATTCCTTTACCATATAGTCCTGTTGTTCCTCTTTTTATAATATTACCAATCTCTTTAGATATTGTATCATTTTTCTTTGATATAATAAATATTAATTTTGAAAAATTTGTTCCTTCTACAATGATGTCAATTACCTTTCCCATTATGATAATCGCTATTGCTGAGTATAATCCAATTTCTATTTCTTTAAAAATAATTACATTTAATAGTACAATAGCAGAATCTATTGCCATGATAAGTGTACTAGTTTTAATATTAAAATTATATGTTTTAATTATGTTGCTAATTAATTCTGTCCCCCCAGTACTTGCATTAGCATTTAAAACTAGTCCTGTTCCAATTCCTAAAAATATACCTCCATATAAGCTAGACAAGAACTCATCTGTTGTTAGTATGGGTATCTTATCTAATAGGTCTATAAATATCGAATATAACACTGCGCCAATAATAGAATTTGCTAGTATCCTTTTTCCTAATCTATAAAATGTAAAAATTAATATCGGAATATTTATTATAATATTAATAGTTCCTAATGGAATCTTAAATAAATAATATAAAATTGTAGCTATTCCAGTTACTCCACCTGTAGAAAATTTATTTGGTAGTAAAAAGACAGATGTTCCTATCGCCATAATTAGACATCCTAATATTATAATAATCATATTCTTAAAATAACTTTTTATCATAAAAATCACCTATATTACAATTATTTGTAATATAGGCAAATTTATTCTAATTATCATTTTCTTCTAAAAAGTCTGTATATGTTTTTAATATCTTCATTTTATAATCAAATCTCTTCATTTTATTATTTACAATGACATTTAGCTTGACATCATATACTTCTTCTAATTGTTCTAAATTCTTATTATTTAGTCCTTTAACATCATCTGCATCTTCTTTATTTACTTCTATATCTACTTCTTTTACTTTTACATTATATGATTTTATCATCTCTATTATTTTTTCATACCAAACCTCAGTAGCAACTAATCTTCTAAATTGACTTATAGGCATTTCTTCTATATATTGTTTATCTTCTCCAATAGATATTCTTTCTACTTTATATAATTTTAATAATTCTATAATTTCTTTTATTCTTTCTACTAATTGAACTTTAGATAATGGTATGAATTCTTCTTTTTCATATAAATTTTTAACATTTCTATTATAATCTAAATTGCATGGAATTAATGATATTTCCATTGGCTTTAACTTCATAACTTTTTTTATAGTATTTAAGTCATCTACTAATGTACTTTCTGGAAGTCCTATTGTTATTTTAGCACTTACAGATATCCAATAATGCTTTATAATATTTGCTACTTTTTTTATTGTTTCGAAATCATAATCTGCCCCAATATTTTTTAATATATAATCATTTGAAGATTCTATATTTAGCTCTATTTCTTTTACTTTATATTTTTTTAAAAGTTTCAAATTATTTTTATCTATGCTGTCTGGGTCAGATGTTATTTTTATTCCAAATATCTTATATTCTTTTATTAGCTTATTTAATTCTGTAAGTATTTCCTTTTGCTTTTCTATATTAATACTTGTAAAATCTTTATTCTTTATTTGCAAAATCTTCTTAGCATGCACATTATTTTCCATTTTCTTAATTATTTCATCATTATTTTTTATACTATCTATTTCTATCGGAATATATACTTTTTCTTTCATCTTTTCCTCCAATATTATATCTGCTCCATAGCTTTCTTAGCAGCTTCCATTTCTGCTGATTTTTTTGATGTTCCCTTTCCTGTAGCTAATTGTTTTCCATTGCATCTAACCTCTGCTTCAAATATTTTATTATGGTCCGGACCAGTTTCTTTTAAGATATTATATTCTATATTTACATTTCCTTTATGTTGCAATTTTTCTTGTAAAACTGTTTTATAATCTTTTAATCCTACATTTTGGCTTGCTATTTTTATTTCTTCTGCTAAATTGCTAATTATAAATTCTTTTGCTGGTTCTAATCCTCCATCTAGAAATATTGCTGCAATAATGGCTTCTACACTATCTGCTAATATGGCTTCATTTTTATTACCATTATTTGATATTTCACTTCTTCCTAAATATAAAAACTTACCAAAATTATGCTTTGTAGCTATTTTGTATAAACTCTTTTCACAAACTACGCTGGCTCTAACTTTTGTCATCTCACCTTCATTTAACTTACTATAGTTTTCGTATAAAAAGTTGCTAGATATAAATTCTAATATACTATCACCTAAAAATTCTAATTTTTCGTTGCTAGTAACCTTCTTTTCGTAGGCATATGATGTATGTGTTAGTGCTGTTTTTAATAAGCTTTTATCTTTAAATATATATCCTATATTGTTTTCAAATTCTTGTAACATAATTTACCCCCTAAGATGTTTATATTATATAACATTTTATAGTTTTTGCAAGTAAGTAAGAAAAAAATACAGCGAATGTTAATTTTATAACATTCGCTTTCTATTATCTTCCTTCATTTAATAAGTCTAAATTTTCACTTTTTTCTTGTATCTTTGTTTGTAAACTTTCTTTTATATTTCTGTCAGTATTTTTTAATTTTTCAATTGTTAATTTCTTTTGCTCTCTTCCATAATCTACTATTCTCTTTACTCCCTTTTCTATATTTTGTGGTGCATTAACAATTCCTTTTCCTACTTTTACTGAAAAATCACGAGCTTTCTCTGTATACTCTTTTCTCTTCTCTGATAATTCTTCTTTTATTGGCTCTATTTTATTTTCTTTTATATTAACTGCTTTCTCTGCAATTTTATCTACAACATTATGTTTAAAGTTCTTTGCCTTAGGTGTAAATCTTGCCACAATTTTTTGCCATAAACTTTGCTTTTGTATTTTTGCTAATGAAGTTTCTTTATTTTCTAATAAATCATTTAACTTTTCATCTCGTTTTGATGCTAACTCCTCTAGTCTTATATCATATTCATTAATTATTTCTGTTAAATCTTTTTTCATCTCTTCTTTAGATTCTAGATTCTTTCTATCTTTTGCTGTTGGGTCCTGACTTTGTAATGTTTTTAATTCTTCTGCTAAAGCTGTTAATTTTTCTGGATCACCTGCATTTTGTTTTATTTCTTTTTCTTTTGCTTTTACATTTTGTTTCCATTCCATGTATTCTGGTGTCTTCATTGTTTCTTTTATTTTAGAAGAAATTTCTTTCATCTCGCATACTGTATCTATATCCATTTGTTGCCAAGAATCTTGTTCTTCCATAGTCTCTAAATAACATTTTTCGTATTCATTCATGGCTTCTTCTACAGCATTCTTATATTCTTCTATAGCTTTATTAGCATCTTCTATATTTTGAGAATATTTTTCTGCTTCTCCTTCAGCATATTCTTTAAATTCGTTCATTCTTTTTTTAATAGCATCCTTTTGTCTATTTCTAAATAAAGCAGCTTTTACTAATTTAGTTTGAGCTTGTATAGTTGCTAATTTTATTAATAATTGAGCAATATTTTTTTGTTTTGGCTCTGTTACATCTTTTCTTTCACTCATTGTACATCCCCCTTATTATCTTTCTTCTAAATCACTTTTTATTGTATCTTCTATTTCTCTTTTTATCTCTTTTTCTTCTTGATCCAATTTTGCTAATAGCTTTTCTAATTTATCTATACTACTTATATCATCTAAATCATATATCTCTCCATTATGTACAATTTTCCCTAATTTTTCTTGCATAAAATCACCCTTTTACATAATATTTTGTATATATTATATATTTTTTGTGTATTATAGTACATAACATTAGCATTACAATTATATTTATTTTTTATTACAAATAAGCATATCTAAAATTTTCTAACAAATATAAATTATAAGAAAATATAAGGCACACAATAATTTTTTACTAAATAAAAAGCGAATACGAAATTTTCTAATATTTGCTAATAGAAAATTTTGCATTCGCCTTTTATATTTTAATATGTTCAATTATGCATTATCTTTTATATAGTCTACTACGTCGCTAACTGTAACGATTTTTTCAGCATCTTCATCTGGAATTTCCATATCGAATTCTTCCTCCAATGCCATAATTAATTCTACTATATCTAAAGAATCTGCTCCTAAGTCATCTATGAAAGATGCTTCCATTGTTACAGATGTTTCTGCAACTCCTAATTGTTCAACTATTATTTTCTTTACTTTTTCAAATATTTCTTCTTGGTTCATTTAACTATGTACACCTCCTCTCACATATTTTTTTATTACTGACTAAACAATAATATATTGTATTAAAAATGTCAAGCATTATTTTCCTTTTGCTTTAAAAATTCTTCTGTCATCTTTTCTACTGCCCTATTTTGTACAAATTTTTCTGCTTGAATTATTGTATATTCAAACAATTTCTCGTCACTACTTCCATGTGCTTTAACAACAGGTTTTTTTACTCCTAAGAATAAAGCTCCACCATATATTTTATAGTCCATAGTCTTTGCAAATCTATTTATTGCAGGTAAACATGGTATGCTTCCTATCTTTGATAAAATATTGCGTTTTAAACTATCTGATAATGAAACCTTTACTAATTTACCAAGTCCTTCTGTTGTTTTTAAGAAAATATTTCCTGTAAAGCCATCTGTTACAACTGCATTAACTTTACCAGAAAAAGCATCTCTGCCTTCTATATTTCCAATAAAATTTATTCCAAGTTCTGGTGATTTCTCTTTTAATAATTCATATGATGATTTTGTTAATTCATTCCCTTTTGTTTCTTCTGTTCCTATATTTAAAAGTCCTATTGCTGGTTTTTCTATTCCAAATGTATTTTTTAAATATATAGATGCCATTTGCGCAAATTGTAATAAATTTATTGGCTTACAGTTTGTATTAGATCCACAATCCATTAATAGTAATTGGCTTTTATATGCTGGAAGTATTCCTGCTAATGCGGGTCTATCTATTCCTTTTATTCTTCCTACAAGTAATGTTGCCCCTGTTAATAAAGCTCCTGAATTTCCTGCAGAAATAAATACATCTCCCTTACCTTCTTTTAATAGATTAAATCCTACAACCATAGAAGAATCTTTTTTATGTTTTATTGCCATTGTAGGTGTATCTTCCATTTCTATTGTTTCTGTTGCATTATATATTTTTAATCTTGGAGAAATATCTGATAGTTTCTCTTTATTATATAATTCTTTTACTCTACTATTAATAACATCTTCTTTTCCTATTAATAATATTTCTGTTGAGTTGCTTACTTCTTTAACTGCCTTTACAGCTCCTTTTATATTGGCATCTGGTGCATTATCTCCACCCATTGCATCTAGCAGTATAATCATTTTTATTTCCTCCAATTAGTAAATTTTGACTTATTTATTTTATTATTTCTTACCTAAAAAAGCAATACTTTCTGACCAAATAGTACAGAAACTTCTTCCATTAAGGAAGTTTCATACTATAAAAAAAGAAGTACATCTTTAAAAGATGTACCCCCATATATTATTAATATTATTCAGCTATTTTAGCAACAACACCTGAACCAACTGTTCTTCCACCTTCACGAATAGCGAATCTTAATCCTTCTTCCATAGCGATTGGTGTAATTAATTCGATTTCCATATCGATGTTGTCTCCTGGCATAACCATTTCTGTTCCAGCAGGTAATTCGATAACACCTGTAACGTCTGTTGTTCTGAAATAGAATTGTGGTCTGTATCCGTTAAAGAATGGTGTATGTCTTCCACCTTCTTCTTTAGTTAATACGTATACTTGTGCAGAGAATTTTGTATGTGGATGTATTGATCCTGGTTTAGATAATACTTGTCCTCTTTCGATATCTGTTCTTTGAACACCTCTTAAAAGAACACCAATGTTATCTCCAGCTTCTGCTTGGTCTAATAATTTTCTGAACATTTCTACACCAGTAACAACTGATTTTTTCTTTTCGTCAGATAATCCTACGATTTCAACTTCGTCAGAAACTTTAACTTCTCCTCTTTCTACTCTACCTGTAGCAACTGTTCCTCTACCTGTTATAGAGAATATATCTTCTATAGGCATTAAGAATGGTTGGTCTACTGGTCTTTCTGGTGTTGGGATATAACTATCTACAGCATCCATTAATTCTTTAATTGGAGCATATGTAGCGTCTTCTGGATCTTTAGAAGTACATTCTAATACTTTTAAAGAAGATCCTTTTACTACTGGAATATCGTCTCCTGGGAAACCATATTCTGTTAATAAGTCTCTAACTTCCATTTCTACTAAGTCTAATAATTCTGGGTCGTCTACCATATCACATTTGTTTAAGTAAACAACGATGTATTTAACACCAACTTGTCTTGCAAGTAAGATGTGTTCTCTTGTTTGAGGCATTGGTCCATCAGCTGCTGAAACAACTAATATAGCACCATCCATTTGTGCTGCACCTGTAATCATGTTTTTAACGTAGTCTGCGTGTCCTGGGCAGTCAACGTGTGCATAGTGTCTTGTTTCTGTTTCATACTCAACGTGAGCTGTGTTAATTGTGATTCCTCTTTCTCTTTCTTCTGGAGCTCTATCGATTTCATCATATGCTTCGAAGTTAGCTCTTCCCATTAATGATAAATATTTTGTAATAGCTGCTGTTGTTGTTGTTTTACCATGGTCAACGTGTCCGATTGTACCAATGTTAACGTGTGGCTTTGATCTAACAAATTTTTCTTTAGCCATTTTTATTCCTCCTTTAAATTTTTGAGATTTTAATCTCTATATTTTATTTTGTTTTTGACGCATTTATTTTACGAAATTCATTGTATACTATAATCTGTAAAAAATCAAGTATATTGCTAAATATTATTCGCTTTTCTTTCCTCTTGAAGCTACAATTTGTTCTAAAACTGATTTTGGAACTTCTTCATAGTGTGATGGTTCCATAGAGTATGTTCCTCTACCTTGTGTTTTTGAACGTAAGTCTGTAGCATATCCAAACATTTCAGATAATGGAATAAATGAGTGAATTTCTTGCATTCCATCGCTTCCATCCATACCTTCCATTCTTCCACGTCTAGAGTTTACATCTCCAATAACATCTCCCATGTATTCTTCTGGAACTGTTATTTCTACTTTCATAATAGGTTCTAGAATAACAACACCAGATTGTTTACATCCTTCTTTGAATGCCATTGATGATGCAATTTTGAAAGCCATTTCTGAAGAGTCAACTTCGTGGTATGAACCATCTACTAATGTAGCTTTAAAGTCTATAACTGGGTAACCAGCTAAGTAACCACCTTCAGCTGCTTCTCTTAATCCTTGTTCTATTGGTTTAATATATTCTTTAGGAACAGCTCCACCAACGATTTTGCTTTCAAATTCTATTCCTTTACCTGGCTCTAATGGTTCCATTTCTAACCAAACATCACCATATTGTCCTTTACCACCAGATTGACGAATGAATTTACCTTGAACTCTAACATTCTTTTTGATTGTTTCTTTGTAAGCAACTTGTGGTTTACCTACATTACATTCAACTTTAAATTCTCTTTTTAATCTGTCAACGATGATATCTAGGTGTAATTCACCCATACCAGCAATAATTGTTTGTCCAGTTTCATGGTTTGTATATGTTTTAAATGTTGGATCTTCTTCAGCTAGTTTTGCTAATGCTATACCCATTTTTTCTTGAGCAACCTTATCTTTTGGTTCGATAGCAATATCAATAACTGGCTCTGGGAATTCCATAGACTCTAATATAACAGGATTACTCATATCGCATAAAGTATCTCCTGTTGTAACTTCTTTTAGTCCTACAGCTGCAGCTATATCTCCTGCATATACTTTATCTATATCTTCTCTGTGATTAGAGTGCATTTGTAATATTCTTCCGATTCTTTCTTTTTTACCTTTATTAGAGTTTAAAACTGTTGAACCAGATTCTAAAACTCCTGAATAAACTCTAAAGAAACATAATTTTCCAACAAATGGGTCTGTAGCAATTTTAAATGCTAAAGCTGCAAATGGTTCTTTGTCTGAAGTTTTTCTTTCTACTTCGTTACCATCTTCGTCAACACCTTTAATATGTGGAATATCTAATGGTGATGGCATATAGTCAACTATTGCATTTAATAATTCTTGAACACCTTTGTTTTTGTATGAAGAACCACATGTTACTGGAACTATTGTGTTTGCAATTGTTCCTGCACGTAAACCTTTTTTGATTTCTTCCATTGTTAGTTCTTCACCATCTAAATATTTCATCATTAATTCTTCATCTTGTTCAGCAACAGATTCTATCATTTTATCATGATATTCTTGTGCTAATTCTTTCATGTCTTCAGGAATTTCTATTTCTTCAATTTCTTTTCCTAAATCGTCTTTATGAATAAAAGCTTTCATGTTAATTAGGTCTACTATACCTTTAAATTGATCTTCTGCTCCAATTGGTAATTGGATTGGTACAGCATTTGCTTTTAATCTATTTTTTAATTGATCAACACATAGCATAAAGTTTGCTCCTGTGATGTCCATTTTGTTTACATATACCATTCTTGGTACTTGATATTTGTCAGCTTGTCTCCAAACAGTTTCTGTTTGTGGTTGAACTCCACCTTTAGCTGCAAGTACTGTAACTGCACCGTCAAGAACTCTTAAAGATCTTTGAACTTCTACTGTAAAGTCAACGTGTCCTGGTGTATCTATAATATTTATTCTATTATTGTTCCAGAAACAAGTTGTAGCAGCAGATGTAATTGTTATACCTCTTTCTTGTTCTTGTTCCATCCAGTCCATAGTAGCTGCACCTTCGTGAGTTTCACCTATTTTATGAACTTTACCTGTATAGAAAAGTATTCTCTCTGTTGTTGTTGTTTTACCAGCATCAATATGAGCCATAATTCCTATATTTCTTGTTCTTTCTAATGGATATTCTCTTCCTGCCAACTTTATTTCCTCCTCTCAGGGTTTATTACTTTTTATATTACCATTTGTAATGTGCAAATGCTTTGTTAGCTTCTGCCATTCTATGTGTATCTTCTTTCTTCTTGAATGCTCCACCGTTTCCGTTTATAGCATCTATAATTTCTCCGGCTAATTTTTCAGCCATTGTCTTTTCATGTCTTGTTCTTGCATATCTTACTAACCATCTTAAACCTAATGTTTGTCTTCTTTCTGGTCTGATTTCTAATGGAACTTGGTATGTAGCTCCACCAACTCTTCTAGCTTTAACTTCAAGAACTGGCATAATGTTGTTTAGCGCTTCTTCAAAAACTTCTAGTGGATCTCTTTGCTCTTTTTCTTTTATAATGTCAAATGCACCATAAACTATTTTTTGAGCAACTGATTTTTTACCATCTAACATTATGTTGTTTACTAATTTTGTAACAACTTTGCTGTTATACATTGGATCTGGTAAAACTTCTCTTTTTGCTATATATCCTTTTCTTGGCACTATTCTTCCCTCCTTATTTTTATTCTGATACTAATTTAGTATCTAGGTACTCTGAAAAGTCTTTCTTTTCCGTATAGTGCTATATATTCTAAATTTAAGTACCTTAAATTAGTAATTATTAGCACTAGTTTTTATTACCTAATTTTATTTTTTAGGTCTTTTTGCTCCATATTTTGATCTAGCTTGCATTCTGTCTTTAACACCTGCTGTATCTAATGTTCCTCTAATAATATGATATCTAACACCTGGAAGGTCTTTTACTCTTCCTCCTCTTATTAAAACAACACTATGTTCTTGTAAGTTATGTCCTATTCCTGGGATATAAGATGTTACTTCATAACCATTAGAAAGTCTAACTCTGGCAACTTTTCTTAAAGCTGAGTTAGGTTTCTTTGGTGTTACAGTTTTAACTACTGTACAAACTCCTCTTTTTTGTGGTGCTCTGTGGTTAGTTGTTCTATTTTTCTTAGAGTTATAACCATGTTGCAACGCTGGAGCTGTTGATTTTGTCATTGATGTTTTTCTTCCTTTTCTTACTAATTGATTAATTGTTGGCACTTAAATTTCACCTCCTAAAATATTATATATTGCCTATTTGTGCATAATACACTAGCGTGAATTATTTTATCACCAAAATGTGGTAATGTCAATATTTAATAGTGTTTTTTATTAGAATCTCTTAACTTTTATAAAAAGAAAAAGAGAGGTCAGCTTTCTGCAATTTGTGCTTCTGCTTTCCCCTCATTTAATTCACTCCCCTCTTTTTCTGAAATTTTGAATTGCTTTTTTGATGGAATTGATAAACAACCCACCAACAAGTACTAACAATGCATCTCTTAGGACAGATGCTAGTGTTAATTCTCCAAAGAGAATATTAGCAAGTTCTTGCCAATTCCCCTCTGTTAACCTTGTTAGTACTACGATGATTGAAATAACAATCAACCATACTAGCAGTTTCCACAGAAGCTCGATTGCTCCTGCAATGGGAACAAGAATTTTGTAAATTGCCATTCTTGCTTCCCGAGAGAGAGTTCTCTTTTTCTTAGGAGACTGTTGTTTGTTTTCTTTTTCAGTACACATGAATATACTCCTCCTTAATTTTGTTCAACAGTAGTTGACTTTTTAATTATAACACAATTTCTAAAATTTGTAAATATTTATGTTTACTTAATACAATTCATACAAATGGATAAGGAGATGCAGTCTGCATCTCCTATCGGTTAACTTGCTTTACTTCTCCTTCCCATTTTATAACCAACCAAAAGGCTGACTACAATAAACAAAATGTCTTTTAAAGAGATAAAGCTTTTGGCTTTACTCCAAAGACCAGTTCCTACTGCAGAAAACCATTCAACTAATTTTCCTGGATGAATCTGCAAAGTTCCGGATGAGAACAAAATTGCTGCCACAATAACTACTAAAATAATGAGAATAATTAACCGTTTCTTTTTGTTCATAATATAACCTCCAACTTTTTTTATACTTACTATTATACGACATTATGTTAAATTAGTCAATTCAACTGTTTTACTATACCTATTTTCCTACATCTTATTTCTATTATTTTTTGGTTGTATCTTTTTTATTTAACTTTTTTTCATTATTTATAACTATCATTTGTTCGTTAAATTTACATAAAGAGTTATTGACATTATTTCCCTTTTTTAGTATAATAAACATAGTGTGTAACACTAAAGAGAGGAGGATATCTTGGTTTTATTCTAAGATAGACATAATTATGGAAGAAAAAAAATTACCAACTAAAGAAGAATTAAAAAATTTGTCTCCTAAAGAATTAGCAGATTATAAATTAGAGTTAAGTCAGCTTTCTTTAGAAATAGACGAATTAATAAAAAAATGTGATGATATTTTATCAAAATAAAATATTTAGAGAGGATGGTGAAGCCTCATATAGGAGGCAAATAATATGGCAAGAGAATTTTCAGAAATTAGCAATGAATATTCAGAAAAAAAAGTAGCATTTCAAGATATAAAAACACACTTAGATGAAATCATGAATCTTAGAGAAACTATAGAAAATTACGAACAACAAATTAATTCTTTACAAGCAAAAAAAGCAAATCTTTCTATTTTTAATGCTTTTTTTATGGAAGAAGATATATCTTCAAAACAAGCAGATATAGATACACAAATTAATCAAATTAAAGATGAAATAAATGCTTTAAAAAATAATTCTTTATACAGAACAAAAGAGCAAATAGAAGAAGCTTCTTCAAGTTTAGATAGTTATCTAGAAGATCTTAATACAAATAATGAGTTTAAAAAAGTTGTAAGAGAACACCTAATTGCAGATGCAGAAAAAACTCTTCCAACACTTCAAGAAGATAAAAACAAACCTGCTCTTACACTTAATATTTTAAATAAAATAGAAGAATCTGCTAAAGACGATATTTCTTTAAAAGGTCTTTTAACTATCGATAAAGATAAAGCAAAAGTAGCTCTTTTAGAAGAATTACTTGCCGAAACTAATAACATAAAACCAGGTAGTAAAGGTTCTAAAGCTGATGAAGCAAAAGCTGAAAGAGACATAGCATTACAAGTATACCAAAAACAAATAAACAATATGAAAAGAAAAATCGAATCTAAAGGAAATATCTTAAAAACTTATATAACAAATAACAAAGAAAAATTAGGTATTCCAGATGATTTAGATATAAATTTTGATGACAAAAATTCTCCATTATATTATATAGGTCAATATGCTAATTCTGATTCTTCTATTAGTTTCGACGATATAAAGAAAAAAGCCAATGATTCTTTAAAATTTTATGATAAAAAAATAGCTATTTGCCAAAACATGATAAGATATGCAAAAAAAGATGTTGAAGAGCTAAAAAGCCAAAAAGCTTTTTCTGGCAAAGGTTTAAAATCTTTTGAAGATTTTGGTTTAGTTTCAAAAGTAAAAAGATTTTTTGTAGGTATTGGAAAAGGTATTTCTAATTGGATAAATGACAAACCACATCCATTTAAAAATGTATTTAATAGAGTGGAAACTCCTGTTATAGACTCACAAACAAAAATAGTAGATACAGATAATAATTTTAAAGACTTTATTCATACAGAAATTGGACAAGATGCTTACCAAAGAGTTTTTAACGAATATAATAGAAAAATTAAATCTCAAACTTCTAGAGCTCAAGACGATAGAGAAGATAGATAAAGTACATAAAAAAATAAACGGTTTAAAAACCGTTTATTTTTTATTGCTTCTTCTAATTTTTCCATAGCTCTATCTGCAAGTATTTTATACTTTTCTTTTTTGTCTTTTATTCTTCTTTCTAGCACAGGTACTATCCCAAAGTTTGCATTCATTGGTTGAAATCTCTCATTTTTTGTAGATATATAGGTAGCTAAAGCTCCTGTCATTGTTTCTATTGGCAATGTAAATTCTTCTTCACCTTTAAAGTTTAATACAGCATTTATTCCAGCCATAAGCCCAGATGAAATAGATTCTACATATCCCTCAACGCCTGTAATTTGCCCTGCAAAATACAAATTATTAATATTTCTCATTTTATATGTATTAGTAAGCAACTTACTAGAATCTATAAAAGTATTCCTATGCATTACACCATATTTAACAAATTCCGCATTTTCCAGGCCAGGAATTCCTGAAAAGACTCTTTTTTGCTCTCCAAATTTTAAATTCGTTTGGAAGCCCACCAAATTAAATATATTCCCTTCTGTATCATCTTGTCTTAATTGTACTAATGCATATGGTCTTCTACCTGTTTTAGGATTTGTAAATCCTACTGGTTTTAATGGACCAAATCTTAGTGTGTCTTCCCCTCTCTTGGCCATTATTTCTATAGGCATACATCCTTCAAATATTTCTCTTTTTTCGAAATTATGAAGTTCTACAACTTCTGCATTTACTAAATTATTATAAAAAGCTTCATATTCTTCTTTTTCTAATGGTAAATTTATATAATTTTGTTTGTCTTTTGTACTTTCTAGTCTTTTTCTCCAATCTTCTAATTCTTCATCTCTTCCTCTTTCTTGTTCGTATCTATCACCCCAAAAAGCAATATCAAAATTAATACTCTCTTTAGTTACGATTGGCGCAGCAGCATCGTAAAAATATAATTTATCTTGCTTCGTTATTTTCGAAATTTCTTTAGCTAAATTATCCGAAGTTAGTGGTCCTGTTGCTATAATTGTAATTGCCTCTTCTAATAGTTTTTCTAAATTAACCACTTCTTCATTTATAATTTCTATATTGGGATTATTTTTAATTTCCTCTGTAACTTTTTTTGAAAACACTTCTCTGTCTACTGCTAGAGCTTGCCCAGCTGGCACAGAAGTGCTATCTGCTATTTTTATAAGAAGCGAATCCATCCTTCTTAGTTCTTCTTTTAAAAGTCCACATGCATTTGTATGTAAATTTGACTTAAAAGAATTGCTACATACAATCTCCGCCAAATCACTATTCGAATGTGCTGGCGAATATTTTTTAGGTTTCATTTCGTATAATTTAACTTTTATTCCTCTTTTGGAAATTTGGTAGGCAGCTTCTGTTCCTGCTAGCCCACCACCTATTACATTTATATAATCTTTCATTATTATCCTTTCTAAAAACAGTATGTGTAAACTTATAGCTTACACATACTACTTTCATTTATTTTATTAATTAAATAATTCCATAATATCATCTTTGTTTAGCTTATTAATAAATGTTGTTTGTGTACTAAGCATACTATCTATAAGTTTTGATTTCTTTTCTTGTAATTCGTAAATTTTTTCTTCTATAGAATTCTTAGTTATTAATTTATAAACTTGTACATTATTTTTTTGTCCAATTCTATATGCTCTGTCTGTTGCTTGGTTTTCTGCAGACATATTCCACCATGGGTCATAATGAATAACCATATCTGCACCTATTAAATTAAGTCCAGTTCCACCAGCTTTCAGCGAAATTAAAAATACCTTTACATCTGGATTGTTGTTGAAATCATTTACTAGTTTAACTCTTTCGTCAACTTTTGTTTGTCCTGTTAATTTATAATAATTAATTCCTTCTTTAGCTAAGTTTCCTTCTATTATGTTTAACATAGATGTATAACCTGAAAAGATTAGTATTTTATGTTTTCCTGCAATTGCGTCTTTTACTATTTCTATACATTGTGTTAATTTACTACTTTCCCCCATGTAATCTTCTAAAAATAGTGATGGATGGCAACATATTTGTCTTAATCTTGTTAATAATGCTAATATTTTAATTTGAGATTTTTCAAATCCATTTCCTTCAATTTCAGTCATTGCTTCCTTTTTAGCTTGTGCTAAATAAGATAAATATATTTCTAATTGTTCACCTTGCATTTCATTATTTAGTACAGTTATACTCTTTTCTGGTAACTCTTTTAGTACATCTTTCTTTACCCTACGAAGAACGAATGGTTCTATCATCATTTTTAGTTTTTCCATAGCTTCTTGGTCATTTTCTTTCATTATTGGAAGTTCATATAATTGTTTAAACTTTTTATATGTAAACAAATAACCTGGCATTATATAGTCAAATATTGACCATAATTCTGCTAAAGAATTTTCTATTGGGGTTCCTGTTAAAGCATATCTAGTTTGGGCATTTATAGTCTTTAGAGATTTTGCATTTTGTGTATTACTATTTTTTATGTATTGTGCTTCATCTGCAATTTGATATTTAAATAATATATCTTCTCTTTTATAAACTTCCATATCCCTTTTTAATAAGTCATATGAAGTTATAACTAAATCATATTCTGGAATTTGTTTTATTTGGCTTTCTCTTTCTTCCGAAGTTCCTCTTATAACCAATACTTTAATATCCTTTGCAAATTTTTCTATTTCACTTTTCCAGTTTAAAGCAAGTGAACTTGGTGTTATTACAATTGATGGTAATTTTACTTTTGCATTTTCTTTATAGTCTAATAATAAAGAAATTAATTGAACTGTCTTTCCAAGACCCATGTCATCTGCTAAAATTCCACCTAACCTGTAATCATCTAGTATTTTTAACCATTTATACCCTATTTTTTGATAATATCTTAAAGTACAATTTAATCCCTTTGGTGTAACAATTTCGTTATCATACTCACGTTCGTCTATGTTATTTACAATTTCTTTATATTCTTTATCTTTTTGAATTTCCACATTTTTTACATTTTCTAATAATTTATTTAAGTATAATGATCTGTATACTGGTACTCTAATTTTTCCTTTTTCTAAATCTTTATAGTCTACTTCCATACCATATTCTAAACTATTTAAAAATTTAATATCTTCATTTTGCTCTAGATCTAAGAAGCTTCCATCTTTTAGTCTATGGTATTTTTTTCTTAAATTATATTTGCTTAATATTTCTTTTAATTCACTTTTGTCAAAGTCTAAACCTGTTAAGTCTATATTAAGTAGGTTATTTTCTATTTTTACGCCTACACTTCCTAGTTTTGGTTGTCTTATTTCTTTTGTTTTAAAATTATCTGTTACTAAAACTTCGTATTTTTCTGTATAGCTACTTATATCTTGTGATAAGAATTTGTATATTGCATCATCTGTTACTAAAACAAATCTTTTATTAGCAGAATCTAATAAAAATCCTGTTTTTCTACACATATTTAAAAAGTTAGATTCTTGAATTACATTTCTTGCAACCTTTGGTACATTTTTTATATCTAATGGATTAAATGCAATATCACCATATACAAATTTTAATGTTGCAATTATATAATTGTTTTTATCAAAATCTAAAAACATCTTTACATCTAAGTCTTTTGGAATATATTCTTTTAATCTTTCCGTATCTATGTTAGATATATCTATATTTTCTCTTAATTTTGGCAAAATTAATGAAAAGAAATCTGGCAACTCTTTTTTATTAAATCTTATTTCTCTTATAAAATTCTTTTTGTATATTTCTAATAATTTTATAACTGTATCTTTATAATTTTTATTGCATCTGTACATTTTATCTTCTAAAATAAGATATACATATTCTTTTCCTTCTAAAACATAGTATTCAAAAACATCTACTTTTTGAGTTAAAGAAAATTCCCCCTCTGAAACTTCTGTTAATTTAAATTTTATGTTTGGAGCCTCTGGTACAAATTCTATTTTTCCTTTTTCTCCATCTTGGCTTATTTCTAATCTTCTTCCTTTTACTATTTCGAAAAATTCATCTATTCCTGTATTGCTTAAAATAATACAATTATCGCTTAAAACTTTTCCATAGTACCTGTATCCTGCATTTCCACTGCTATTAACATATTTTATAATTTCTGCATGTTTTAAAATAAAGTCTAATATTTTAAAACTACCTTCATCAAAGTTTTCTTTAGAATGTATAAATTCTAGTTTATTGTTATATTTTACACTTTCTTTATTTAGCATACTTGTATAAAACTCTGACAAACTCTTTATTTTGTAATATTTATCTGTTCCTAATTTAAATTCTACTTTAATTTCTTTATAATGACTGTCAAAAATAATGTTAGGAATTATATTAATATTTTTTCTTTCTTTTATTACATTCTCTTCTTCATCTATATTTTCTACTTCTGTATTATAAAAAGCAGTAATCATTTGCTTAAAACCACGATGATCCATTTTACTGCTGTTTTCTTGTTTTTTCTCTGTGTTATTTGCATATAACTTTTCATATATAGGGTTATTAATAAATTCTATCATTACAGACAAAATATGTTTACAAGTACAATAATTTTGACTATTATCTGGGCAAGAACACCTTACAGTTTCAATCTTTCCTTCTTCAATTTTAGAATATACCTCATATGTGTCTTTATTTCCTTTTATAGTTCCTGATAATTCAAAATTATTTTTATTTTCATAATTCACATTTGTTATTGTTACTCTTTTGTCTTCTACATATTCTAATGCTTTTTGATACCTTGTATCACCTGCATTTTCACATAATTCTGCTATTATATCCTTATTTACTAACATTTTTTTAAGCTCCCAATACACATTTATTTTCAGTTTATTATTATATAATATTTTAAGATTTTTCACAAGTGGTATACACTCTTTTATATAAAATTTAAGAACTGTACCTTTTTAAGTACAGTTCTTATTTTAGCTATTCTCAAGTTCACATAGATACTAAAGAAGAAAATCCACTTACAATTCTTTTTCTACTCTTCCTTTTTTTCTTCTTTTTTTGGTTTACTCCAAGAAATATAATCACATTTATCTGGATTGTTTTCACAAATATAAAATGTTCTTCTTGTTTTAGTTTTCTTTATTTGAACTTTTGCTCCACATTTTGGGCAAGGCTCTTCTATAGTTTCTATATATGGTTTTACATTCTTACATTCTGGATATCCAGGGCATGCTAAAAACTTACCGTATCTACCATATTTTACAACCATCATTTTTCCACACTTTTCGCATGGTACATCTGAAACTTCTTCTTCTAACTCCACATGTTCTAATTCTTTTTCTACTTTTTCTAACACCTTTTCAAATGGTGCATAAAATTCTGAGATCATTTGCTTCCAATTTTCTTTTCCTTCTGCAATTTCGTCAAATTCATTTTCTATGTCTGCTGTAAATTCTACATTTATAATGTCTGGAAAATTTTCTGTTAATAATTTGTTTACAACCTTACCAAGCTCTGTTGGCACTAGTTGTTTTGCTTCTTTTTCTATATATCTTCTTGCTATAATCGTTGTTATTGTTGGTGAATACGTACTTGGTCTACCTATATCTTTTTCTTCTAATGCTTTTACTAGGCTTGCTTCTGTATACCTTGGTGGTGGCTCTGTAAAGCTTTGTTTTGATTCTATTTTTTCTTTTTTTACTTCTTGCCCCACTTCTAGTAATGGTATCTGACCAATTACATCTTCTTTCTCATCTGTCCCTTCTACATATAAAGTCATAAAACCTTTAAATTTAATTGCTTGGCCATTTGCTTTAAAATTATAATTATTTGCATTAATAGTTATTGCCAATGTATCAAATATTGCAGATTTCATCTGACTTGCCAAAAACCTATTGTATATTAATTTATAAAGTTTATATTGATCATTTGTTAAAGATTCTTTAATCTGATCTGGTTTTATTTCTATATAAGTTGGTCTAATAGCTTCGTGTGCATCTTGCGCATCTGCTTTAGTTTTATAGTATCTATTTTCGTAATATTCTTCTCCATAAGAACCTTCTATTACTTCTTTTGCTATTGTTCTAGCTTCTTCAGAAATTCTTGTAGAGTCTGTTCTCATATATGTAATTAAACCTACTGTGCCTTTTTCTGGTATTTTCACACCTTCATATAAAGTTTGTGCAACAGACATTGTCTTTTTCAAGCTGAAATTTAGTTTTCTAGATGCTTCTTGTTGCATAGTACTTGTTGTAAAAGGTGGCGCTGGGTTCCTTTTTCTTTCTCCTTTTTTTACATCTGATACTATAAATTTCGCTTCATCTATAGCCTTTAATATTTCGTCCACTTCTTCTTTAGTATGTATTTCTATTTTTTTATTATCTTTGCCAACTAATTTCGCTTCAAATTTTTTCTTTGACTTAGTATCTAATAAATTTGCAATTATATTCCAATATTCTTCTGGAATAAAACTTTCAATCTCATTTTCTCTATCTACAATTAGTTTTACAGCAACAGATTGTACCCTTCCTGCTGACAAACCTTTTCTTACTTTTTTCCACAATACAGGGCTTATTTTATATCCTACGATTCTATCTAATACACGTCTTGCTTGCTGTGCATTAACTAAGTTTATATCTATTTGTCTTGGCTCTTTTATTGCTTTTTGTACTGCTGTTTTTGTTATTTCGTTAAATGTTACTCTAGATTTACTTTCTTCTGGAATATCTAATAAATGTGCTAAATGCCATGCAATAGCTTCGCCCTCACGGTCAGGGTCAGTTGCCAAATATACTTTTTTAGCTGATTTTGCATCTTTTTTTAATGATTTTATTAAATCTCCTTTTCCTCTTATATTTATGTATTCTGGTTCAAAATTGTTTTCTATGTTAACTCCCAATTTTGATTTAGGTAAATCTCTAATATGTCCCATAGATGCAACAACTTTTGTTCTTCCACCTAAGAATTTTTTTATTGTATTTGCTTTTGCTGGTGATTCTACTATTATTAATTTATCTGCCATTTTATTCTCCTTTTTAGTTATGGAATATTTTTCCACAATCTTTAATACATATTGTATTGTAGTTCATATGTTTGTTTTTTTCAAGTATTTTTTAGCATTTAACTAAATCTTCTATTACATCCCCTAAAATAACTGGAGTTACTTCATTCCTTTTTAAAATATCTAATATAGAATTCTCCATCTTTTCATCATTTGTTAATTTATCTATACATGCCTTTTCTACTTTTATTCTATCATCTATGTATTCTGTTTTTATTACTTCTATTCCAAATATATCGTTTCTACTTTTTAAATCTTTTATCTTATAATATTCTAATTTTACTGGATATAATATTCCTTCCTTTCGTAATTCTTCTTTGTTCATAAATATTCCACCAAAAAAAGTTTTCATTTTCTTCCTCCCATGTTTTTGTATATATTAATATATACTCTTACTTAGAAGTATTCAATATAAATCGGGTGCCTGTATTCTTGCATTTTCGACATTGTTTTTTTATATTTTACTAATTTCTACTTTTACCTATTTTATACTATTTTTTTCATTGCTCATTTAATATATAAAAAAGTCGAAAGAAATCTTTTTAGGTAACATTTTATAGCAAGATTTTTTATAACTAAAAAGAATAGCCTTTTGAAATAAACTTTGTTTATAAATTTAGTTAATTTCATTTTTGCTACTCTTTCATACTTTTTTATTATTTATATTTAAAACCGGGACTTTAAAGACCGTCCCTCGGTCCCGATTATGCTTGCATCATTGCATTAAATGTCATGTTAATTTTTTCTTTGTTGTCTTTCATCTGTATTGCAAATTCGAATATTTGATTGTATAAGCTTCCTATTGATTTTTCTACTTCGCCTGTTAAGTGTTCTATGTTGTTTTCTGATGGTTTTAATACATAGTTTTCGAAATTTTTCTTTCTGTTTAAATTCTTTATTAAATTATTAAAGAATCTATATATCTTACCCTTTTTCTCTTCAACCATTTCTACTTTTTCTGTTATTTTAATGTTTTCTGAAAATTCTGATAATTGATTTATACAATCTTCTAATCTTTTGTTACATTCGTTTATGATTACTTCATAGTCTAATTTCTTTTGTATTGATGCATTTATTTTGTTAATATAATAATGTATTTTTTTCGAATCATTTTCTTCTACTGCTTTTTCTAAATTTTGTTTATTTATACTAACATTTGTAACTACAATTATTTCAGATTGTATTGCAGCAGACAATTCTCTTTGAATATTTATATATCTTGTGCTACATACATCAAATAATTTATCTAATTGTTTTTTATATTGCATTACTAAGTTATCAATTGCAATTTTATATTTATCTAATGTATTGTAGTAATTTGCTTGAATATATAGCTTGTCCTTAAATTCTGCAAGCCTAATTTCTTTACTATTTGCCAAAGAGCTTTCAAATAATAAGGCTAAATTCATCTGCTTTTGATTTTCTATATCTACAAGTTCTTTTAAATCTTCTTTAAAATTCTCTTTTGTAATACTTAGCATTATCTTTCACCACCTTTATCAAAATCTTTTTCTTCTGTATTTCTTGTTTTATCATATACATTGTTTAAAGCTATGTCCGAAATTGTATGCTTTAAAGTATCCTTTGTTTGTTCTATTGTAGATTTTACAGTTTCCATTACAGATGTTTGTTTGTTAAAAATACTTTCATCTATTGCTACACCCTTAAATGCTTCTGCTGTAAATTTAGCTGGACTAAAAAGGTATGAAGGTCTAACTTGCATTCCTACACCTGGAATTTCCTTAGTAGGTCTACTTTGTAAAATATTTCTTGACATTTGTATAGTATTCTTTCCTACATATATTCCGTCTTTTTCGAATCCTTTTAATGTATATAGACCTTCTGTTTTTGGTTCTTTTATTTTAATATCATTTACTTTCATTATATTTTCCTCCTAATACAATCTAAATATTCTGATATATGTTCATCTATCTTATTTTGTATTTCGGTTTCTTTAGAAGTTAATGTATTAACTTCATTTTTTATAAAAGTTGTATCTACAGACGAAACATTTTTTAATCTTCCCTCAAAAAGTACGCCATTCATATTTAGTACCTCCTTTATCCTTTGTTTAGTAATCTTTTTACCTCATTATATATTTTATTTTCTACATCTTTCATTACTATTTTCCTTGCATTGTTTCCCATTTCTTTTAACTTTTCTTTATCTTTAATTGTTTCATTTATAAGATTATTTAAAGCTTCACCATTAATTTCATTATCGTGAATTATTTTAGCTGCATTTTCTTTTACTAATACTTTTGCATTATATTCTTGGTGGTTTTCTGCCGCAAATGATAATGGTACAAATATTGCAGGTCTTCCAGAAATAGAAACTTCTGTTATAGTCATAGCTCCACTTCTACAAACTATTAGGTCTGCTACTGACATTGCTTTTTGCATATCATATATATATGGTACAACTTTAACATTTTCTATTTTTTCTATATCTATATCTTTTTTTGATAGATTTTCTTTTATTATATCATATTGACTTTTTCCTACAGACCATAAAATTTGATAATTTGTATTTAATTTTTTTTCTATTATTTCTTCTAATGCATTATTTATAGGTCTTGCTCCTTGGCTACCACCAAAAACTAAAATTAGTGTTTGATTTTTATTTAATTTATTTTCTTTTAAAAACTCATCCTTCTCGTTTTCGTTATATTCTACCTCTTTAAATTTTGTAGGTGTTCCTGTTAGCACAATATTTTTTGCATCATGAATTTTTTCTCTTGCATCTTCAAAACCTATTAAAATTGTATCTACTTTTTTCGCTAGTAATTTTACTGTAACACCGGGAAATGCGTTACTTTCATGTAGCATTGTAGGAATCTTTTGTTTTGAAGCAGATAGTAGTACAGGACCACAAATAAACCCACCTGTTCCTATAACAATATCTGGTTTTTCTTCTTTTAATATTTTCTTTGCTTCTTTATAACCTTTTAAAGTTTTTATCATCTTTTTTATATTATCTATAGATATTTTTCTTACAATACCATATGCTTCAATTGTTCTTAGTTCATATCCTGCTCTAGGTACTAAGTCATTTTCTAATCCTCTTTTAGTACCTATAAATTTAATTACTGCATCTGGATTTTCTTGTTTTATTTTATTAGCTATTGCAATACCAGGATTTATATGTCCTCCTGTTTGTGATGCTGCTATTATTACTTTCATATTAAAATCCATTCCTTTCTCACTTTGCTTGTAAGGCACACATAGCTATGTAGCTTTTGCATTTCTTTCATATTATTAAACTTTTGTACCTGCTCTAGATATATTAAGTAATACACCTACTGAGCATAATAAAATTAATAGTGATGTTACCCCATAGCTAAAAAATGGTAGAGGCATTCCTGTTACTGGCATAGATGATGTTACAACTGCAATATTAATTATTGCCTGTAATCCTATTAAAGATGTAATTCCAACTGCAACTAAACTACCAAACATATCTGGGGCTTTCATTGCTGCAAGTACACCTCTCCATATGAAGATACCAAACAAACCAATAACTATTGCGCATCCTACAAAACCTAATTCTTCTGCTAATACTGCAAAAATAAAGTCAGTATGTGGTTCTGATATGTATAAATATTTTTGCTTACTTTGGCCTAATCCTACTCCAAATAATCCACCAGAACCTATAGCATATAAACTTTGTATTACTTGCCACCCATCACCTTGCTTATCTGCCCATGGGTTTAAAAACGATGTTATTCTGGCAATTCTAAATGCTCCTTTACTTGTAAATTTTGCCATTGCATACAATCCTGCAGCTCCAGCCACTGCAACTCCTGTTCCTACTGTTGCAAAATATTTTGGCCTTACTCCTGCCATAAGCATCATTATGCCAACAACTAATACAATTATTATTGTCGCACTTAAGTGATCTTGTACAAGTATTAATATTAATACTACAGGAATTAAGTATAATAGTGGCTTAACAAAACCTTTTTTAAAATCTTTTAATTCGTCTTTATGGTCTGTTAAATAACTTGCATAAAATATAATTAATCCAATTTTTGCAAGTTCTGAAGGTTGGAATTGTATTCCTAAATTTATCCATCTTCTTGCTCCACCAGCTGATCTACCTATTCCAGGTATTAGTACCATTAGCAGTAATATTATAGAAGCAATATATGCTATTTTATAAAACTTTTTCCAAAACCTATAATCTATTTTAGAAATAAATAGCATTGCAGCAACACCAATTACAGCAAAAGTTGCCTGTTTTTTAAAATATACATAACTGTCATCACCTGTTTCAGAAAGTGATGTAGGTGAACTTGCTGAAAGTACCATTATTAAACCAAGAGATAATAATAATATAACTGTTATTAATAAGATAAAATCCATCTGGTTATTTGCAAATTTAGAAAATTTCCTTACTTTTTTGTTTTTGGCCATTCTTATCTCCTTTATTAAATTATATTTAGTCCTACAACACAAAGAACTAGAGTAAGTAGACTAAATACTGTTACTATTTTATTTTCACTCCATCCTGATAATTCAAAATGGTGATGAATTGGTGTCATTTTAAAAATTCTTTTTCCTGTTTTTTTATAGTATGTAACTTGAATCATTACAGAAAGCGTTTCTATCACCGGTATTAATGCTATTAAGATTAATAATAGTGGCATTTTTAGTACAAGTGCCATACCTGCGATTACACCACCTAGCATTAAAGAACCTGTGTCCCCCATAAAAACTTTTGCTGGGTGTAAATTAAATATTAAAAACGCTAAGTTACATCCACATACTATTGTTCCAAAAATTATAACTTCTCTTATATTAAATATAACTCCTATTACTGTTAAACAGGCAATTATAATTGTTGTTACACTTGTTGCTAATCCATCTATACCATCAGTTAAATTAACTGCATTTGTAGTTGCTAGCATTACTATTATTGCAAAAGGAATATAAATCCAAACCGGTATATTTACAAAAGTTTTTACTATTGGAATATATATATCTGTTCCTATATTTAAAACATTTAATAAATATAATACAAAACATACTGCTATTACTAGTAGTCCTAGCATTTTGTAACTTGGTTTTAATCCTTCTGTATTCTTCAATATCATTTTTTTAAAATCATCTATAAAACCAACTATTCCAAATCCTAATGTTGCAAATAAAAGTGGGATTATTCCTTTTATAACATCTACTTGTTTATTTTTATAATAAATTAGCATAACACCTAAACTTAGTAATGTAATTGCTATTATAGCTATTATTCCTCCCATTGTTGGAGTTCCTTTTTTATTTAAATGCGATTTTGGACCTTCTGCCCTTTCTTGTTGGCTTACTTTTAGTTTTCTTAATATAGGTAAAATAATAATTCCTAATAATAATGCTACACCAAACGCTACTAATAATATTTTTATTTGAAAATTCATTTATTTTATCACCCTTACTTTTTCTTGTTTGTATATTTTTCTTCTTGTTTTTTCTTTAGTTCGTCTGTAATTTCTATTACTATTTTTCTTTCATTAAATTCCAATTTATTACCATTTATTTCTTGGTACATTTCATGTCCTTTTCCTGCTATAACTACAATATCTAATTTATTTGCCATTTCTATTGCATTTTTTATAGCTTCTTTTCTATCTACTATCACTTTGTAACAAGCTTTAGTTTTCTTTATTCCTTCTTCTATTTCATTTATTATTTCTTTTGGTTCTTCGTTTCTTGGATTATCTGAAGTTATAATAGTGTAGTCACTTATTCTTCCAGAGATTTCTCCCATTAAAGGTCTTTTATTTTTATCCCTATTACCTCCACAACCAAATACACAAATTACTCTTCCTCTTGTATATGATTTTACAGCGCTCAAAATACTTTCTAAGCTTTCTGGAGTATGTGCATAGTCTATCATTATTGGTATTTCTAATTTATTATCTACCATTTCGGATCTACCAGGTACTCTAACTTCTTCTAGTCCTTCTTTTATCATATCTGCTGTACATCCAAATTGCATTGCAATTGCAATAGCAGCTAAAGAATTGTATACACTAAATCTTCCTGGAATACATGCTTTTACTCTTTCATTTCTTTCACCTATTTTTACTCTAAAATCTACATAAGAATTTGTTATTGTAATATCTTTTGCTAATATCTTAGCATTATTATCTATTCCATAAGTAATATATTCTGGACCTTCTACTAACTTAGGAAGTTTTATAGAGTATAAATCATCTGCATTAATATAAGCTTTTTTACACATCGTGAATAATTTACATTTTGTTTCGAAATATTCTTTCATATCTGCATGTTCTTTTTCGCTTATATGCTCTTCTGATAAATTTGTAAATATTCCTATATTAAAATCTGATCCATACACTCTATTTAATTTTAAACTTTGTGAAGAAACCTCCATTATTACAACGTCGCACTTTGCTTCTGCCATTTTTGCAAAAATTTCTTGTAATTCTAAGCTTTCTGGTGTTGTTCTTTGGCTATCTCCTAAACTTTCTGCTCCTATATAATTACGTATTGTTCCTATTAATCCAACTTTTAGTCCCTTTTTTTCTAACATAGATTTAACCATATACGTAGTTGTTGTTTTTCCTTTTGTTCCGGTTATTCCTATTAATTGAAATTTCCTTGATGGATTGTCATAGTAATTACAAGCAATTTGTGCCATAGCTTTTCTGGAATCTGGTACTACTATTAATGTTGTATCCTCTTTTATTTTTAACTCTTTTAAATTTGTTCCCTCTTCTACTAATACTGCTATTGCACCTTTTTCTATAGCATCTCCTATATAATCTGCTCCATCTGCTTCATATCCTTTTATAGAAATAAATAAATCTCCTTTTTCTACTTTTCTAGAATCGTTTTTTACAGAATTTATCTCTATATTAATATCTCCTTTAGCTTTTATTCCTTCTATACCTACTAATATATTTTTAAGGTTCATGAAATATCCCTCCGTTTTATACAATTTTACGAATACATTATATAGCAAGTAGTTTTATATATCAATATAAACTTTTCTTTCTTTTGTTATTTTTATTCCTGGTTTTGGTATTTGTTCTTTTACATACACTTCGTTTTCATCTATTTCTTCTTGCATATTATTTATCTCTAAATTTACCCCCAATTCCTTTACTATTTGTTTTGCCTCTTTTACAGTTTTATTCCTTAGCTCAGGAGTTTCTATTTCTTCTAATTTCTCTTCTATTTCTTTATCTTGCTTTAACTCTAAATATGGTAATACTTCTCCTAATATTTGGCCACCAACAGGTGCTGCAACACCACCTCCTTGGTGACCCCCTTCACCTGTTGGGTTATATAATGTAACTAAAATTACAACTTGTGGATTCGAAATAGGCGCTACTCCCATAAAAGATGTTACATATTTATTAGTATTTACACCATCTTCTGATGTTCCTGTTTTTCCGCCAACTAAATACCCTTTTACTTGTGCATTTCTACCTGTTCCATCATCTACAACTGACTGCATAATACTTAAAACACTATCCGCTGTTTCCTTAGAAATAACTCTTTCCACTTTTTTTACACCTATTTCTGTTTTTTCTTTAGTTTCTGAATCCACTATTTCTTTAACAACTCTTGGTTGTATATATTCACCACCATTTGCAATACAAGAAACTGCTGTTACCATCTGAAGTGGTGTAACCTCAAATCTTTGCCCAAAGCTTATTGTAGCAAGTTCTACTGGACCTACTTTATCTTTATCTAAAAATATTCCCTTTGCTTCACCTGGCAAATCTATATTGGTTTTTCTAAAAAATCCAAACTTTTCTAAGTAATCATAATATTTATCTTTTCCAATTTTTTGTCCCAACGCAATAAATACAGGGTTGCAAGAATTCATAAGTGCTTGCCTTAAGCTTTGCGTTCCATGTGGTCTATAATATCTCCAACATTTAATTCTAACTCCTGCAATTTCTATTCCTCCACCGCAATTAAATTCACCTTCATTATCTGTTTTGGTTATTCCTTCTTCTAATGCTATAGAAGATGTTATTAGCTTAAAAGTAGAACCTGGTTCATATGTATCTGCTATTGCTTTATTTCTCCATTTTGCTTGTAATTGTTTATTTCTTTCTTTACTATCCATATCTTGGCTGTTTTCTATTTCATATGGATTATTTAAATCATAGTTAGGGTATGTTGCCATAGCCAAAATATCACCATTATTGGGATTCATAACAACTACATTTCCACCATCTGTACATTTATTATCTATACACGCATTTTCTAAATATTTCTCTACAATTGACTGAATATTTAAATCTATTGTTAGGATTAGATCCTTTCCCTTTTCTGCAGCCACATAGTTTTCTTCCAGTTGCTTCATATCTCCACCTTTAGCATCTGTAAGTTTTTCTATCTTTCCACTTTTTCCTTTTAGAATTTCATCATATTTTGCTTCTATTCCATCTAATCCTTGGTTATCACTTCCACAAAAACCTATCACCTGTGAAGCTAAATTACTATAAGGATAATATCTTTTTGTATCTTCATCTATATTTATACCTGACTCAATATCATTCTCTTTCATCCATTTTCTTAGCTCATTTGTCTTTTCTTTATCCACCTTTTTAGCAATCGTTTCTATAGAACTTCTCTTCTTAATCTTTTTTAATGTCTTTTCATAATCTATATCTAATATTTCAGACAAAGCCCTGCTTACACTTTCTTTCTTATCCTCTGGAATATTTATAGAATTTACAGTAACAGTTTCTACTGTACTGCTTTGCGCCAAAACATTTTTTCCTGTAGCGTCATATATAGTTCCTCTCTTAGAAGTTATCTTTCTATTTAAAGTCTGCTGTTCATATGCCATTTGCTTTAGCTTATTGCCATCAACAAATTGAATTATAGCAAGTCTTACAATTAAAAGCACAAGTAAAAAAGCTGAAACAATTATAATCCACAACATCATCTTTTTATTCTTTATACTACATACAGTTTGCATTGTACACACCTCGACAGTAAAATTTCTTTTTACTATTCTATGTAGTAAGAACTTGTCTTTATGAATCAGATTCGAGATTAGAGGACAATCCTAACAACAAAATAAGATAAAAAAATCTACCATCAAATATACAATTTGATAAGTAGATTAATTTCCTTTAAATTTATCCATTATTTTATCTAACCAATTTTTTTCTTCTGTAGTCTTAGCTTTATCAGTTGAAGATTGCACATAATCTTTCTTTGGTAAATTCATGTAAATTTTTTGATCATTTGTTAATCTTTGCATTCCCAACTTACTTTTAGCTTCTTCTTCAATTTTCTTTAAGTTAAGATTACTCTCTATTAAAACTTGAGTTTGTTGATTTTCCTTTTGTAATGTTGCAAGATCTGCTTTTAAATTTTTAACTTTATTAAAATCTTCTGTTATTAAAGAGTTTCTGTAGCTAATGACTAAAAGCATAGCAAAAGCAATACCAATATATACCACTATTTTTTTCTTTAATAAAACAGCAGCTCTTTTTTGTTTAGCCCTTTCCTTTGCTTCTTTTTTTATCTTCTCTTTTCTCTCACGTTCCAACTCTTGACTTTTTTTAGAAGTCCTATTTGGTATAAAATCCGGTTCTAGTTTTCTAGGGCTTGTTCCGTATTGGTATTTAGCCATTAGCTTTCACCTCCCTCTTTTGTTATCTTCTCTCAAAAATTCGTAGTTTTGCACTTTTACTTCTCGAATTTTCTTCTTGTTCTTCCTTAGTAGCAATTATTGGTTTTTTATTAACCATTTTTCCATAAGATATTGCTCCACATACACAGTATGGCAAATCTTTTGGGCATGTACATCTTCCTTCTGCTTCAATATATGCTTTTTTTACAGCTCTATCTTCTAAAGAATGAAAAGTTATAATACATAATCTTCCATCTTTTTTTAATGCCTTTATGCATTTTAAAACTGTTTCATATAATGGCTCTATTTCATTATTTACTTCTATTCTTATAGCTTGAAAAGTTCTTTTAGCTGGATGTCCATTATTTTGTTTTGATTTTGGAATAGAATTTTCTATTATTTTTACTAACTGTGCTGTTGTTTGTATTTCTGCTTTTTTTCGTTCAATACATATATTTCTTGCTATATTTTTAGAAAATCTTTCTTCTCCATATTCGAATATAATATTGGCTAGTTTCTCCTCTGAATATGAATTAACAACTTCTTTTGCAGTTAAATCTTGTGTTTTATCCATTCTCATATCCAACTCATTTTCACCTAAATAACTAAATCCTCTATTACGTTCATCTAGTTGATACGAAGAAACTCCCAAGTCTAGTAGTATTCCATCTACTGCTTCTATTCCGTAAATCTTCTAATATAAAATTTATATCATCATGATTTCCATGTACATATTTAACATTTTTAAATTCTTTTAAATTTCTCTTTGCTGCTGTTAATGCTTCTAAATCTCTATCTATTCCTATTAGTGTGCCATCTTTTGATAATCTTTTTGCTATTTCTTTGCTGTGACCTGCACCACCTAGAGTTCCATCTACATAAATTCCATTTTCTTTTATGTTTAACCCTTCTATACATTCAGCAAGCAAAACTGGTTTATGCTTAAATTCCAATACATACCTCCAATTTCTATCTTTTTTGAATAGCATAAACAGTTGGAAGTTTTATCTTTCCAACTGTTTATCAGCTATTCTTCTTTTGTTTCTAGCGTTTTCGTCATTTGTATTTCATTCCCTTTTTCGTGGTATATATTAGCTATTTACATTTGTAATTTACATATTTTTTCTTAAGTATAGATAAATAAAATATAATTAATTCTTAAGATTTTATCTTTTGTATATTTGTTTTTTCTCTTTAGTATAGCCCTCTTCTTATCAAGTGATCTTGATTTTTCTTTAGTAAATGTTTACTAAACTTCTTTTGTAATTTTATTTTTTATCTTTAGTATAAAATTTATATAAACTTTTATAAAGTTATATACCTAACATTGTCATATTTTCTGCAATATCATCTGCTGATATATTTTCTTCGTTATTGTAATTTTCCCATTTTTCTTTGTTCCATATTTCTATTCTTGTCCCAACACCAATTATAATAACTTCTTTTTCTAATGTTGCAACATTTCTCAAATTACTAGATATTAAAAATCTTCCTTGTTTATCTATTTCGCATTCCATTGCTCCAGACAAGAAGAATCTTACGAAATCTCTAGCATTTTTGTTGGTAAGTGGAAGTGTTTTTAATTTTGTTTCGAAGTTTTCCCATTCGTTTTGTGAAAAACCAAATAAACACCCATCTAAGCCTTTTGTGATTATGAATTTTTCACCCATATCTTCTCTTAGCTTTGCTGGCATTATTAGTCTGCCTTTGGCATCTAAAGAATGTTCATATTGGCCGAATTAGCACTTCGTTTCACCTCTATTCATTTTTTACCACTTTGTACCACTTCTCTCCACCTGTTTAAATTTTAATACAACATTTATTAAAAAGCAAGTGTTTTTTAGATTTTTTTATTTTTTATTTCTAGCTCTCATATTTAAATTTTGAATTTTTGCTCTCACATTCACTTTTTTATTTACAATTTTCTTAATATTATCTTAATTTTCGTATTATCGTTTTACACTAATTATTCTTTAATGTATAATAAAGTTGGTGATAGTTATGAAAAAGTTTTTATTATTTTTTCTTTTAATTATATTGCTAATTGGAGGATCTCTTGGTTTTTATGGTTATTCTTTATATGATAAAGCCATAAAAGAAGAACCTTTAGCTAGCAAAATAGAAGAAATTCAAAGTGACAAAAATTATATAAAGTTTAGCAAACTTCCAAAAGATTATTTAAATGCTGTTGTTTCTGTAGAAGATAGACGTTTTTATAAGCATGGTGCAATAGATTTACGTTCTATTGGAAGAGCTATATATGTTAATATTACAAATTTTGATTTACGTGAAGGTGGTAGTACTATTACCCAACAACTTGCAAAAAATATTTATTTTATAGATATGGATCCATTCCCTAGAAAACTTGCCGAAATTTTTATGGCATACGCTATAGAAGATAATTATTCTAAAGAAGAAATTTTAGAATTGTATGTAAATACTTCATATTTTGGAGATGGGTATTATGGTATTAAAGAAGCTTGTAATGGTTATTTAAATAAAGAACCTAGTCAGATGAATTTAAACGAATGCACTATGATGGCTGGAATTCCTAATGCTCCTAGCGTATATGCACCAACTAAAAATCCTGATTTAACTAAGAGCAGGCAAAAACATGTTTTAAAAACTATGGTAGAAAATGGTTATATAACTCAAGAAGAAGCAGATCGGGATTCGGGGACGGTTCTTAAAATCCCGTTTTTTATTATAAAACACTTTCCTAAAATAAAATTTTCTTAGCTAGTGAAAAACACAGTATATTCTAGCTTTGCTATTTTATACTGTGTTTTTCTTTTCTTAAAATTCTATAAATTTATATATTGCTTCTGCAAATCCACCATTCTGAGCAGTTGTTGTAGTGGTATAATTTGCCACTTCTTTTAATTCATCATATGCATTTGCAACTGCAATTCCAATTCCTGAATCTTTTACCATTTCTAAGTCATTTAAATTATCTCCTATTGCTAGCACTTCGCTTTTATCTATTTTTAAATATTCTTCTAGTACTTCTAGTGCCTGCTCTTTGTTTATACCTACTGGAATAATATCTAAATATTCATATTCTTTTCCTATAATTTCATCTTTGTATTTGTTAGTTTTTTTAATCAAATTAACTTGTAAATTCTTATTTTTAGTAAATTCTCCTTTTAGTTTTTCTAAATCTTTTTCTGCAGAAACAACTAACTTTAATATTTCTGGTCTCTCTTCTATTACATATTGTTTTATATCTTCTAAAACTTTGAATTCTAATTCTCCATTTTTCCCATTTTTAGTAAGTTCAAAATTTCTTAAATCCATATATAATAGTTTCTCTGTTATTACTTCATTATTTGTATATAGGTGAATATGTAATTTTAACTTTTTTGCTTCATTAATACAAAATAGTACATCATCATTATCCAATATTTTCCTATAAAGCTCTTTTCCAGTTTTCAAATTAATTATTTGATTTCCATTTCCAAATATTCCATACCCATCTTCTATTTCTTTACATATATCTTTAAATAAAGAATATGTTTTACCAGTACATATTGTAAAATTTATATTAGAGTTATTTATGTCTTGCATTGCTTTTAAATTAGTTTCTGGTATTGTATTTCCTTTTTCGAACATTGTTCCATCTAAGTCGCTTGCAATAAGTTTTATCATTATTGTATCATCCCCATACACTAAATTTT
>USAE01000005.1 GCA_900552655.1 uncultured Clostridium sp.
GGGGGTGCCCCAGCCGCCCCTTCCGATACGGCTACCTTGTTACGACTTCACCCCAATCATTGGCTCTACCTTCGACTGCTGCCTCGTTTGTTAGCTCACAGGCTTCGGGTATTTCCAACTCTCATGGTGTGACGGGCGGTGTGTACAAGGCCCGGGAACGTATTCACGGCAGTATGCTGACCTGCCATTACTAGCAATTCCAGCTTCATGAAGGCGAATTTCAGCCTTCAATCCGAACTGAGACTATTTTTTTGAGTTTTGCTCCATATCGCTATTTCGCTTCTCTTTGTTATAGCCATTGTAGTACGTGTGTAGCCCAAGACATAAAGGGCATGATGATTTGACGTCGTCCCCACCTTCCTCCGATTTATCACCGGCAGTCGTATTAGAGTTCCCGACATTACTCGCTGGCAACTAATACTAGGGGTTGCGCTCGTTGCGGGACTTAACCCAACATCTCACGACACGAGCTGACGACAACCATGCACCACCTGTCTCCTTGCTCCGAAGAGATTACATATTTCTATGCCTGTCAAGGGATGTCAAGACTTGGTAAGGTTCTTCGCGTTGCGTCGAATTAAACCACATACTCCACTGCTTGTGCGGGCCCCCGTCAATTCCTTTGAGTTTCAACCTTGCGGCCGTACTCCCCAGGTGGGATACTTACTGCGTTTGCGACGGCACAGAAGACTTAATATCTCCTACACCTAGTATCCATCGTTTACGGTGTGGACTACCAGGGTATCTAATCCTGTTTGCTCCCCACACTTTCGTGCCTCAACGTCAGTTGCTGTCCAGAAAGTCGCCTTCGCCACTGGTGTTCCTCCTAATATCTACGCATTTCACCGCTACACTAGGAATTCCACTTTCCTCTCCAGCACTCAAGAAAAGCAGTTTTAGTCGCAGTTCCTCAGTTGAGCCGAGGGATTTCACAACTAACTTACCTTCCCGTCTACGCACCCTTTACACCCAATAAATCCGGATAACGCTTGCTCCCTACGTATTACCGCGGCTGCTGGCACGTAGTTAGCCGGAGCTTATTCTACAAGTACTGTCTTGTTTCTTCCTTGTCTAAAATGGTTTACAATCCGAAAACCTTCTTCCCATACGCGGCGTCACTGCGTCAGAGTTTCCTCCATTGCGCAATATTCCCGACTGCTGCCTCCCGTAGGAGTCTGGGCCGTATCTCAGTCCCAATGTGGCCGTTCAACCTCTCAGTCCGGCTACTGATCGTTGCCTTGGTATGCCTTTACCACACCAACTAGCTAATCAGACGCAAGCCCATCTATTAGCAGATTGCTCTTTTCCCGTTTTCATCATGCGATGTTCACGGCATATGCGGTTTTAGCAGTGATTTCTCACTGTTATTCCCCTCTAACAGGTAGGTTGCTTACGTGTTACTCACCAGTCCGCCACTAACCGCTTCGAATCTAAAAGAATCGATTAAGTTCGTTCGACTTGCATGTCTTATGTGCGCCGCCAGCGTTTATCCTGAGCCAGGATCAAACTCTCTTATTTTGGTTTCTATATTCTTACTCTTTCAAGTTAATATAAATCAAGTTTGCTTTTCTAGCTTTGAATTTTTGTTATTGTTGGTAGTATATTACTACCGCTGGTTGTTTCTCATATTGAATCTATTATTTACTTTTCAATGTACTTTTTTGTTCTTGTTGGAACGTTTTGTATTATATTACCTTTCGCTTTTTTTGTCAATACTTTTTTTGAATTTTTTTAAACTTTTTCCAAAGTATTTTTAGACAAAATAAAATTAGTAATTTCTTCTTAATCTCTTTTCTTGTTGTCTTTAATTACTAATCTTTTTTACATATTTCTATGTGTTTCTCTCTTGTTACTCGGTCTTTAATTATATTAACATATCACTATTATATTGTCAACATATTTTTTCATTTTTTTATTATTTTTTGTACATATTTTTTTCTTTTTCTATCAACCCCTTATTTCACAAGCTTTTGAAGACTATATGCAATTGTTTCAAATACAAAAAAGCAACATCTAGTCGCTTTTTAATATTTTATATATATAGTAGGATCTACTTGAATGTTATCCTTTAATATTTCAAAATGTAAATGGCTTTCATCTGCAATTTCAAATGTTGCTGTATTTCCTACAGTACCTATAGTTTGTCCTGTACTAACTTTTTCTCCTTCCACTACAAATTCAGAAGTTAATAAATTAGAATATGTTGTTTTGTATCCATCTTGATGTGCAATAATTACTGTCAAACCATACCTTGGATCATTTTTAATTGATTCTACAGTTCCTTCATAAGCTGATTTAACTACTGTTGTTTTTTCCGCACTTATGTCTATTCCTGTATGCGTTGTCCATTCATTTAGTGTATTAGAAAACACTAAGTTTTCTTTAGCAAACTCTTTTAATATTTTTCCTTCTACTGGTTTTTCAAACTTAACCTCTTTTTTCTTCGTTTCTTTTTTTACTTCTTCTTTAGTTACTTTTTCTTTTGTATCCTTTTTATTAGCCTTTTTTTCTTTTTCGTTACTTATCAAGCTTTCTGTATTCAACGCCACTTTATTTTCTTTTACTTCATTTATTGTTTTGTCCGATGTACTGCTTACCTCTTCTATAGAATTTGACTCTTCTAAGTAATTAACTGTTCCTGCAAGTTGTTTTCCATTCCCCTTTGGCTCTTCTTTTCTACTTACAAATAATGCTATAAAGGAAATACTAGTAATAATTATTACGCATGTAATTAAAATAATAATACCTTTTGATATTTTCTTATATTCTCTCATAAAATTTCCTCCTCATTTTATTTAATAAAAGTATTTCCTTTTTTTATTAATTTATACAATTTTTACATATCTTTTATTTGTACTCCAATATAAAAATGATTAATTATCTCTTCATAATTCTTTCCTTCTTTAGCTAGGCTATCCGCTCCAGTTTGGCTCATTCCAATTCCATGTCCATATCCTTTTACAGTAAATCTAATGTTGTTTCCTTCTATATAAGTATTAAAATTTGTTGATTTTAGTTTAAAAATGCTTCTTGCTTCTACTCCTGATAAATTTTTATTACCAATTTTTATCGTTTTTACCCTTCCACTTGTTGTGTATTCTAAAATCTCTATACAATTAGTATCATTATAATCTATTGTGAAATCCGAATATTCATTTGACATTATGTTTTGTAATTCTTCTTTCGAAATAATTACTTCTGAACTATATTGACTATAATTTTCTTCTCCAGATGTTTCTACCACTTGCAAATACGGTAAGCCACTGCCACCCCATACATTTATAGGAATTTCTGTTTTTCCACCACTATTCGAATGAAAAAATGCATTAATTGGTTTATTTTCATACATTATTATCTTTCCTTGTGTACTATTTACCGCATTTACAATTTTTCTCCAATTTTCTTCTCTTTCATTTTCCTTCCATTTTTCAAATCTATCATCTTTTGATATCCACGCTTGGCAACATTTAGAATCATCACATATTTGTGCTTCTCCATGTTTAGAATTATTGTTTATTATTTTATAAACTGTATAAGTTCTCGCGACAACAGCTTGCGCTTTTAATGCTTCTTCACTAAAATCTGCTGGCATCTCTGCTGCCACAACACCATATAAATATTCATCTAAATTAATTTCTTGTATATTATTATTAGATGTATGTAATAACCTTACTAGTTGATATTGTTTATAATCATAGTTGTTTTCTACAAAGCTTTCTTGTGGAATATTTGAAGCTTTAGTATTAATGAATGTTTCTTTTGTTTGTGATGTACACATTATTGGAATCAAAAAAATAATAACAATTATTCCTAAAAGATAAAATATAATTTTTTTCACTGCTCCTCCTATGATATTAACTCTATTTTCATTTTATTTAATATCTTTTTTTCTATTCTTGAAACTTGTACTTGGGATATATTAAGCATTTTAGCAACTTGTGATTGAGTTTGACCATTAAAATATCTCAGCATAATAATTTGCCTATCTCTACTGTCCATTTTGTTTAATAATTCTTTTATAAAAATTTTATTTACAGTTATCTCTGTTTCATCTTTTTCAGATGATATTTTATCTATTATAGATATTTTCCCATCATTTGATTCTTCTTGGTATATAGACTCTACCTGCTTCATAGAATCTATTGCAAGAGCAATATCTTCTTTTTCCACTTTTAGCTCTCTTGCAATTTCTTCAATAGTTACATTTTTACCTTCTTTTATATTTCTATTTTCTATGTCTTTAATTTTTACACATAATTCTTTAATACTCCTGCTTACTTTTATTATTCCATCATCTCTTATAAACTTTTTTATTTCTCCTATTATATAAGTTACTGCATATGTTGATAATTTAACTTCGTATTCTGGATTAAAATTTTTTATTGCCTTTATTAATCCTATAGTCCCTATTTGATATAAATCTTCATTTTCATAACCTCTTCCCGTAAATCTCTTAACAATACTCCAAACTAGCCCACTATTATTTTCTACAATTCTTCCCAATTCTTCTTTATCATTTTGAGCTTTTAAGATTTCGCCTACAGTATTTTCATACATAAAAATTCTCCTCTTGGTTTAAATTTTCATTTGTATTTTTATTGTTTATTTTCTTTTCCATCGTTACCTTAGTTCCCATGCCTACAACGGACTCCACTTTTAAACTATCCATAAAGTTATCCATTATTGTAAATCCCATTCCAGATCTTTCAAGTTCTGGTTTTGTCGTATACAATGGTTGTTTTGCGATTTTTATGTCTTCTATACCTTTACCTTGATCTGCAATTTCTATTCTTACTATATCTTCAAAAATATATGCACTTATTCTTATTATCCCATCTTTATTTTCGTAACCATGAATAATAGAGTTTGTTACAGCTTCTGACACAGATGTTTTTATATCTGATAGTTCTTCTATAGTTGGATCCAATTGTGCTGCAAAAGCTGCCACTGTAATACGCGCAAATGCCTCATTACTTGATTTACTTAATATTTCTAATTGCATTTTATTCTTATATTTCTTATTCATACTTTCCTCCTAGCATACATTAAATTTCATATCTAAATCGTCATATATATGTATTAGCTTTAATATTCCACACATATCTAATACTTTCTTTATACTTTTCTTTACATTAATTAATGCTACCTCTCCACCGTAACATATTTACTATTTTATACCTCCCAAGTAACAGTCCTATTCCTGCACTATCCATGAAGTTAACACTATTAAAATCAAATATAACTTTTTTAGGCATATATCTTTCAATCTCATAATCTAATTTCCTCCTTAATTCTTTTGTAGTATGATGGTCTATTTCTTCTTCTAATAAAAAGAATAACAACTTGTCCCTCTCTAAATATTTAATTTGCACATATACCCCTCCTTTTTTATTATTATAATACCGTTGGTAATTTTTTCCAATAGCGATTAATAGGAACTTTTGTCGATTTTAAAAAAACTTATCGACTTTTTTCTACATATTTTCTAAAGTAGATTTTTATGTTATAATTTATTTACTATTTTATTTTAGAAAGGATTTTTATGAAAAGAATAAATAATATTAAAATTTATGAAGATTTAAGTTCAGAATCTCTTATAAAATATATTTGTAAAAAGTATCATATTATATATGAAGATATTTTAGATTGGCATATTATAAAAAAATCAATTGATGCACGTAACAAAAGTAATATCCACTATCTGTACAATATCTCATTAAACTTGAAAAATAAAAAAAAATATTCATGCTTAGATGACTATAAGAATTTCGAACTTCCTAATATATCTATAACTAATAACACTGCTTTACAGCCTGTTATTATAGGTGCAGGACCTGCCGGTCTGTTTGCAGCATTGACTTTTATAAAAAATGGAATAAAACCAATTATTATTGAACAAGGGAAAACAGTAGAAGATAGAAAAAAAGATGTAGATTTATTTATAAAAACTGGTAAATTAAATATTAATTCCAATATACAGTTTGGTGAAGGTGGCGCTGGAACATTTTCAGATGGTAAATTAACATCTGGTATAAATAACCCTTTATGTAATATTGTATTACAAGATTTTTATAAATTTGGTGCACCTGAACAAATTTTATATTTGTCAAAGCCTCATATTGGTACAGATAATTTGATAAAGATTATAAGTAACATGAGATCTTATATAATTGCAAACGGTGGTCAATTCTTATTTAACAGTAAACTAACAGATTTACATATTAAAAATAATAAAATAGAATCTATTACATATGAAAATTGTAACAAGGAGTATACTATTCCCATTTCAAACCTTATATTAGCAATTGGCCATAGTAGTAGAGATACCTTCTACAAGATTTACAACAAGGGATTAAATATGGAAAGTAAAAATTTTTCTGTAGGTGTTAGAATTGAGCATTTACAAAAAAACATTAATCTATCGCAATACGGTGATAAATCCAAGTTAAAATTACCACCTGCTGAATATAAACTTGTTTACCATGACACAGAAAACAATAGAAGTTGCTATTCTTTTTGTATGTGCCCCGGTGGAACTGTTATGGCTTCTTCAAGTGAAGAAAATACAATTGTAACTAATGGTATGAGTGTATTTAAACGTAATGGTGTAAATGCTAATAGTGCAATTTTAGTTAATGTTACACCAAATGATTTTTCCTCTGCTCATCCTTTAGCTGGAATCGACTTTCAAAAACAGTTAGAGGAAAAGGCTTTTATGGCTGGTGGAAGAAATTATTACGCACCAATACAAAAAGTTGGTGATTATGTGAATAATACATTATCATTTAATTTTGAAAGTGTTCTTCCAACTTATTTGCCTGGTACAACATTTTATAATTTAAATAACTTGCTTCCAAATTTCATTAATATCACTATGAAAAAAGCTTTATTACACTTTGATAAGCAAATTCATGGATTTGCTGCTTCTGATGCTCTATTAACCGGTGTAGAAACTAGAAGTTCTTCTCCTGTAAAAATTGTTCGTGGAGAAAATTTAATGTCAAACATAAAAGGAATTTATCCTTGTGGAGAAGGAGCTGGTTACGCTGGTGGAATTATGTCTGCAGCTGTTGATGGAATAAAATGTGCTTTAGCAATTATAAAAAATTCTTAAATTTACTTTAAAACCCGTAAAATGTTATAATAGATAACATTCTACGGGCATTTTTATACAATTTATTTTCTTATTTTTTCTAATCTTTCTTTTGAAGCATTTAGCATTTCTTCATACTTAGCTAATTTTTCTTTCTCTTCATTAATTTTACTTTCTGGAGCTTTATTTATAAATCCAGGATTAGAAAGCATTTTATTACATCTTGCTACTTCAGATTCCAATTTTGATATCTCTACTTCTAATCTTTTTATTTCTTCTTTAATATCAACTAGTTCTTCAAATGGAATATATAATTCTATTCCATCTTTTAATATTGCAATTGCATTTTCTGGAATTCCATTTTTTTCATTTTTAGTTTCTATATCTGTTGCAAATCCTAGTTTTATTAAAAATTCATTAGCCTGTTTTATTGCTTCTTCATATTCAGAAGTTACAAAAATCAACTTAGTTTTCTTACTTGGGTGTACATTCATATTTGCTCTAGTATTACGAATATCTACAATTATATCCTTTAATTTTTCTACTGTATCTTCTTCTAATTTAAACTGATTTAATTCATTATACTCTGGCCATGCTGAAACCATTAAATTTATATCATCATAATGTACTAATTTTGAATATATTTCCGTTGTAACAAACGGCATAAATGGATGTAATAGTTTTAAAGCATTTCTTAAAACATAATCTAGTACAAAATTTACTTGAACTCTCTCTTCTAAATTTTCACTATAAATTCTTGTTTTACAAATTTCTATATACCAATCACAAAATTCATTCCAAATAAAATTATATATCTTGTCAATAGCAATACCTAAATCATAGTCTTCTATTAATTTTGTAACATCTTTTATTAATGTATTTAGCTTAGATAAAATCCATTTATCTTCTATTTTTAGATATTCGCTATTAAATTCCTTTTTATTTGAATTATATACTTTATTATAAAAATCGATTATCTTGTTGTCATCTTCTAAAGAGTTTGTTATAAATTTAGCTGCATTCCAAATTTTATTTGCAAAGTTTGAAGCTTGTTCTAATTTTTCTGGCATATATCTTATGTCATTTCCCATAGTTGTACCAGAAAGTACAGAGAATCTTAAACTATCTGCTCCATATTTTTCTATAATTTCTAATGGATCTACTCCATTTCCTAATGTTTTAGACATTTTTCTTCCTTGGCTATCTCTTACGATTCCATGTATTAAAACATCTTTAAATGGATTTTCTTTTGTAAGTTCTAAGCTAGATACAATCATTCTTGAAACCCAAAATGTTATAATATCATATGCTGTAACCAATACATTAGTTGGGAAAAACGTTTTATAATCTTCACTCTCTGTGTTTGGCCAACCCAAAGTAGAGAATGGCCATAATGCTGAGCTAAACCATGTATCTAGTGTATCTTCATCTTGTCTTATATTTTTTGAATTACATTTTTCACATTCATTTACATTTTCACGTGATACTGTTATATGTCCACAATCATCACAGTAGTAAGCTGGAATTCTATGCCCCCACCATAATTGTCTAGATATACACCAGTCTTGTATATTGTTCATCCAATTAAAATACATCTTTTCATATTTTTTTGGTACAAATTTGATTTCTTCATCTTCAATTGCTTTAATAGCTGGTTTCGCAAGTTCTTCCATTTTTACAAACCATTGGTCAGAAATTTTTGGTTCAATTGTGGTCTTACATCTTTCGCATTTTCCTACATTATGTGTTAAGTCCTCAATTTTTACAATAGCACCTAGCTCTTTTAGTTTTTCTACAATCTTTTCTCTTGCTTCTAATAAGTTCATTCCTTCATATTCCGTAACCAAATTACCCATTTTAAAATTGTCGTCGAATACTTCTATTATTTCTAAATTATGTCTTAATCCAGCTTGATAATCATTCATGTCATGTGCTGGTGTTATTTTAACTGCTCCTGTTCCAAATTCTGTTTCTACAAATCTATCTGCTATAATTGGAATTTCTTTGTTCATAATTGGAAGTATACATTTCTTTCCAACTAAATCTTTATATCTTTCATCATCTGGGTGTACTGCAACAGCTGTATCGCCTAACATTGTTTCTGGTCTTGTTGTTGCAACGATTATATATTCATCTTCATCTTTTACCTTATACTTAATATGCCATAAGTGTGTATTTTCTTCACGATATTCAACTTCTACATCTGAAATAGTAGTATTACAGTTTGGGCACCAATTAACCATTCTCTTTCCTCTGTAAATTAGTCCCTTTTCATATAAACGTACAAATTGCTCTTTTACTGCTTCTGAAAGTCCTTCATCTAGTGTAAACCTACGTTTTTCCCAGTCACAAGAACATCCTAATTTTTTTTGTTGTTCTTGTATAGTTCCACCATATAAATGCGTCCAATCCCATGTTTCTTTTAAAAATTCTTCTCTTCCTATTTGATGTTTTGTTTTTCCTTCTTTTTTTAATTTTTCTACAACTTTCATTTCTGTTGCAATAGAAGCATGGTCTGAACCTGGAAGCCACAAAGTATTATAACCTTGCATTCTTTTAAAACGAATTAAAATATCTTGTATTGTTCCATCTAGTGCATGTCCCATATGTAATTTACCAGTTACATTTGGTGGTGGCATCATTATACAATAAGATTCTTTTTCTTTATTCATATTAGCTTTAAAATAACCTTTTTCTTCAGTTTCTTTATAAATTTTTTCTTCAAAGTCCTTTGGGTTATACTTATCATTTAGTTTATGATTATAATTCATAAAAACTCCTCCTTTTTTATAAAATCTAGATATTAGTAAATTCCCCTGCTAAGAGTAATTTCTTATAACAATAAAAAAGAGTAAGCCTGCCTTTTAAGGGCAAGATTACTCTTACGGTACCACCTTAATATTTAATAATACTCATTATAGCTTTTAACGGAGCCAACCCGAATATAACTACTATTATTTCACTATATCTACAAAAAAGCTACCTTCATTATATATTATATAAAAGGCTTTCAGCTAATAACCTTTATTCTCTAAATATAAAAATATAATTACTCCTCTTTTTTAATGTATTTATTATTCATCTATAAAATTGAATTCATCTTTAAATTTTTCTTTAAACATTTCGAATACTGCGTTTAAAGTATCTTCATCGTCTACACTAACATAAGTTTCCATGTCTGGATCATCTTCTACATCTTCAACTTTTAAGATAACAACTTCATCATTATCTTCGCTTTCTTCTGTTGGTAGTAATATTATATATTCTTCTCCTTCATATTCCATTAAATCTAAGAATTCAAATTTTACTTCATTTCCATTTTCATCATTTAAAATTATTATGTTGTCTAATTCTTCACCATTGTTTGGTGTATTGATATCTTCACTCATATTATTCTCCTTTCGATATCTTAATTATTATTATTTTCAATTTTCATTATCATATACTATTTTTGCATTTTTTGCAACTATTTTTTCTCTTCTTTTCGCATATATGTTTCTAAAATGTATACAGCAGCTATAGTATCTACAATATTTTTTTTATTTTTCTTATTTACATCTAAAAAATTCATAGTTTTGTGCGCTTGAACTGTTGTTAATCTTTCATCTATTTTTTCTACAGGCATTTTTCCAAATTTACACTTTAATTTATGAATAAATTTTTCTGTTTTTTCAGCACGTACAGTTTTTTCACCTCTTAAATTTAATGGCATACCTATTACTATTTTTTCTACATTATATTCATTTACTATTTCTTCAATTTCTCTAAGTAAAATTTTGTCACTATTTTGATTGTTTATGGTTTTTAATCCTTGTGCTGTAATGCCTAATGGATCTGTTATAGCAATACCTGTTCTTACATCGCCATAATCTATTCCTAAAATTCTCATATTACTCTTCTTCTAACCCTATATAATTTTTAACCATTTTTTCTAATAGCTCGTCACGTTCTATTAATCTTATTTTATTTCTCGCATCATTATAACTTGTAATATAAGTTGGATCTCCAGATAGTATATATCCTACAATTTGGTTTATTGGATTATATCCTTTTTCTACTAAAGCATCATAAACCTCTTTTAAGATTTCCTTTACTTTAATATTTGCATCTCTTTCTACTTTAAAACTCATTGTTTTATCAAAATTTGCCATACTTCCTTCCTCCTTTTAAATATAATTTATATCACTTTCATTTTTATTTGCATTATCTATATATTCTTCTAATTTTTTAGTTAATCCATCCATAGATGTTCCTTTATAATATGATGTTAATACAAAGTTTAGTCTTGGGCTAACATATATTTCTTCTTTATTTTTTACATTAGCTATTGCTTTGTCATCTAAATCTGGATGTATTTGCATTTCTTCTATTTGGGCTTTTATGTCTTCTAAAAAGTTTGCAACATCTTCAGATTGAACACCTGAAAATACTATTACAAATTTAGGTCCCATATAGCGTACAAATAGATATTCTTTAGATATATTGCTTTCGAAAAATTTACTTACTTCTGTAATTACTTTATTACCTAAGTGTCTACTTATTTTTTCATTTATTTCTTCTATATTAGTAATTCTAAACATACATACTGTTGAAATTGTATATTTGTCTATCTCTTTTTTGCCTAAGCCATATAAGTATTCAGCAGAATTTAGTCCTGTAAATAAATCTTGTCTTACTGTATTTTCTACTGTATTTTGGTATTGAACCGTTTTTAGTATAGTTACTATATTATCTCTAATTACTTCTATTATTGCTGTATCTATTGAATCAAAAGCATGTATTTCGCTACTTTCTATTAACCAATAACCAATATAAACATTATCTATATATAAAGGAAAGAACATTGCAGATTTTGCTCGTCCAAATTCCATTTTTTGATATGGTAACTTTTCTGATTCTTTTTCTACAGTTATATATTTTGGTGTTGCTGTTGCAATACTATCTTTAAATATTTCTTCATCACCTAATTCGGTTAAAGTTTGCCAATGTTTTTCATCAACATTTGAAGCTTTTAAATCATATTCTGCACCATTGAATACTACTATTGTTGAATATTTTAATATACTATATTTATTTAAAATAATTTCATTTATTTTTTGTATTTTTTCTTCTACACTTGAATATTCGCCTATTGTATCCATGAAATTTTGTAATACATTTAACCCATTTATTTTTTCACTTATATTGCTGAATTTGGCTATCTTTTTGTGAATAGAAATATTATATATCATTAATGCTATTATTATGCAAACCAATATAACTATAGTTACTAATATTGCTACTGTCAAAACTTTTTCACCCCTATATTATTTTAAAAATTTTTCTTCATTTGATTTAATGTGTCATTCATTTCGTTTGAAAATCTAGTTCTTTCATAACTGTTATTGCTTTTAACATTTTTATTTGAAGTTGCTGTTGGTTCCATTAGTGGATATACCATATTTTCTAATGTTCTTAATGATTGTAAGAATTCTTTTGAATATCCATTTAAAGATATTTTACAATTTACTAATCCTTCTAAATATTTTGAATATGTAGCTATTTCGAATGGAATTGTGCAATACTTAGCTGTTTCTCTGTTAAATAATTCTCTCATGAATGACATTGATGGGTCATTATAGAAAGATAATCCTCCTATAATATTTTTTACTGTTAGTGTTTTTACTGGTAATTCTTTGTTTATTACAATTCTTAAATTTTCTGGTTGATAGATATTTTTACTTTGTAAATCTCTAAAGAATGCTGTAAGTGGTTGTATTGTTAATATATCCATACTTTGTACTAAATATATTTCTTGTGATGCTGCAAAATATCCAAAATCTGTTTCGAAATCACAATCTATTAATACTAATGAATGATTTCTTACTAAAGTAGCTAATATTTCTTCATATCTTTCCATTGGAATATCATCTTCTGGTAAAGCTGTATATACTGTAAGATTTTTTTCTACTTTTAAACCTGCTGCTACTCCATTTATTAAATTTGGTATACTTCTTTCTGCAATTTGTCTTAAATCTTCTTCATTTTCTGTATATATATAATATGCATTTCTATTTTTTGTTGCATCTAATATTGCTACATCTATTCCTTTCTTAGCTAAACTAAGTGCTAAATTATTTACTAGGAATGATGTTCCATTTTTACTTGTTCCAACAAAAGTTACTATTTTCTTTTCTCTTGTTAATAACGCATTTATAGAATCTGTAGGATATGTTCTTCTTGTATTTGTTAATTTTGTTTGACTATAGTCGTTTGAACCATTAGATGAATTTAAATTAAAAGTATTATATCCATTATTTATATTATTTGCTGTGATATCATCTATTTGTGTGTTATCATCAAAGCCTGGCATTGTATTTATTATGCTTGAGTCGTCATCGTCAAAGCCCGGCATACTATTTGCTACAGAATCGTCATCATCGTCAAATCCTGGCATAGTATTTACTGTTACCTCATCGTCATCATCATCAAAACCTGGCATGCTATTTACTGGTAAATCGTCGTCAACATCATCAAATCCTGGCATTGCATTTACTTGTAAATCATCATCATCGTCAAATCCTGGCATTACATTAGCTGTAGACACCTCTTCTTCTACTTTCTTCTTAGGAGGTCTTCCCCTTCTTTTTGGTTCATTTTCTTCTGCTTTTACTATATTCTCTTCTACTTTTTTCTTAGGAGGTCTTCCTCTTCTTTTTGGTTTTACTTCTTCTACTGGTTCTACTATGTCCTCATCTAAAGAATCTATTATTGGCTCTATTGGCTCTGGTATATTTAAACCTGATGACTTTTGTATCTTAGAAGGCATTTTCTTTACATTATTTGTATTAACAGCTGAAGGAATTATAACTGGTCTTCCAAGATTCTTTTTACTATTTGCAGTTTCTATAAATCCAATTTTTAGCCCATTATCATCATTTTCATTATTTTTAACAGAACTTGTACCGTTAGCTTTTCCTCCTGTAATTGACATTATTTGTTGATATTTAGGTGAGCTTTCTTCTAATATTGCTTTTACATTTAAAGGTAAAAAGTTAGCTATAACTTTCAATTGAACATCTGTATATTGCTGAGCTATAGAATCAAAACTATCTACACATTTTTGTTCATCTCTACCAATCTTTTTATAGTGTGCTAAAATACTTTGTATTTCTGATTCGCTAACATCATTTTCACTTTCTGATTGATATGTTACCTCTTCTGAATCAATTTTATAATATAATTTTGCTTCTTTCTTTGTTCTTGGAACTTTTATTAATTTACAAATTTCATCTATGTTTCTATCTGTTCCTATTAGAGCATTATATATTCCTATACTAAATAATTTTATTAATATTTCATCTGATTTTGTACGTCTATCTGAACTTATTAATATTATTGGAGTATCTGATCTTGATGTATTTGTAGCTTCGTCACTAATATTATCTAATCTTTCAAATATAAATCTATCTATTTGCTCATAATTATTATTTGTAAAAGGCTCCAAGTCTTCACTTATTATGATTCTATCATAAGTGTTATCTTTTTGTAACTCTTTTAAAATAGCATTAAAATAATATACGTTTTTATAAGATATTATTTCTTTATATTCATTTTGATATTTTTTTATAATGGATTTTGATATCTTCTCATTATTTACTGCAAATAATATTTTCATTTGTTAACCCCTCCAACCTTTTACAACTATAGCAAATATAAGTGGTAATAGTTGTGTTATTACTAATACAGTTATACATCCTATCATTATTCCAAAGCCTCTATCTCTTTCATCAAGCTTACGAATACCTATTATTTGATAAATTCCTCCAATGGCTATTCCTACAAAGCATGCAGGTATACTATATATTCTTACTGCATTTAGTATGTATGCAGCAAGCCCATATGCATCTGAGCCATATTCTTCTTTATAATCTTCTAATTTTTTTTCTGAATTTTCTTTTATTTGAACTAATTGCCCTGCGCCTTGTGCTTCTAATTGATCTACTGAATCTGCATATACTATTTGTGTACTTAATACAAATAATGTTATTATGAAGCAACAAGTAAGTACTTTTCCTATTATTTTATTCATTAGGTTTTTACCCCTTTCTGCTTGATATATTATACCCTATTATCATACAATACTATCTTCAAAATATCAATAATTTATAGCTATTTTTTTAAATTCTACAAAAAAAGCATGACTAAATTTTTCTATTTAATGAATTTCACAAGAAAATCTAAGGTAGAGCATAATTCCTTAGCACAGAAATTTCTCATACTACAAAAAAAGATAGAGAAAAACTCTATCTTATACTCTGTTTATAAATAATAATAATACAACAATACCTATAATAATTCTATATATAGCAAATATTTTAAAATCACCTTTTTGTAAGTATTTTAGTAAAAATTTAATTACTACTATTCCAACTAAAAAGCTTACTAATATTCCTATAAAAAATGGTACACTAAAAACAAAATCTTTTAATTTAAATATTGTAGCTGCCAACACTATTGGAGCAGACAACATAAAAGAATACTTAGCTGCTGATTCCCTTTCTATTCCCATTGCTCTAGCTGTTGTCATTGTTACTCCAGATCTAGAAACACCTGGTATAAAAGCTAATGCTTGCGACAAACCTATTAAGAAAGTTTGTTTAAAATTCATTTCCTCATATTTTACTTTTGATTTTGCCTTTCTATCTATTATATATAAAATTATACCCATAAAAATTAAAGCACAACCTATAATTTCTGGTCTTGTTAATATGTCTGAACAATAATGGTCTAATAAATAACCAATAATTCCTCCCGGAATTGTTGCGAATACTATATACCAAAACATTTTTCCTTCAAATGTTTTTTTCTTTTTTACAACTTGGTCATATCCACCCTTTATTAATTTTATCCAATCTTTAAAGAAGAATATTCCTATTGCAAGTAATGTACCAAAATGCAATGCTACATCAAAATCACCTATTTCACCCCAACCAAAGATCCATGGTATTATGAATAAATGTGCAGAGCTTGATATTGGTAATAGTTCTGTAAGACCTTGAACTGCTCCTAATATTATTGCTCTAAAAATTGTTATTTCCATCATTTTATGTTTCTCCCTTATCTAATTGTTTTTTAAGTCTTTTATTATATTTTCTAATGTTTCTTTTATAAATTCTGCTGAAGTTATAGGAGCAACTCTACCAGGTAGTGAAAGCGCCCAAATCATTTTTATTCCTAGTTCTTTTGCACTATTTCTGTCAACACCACCAGGATTTGAAGCAATGTCTATTATAATACAATCTTTTTTTACTTTTTTTAATCTTTCTTTATTTAATATAATATGAGGAATTGTGTTTATTATTACATCAAACTTATTTAATTCTTCATCTAATTCATCTAGTAAAATTGGATTATATCCATATGCTTTTATCCATGCACAATTAACAGTTGTTCTGGTTTCGCAGTATACTTCTGCCCCAATTCCTTTTAACATATTTGATAAGATTTTACTTACTCTACCAAATCCCATAACTAAAATTTTGCTACCATGCAAAGTTTTTGTTGATTCTTCCATTGCGATTTGTATTGTTCCTTCAGCTGTAGCTATTGTGTTTAAAACAGTTAACTCTTCTCTTTTTAATAAGTCTATCACTTTAGTTTCACTAAATTTTTGATAAAGCTCCTCTTCTATTCTTCCTGCAATAAATGTTTTTCCTTTAATATATTTTGCAACTTCTTCAATTGATATTTTGTTCTTACTAAATGGCGTATTAACATTAACCCCATCACTTGTGAAAGGAATTGAGCTTACAATGATATCTGATTTTTCTGAAACCTCTTCTATACTTTTGCATTTTTGTATATCATCTATGTTTGCTTGTTCTAATCCATATGTATATACATTATAACCATCTGCATTTAGCATATCTACAAGTTTAACAATTCTTAAATCTCCACCTATAATCGAAATATTTTTCATATTAAGCCTCCTATAAATTTTCTCTTTCTTCTTTTTGTATATTTATTTCTTTTCCTTTTGTAATATTCATATTTTTTAAATCATTTTTACTTATTTTTCCTACTAATAAATAAGTTTCTTCAAGATGACTTTTTACTAGCAATTCTGGCTTTGTCATGCTTGTTTTCTTTCTGATTATTTTATTTATATTTTTAGGAATATATCTTTCTATTGTTAAAAATATCGGATCATTTGCAGCTTTTTTTGCAAATGAACTATCCAAGTTTATTGCTCTATCTAAATAGTTTATAGCTCTTTCTCTTTCTCCTTTTATTATGTATATTCTAGCTAATTGATAGCAACTATCTGGCTCTGTATCTTCAACTTTCATACCCTCTATAAAATATTTTTCTGCTTCATCTAAATCATCATATAGCATAGATATTAAACCTAAATTATAATAACCTTTATAGTTTAGTGCATTTATATTTGCAGCCTTTTCATAACAAGTTTTTGCACTTTGGAAATCATTTAATCTTGTATATGCAATTCCTAAATTATAGTATATCTCAAAACTATCTTTGTTATTATATTTTAAAGCTGTCATGTAAACATTTATTGCTTCTTTAAAATTTTCTTGTTCACACAATAATCCACCTAATAATTTTGAAGCATTATAATAATCTGGCTTTATATGAATTAAATTGTTTAACATTTCTATTGCTTCTTCTTTTTGATCTAAGTCCACTAATAGTTTAGCTATTTTATAATATGAATCATAATCTTTTTTGTTAATATCTATAGCTTTAACATATTCATCTATAGCTTTTCTCATTCCACCTTCTTTTTCATAGTTTTGAGCAAGCAATTTATGGCCATTATAACTTTCTGGATATTTATTAATTAAATTTATTAATAGTCTTTTACATTCTCTATTATTATTTAAAAAACTACATATTTTTGCCAATAAAATATATAACCATTCTGAAAAATTTAATCCATACTTTTCTAATAAAATTATAGCAAATGGTAATACTACTGCTAATAAATATGTAATTACCCTAACATACGTCCCTAAAAATCTTCCAATTAATAATTCTATCAATCCTATTGCTATTCCTATTGCTTCTAGTATTAATGGTGCCACATAAGCTGTATCATTCTTTTTTATTATCTTAAAGAAGATTATTATAAAAAGAGAAAAGGATAATATATTAAAAATGATTCTTTCTAACATTTCTTTTTCCCCACATTCTAATTTATCTTAAAAATTTCTCATTATAATTTTTTATACATTTTTCTATTATTTTTTCTGCTGTTTCTCTACCACACATTTCTTTTACTTCTGTCTTTTTGTTCTCTAATTGTTTATACACTTCAAAAAAATGCATAATTTCTGCTGAGTATTGTTCTGATAATTCATTAATATCTTTATAATCATTTAAGAACGGATCTGACTTTGGTATTGCAATTATTTTTTCATCTAGGTCATCATTATCTGTCATTATCATTACACCTATTGGGTAACATTCTACCAATGTTAACGGAACTATCTTTTCTTGACAAATTACTAAAACATCTAGTGGGTCACCATCATCTGCATATGTTCTTGGTATAAATCCATAATTTGCAGGATAATGTGTTGATGTATATAAAACTCTATCTAATCTTAAAAGTCCTGTTGCTTTATCTAATTCATATTTATTTGTTCCACCTTTTTCTATTTCCACTACTGATATAAAGTCATCTTTTTTTATTCTATCTGCTGATATATCATGCCATATATTCATATTATTACCTCCTACACTTTATTTATTTTAAGCTATATTTTAAAAAAAGTCCACAAATTTTTTACATTTTAATAATTTTATAATAATATTGTTTTTTCTGCAAAAAATATTATTATGAACAAATATTATAAAACTAAAATCATATTTTTAATCTCATTAATTCTCTGTATTTTTATTATTTTAGCTTTGTTAGGTTATTTTTCTTTTCTTAGACACCAAAATTCAAAATTACATTCTTTTTCGCATAAATTAGAAGACAAATATCAAACTCTATCGTTATATCACACTAATAGCATTAGTAATCAATCTAATTCTTCTAGTATAATTGGTAAAATAGAAATACCTAAAATAAACTTAAATTATCCTATTATTTCGGAATGTTCTGAAGAACTTTTAAAAATTTCTCCTTGCAGACTTTGTGGGCCAAGCCCAAATGAAGTTGGGAATTTGTGTATTGCTGGTCATAATTATGACAATGGAAATTTTTTTAGTAATTTAAATAAACTTTCTATTGGTGATGTAATTAGAATTTATAATTTAAATAATGAATATTTGGAATACAGTATTTATGAAAAGTTTGAAGTAGAAGTTAATAATACTTCTATTTTAGAGCAAAATACTAATAATAAAAAAGAAGTTACCCTAATAACTTGTAATAACAGAAATAAAAACAGAGCTATTTTTAAAGCAAGAGAAATGGACTAGTTTAAACTAGTCCATTTAATTGGCATATATAAAGTATATAATTAATTTATAAATAAAAATCGCTCATAAATTTTATACTTAAACATAACCTAAATTTATATAAAATTAATTAAATTCCTTTATAGTCTCTTACTTTTTTGTAAGCATATATTGCAGCTACTGCGCAAATACCTACTACTGCAAATACTATTGTATTATCTGCTATACCTGTTTTAGGTAAGTTTTGATTTAATGTTGAAGTAGTGTTATTTGCTGTAGATGTTGGTGTTAATGTTGATGATAATGCGCTATTGTTTGTTGCTGTATTATTTGCTACTGCATTGTTAGCTGGTGAATTTTGTGTTAACACAATTGTTTCTGCTGCATAAGCGTTACTTGTAATTAACATTGAAATTGCTATTATTGTAACTAATAAAATTCCTTTAATTAAACTATTTTTTTTCATTTTCTTCCCTACCTTTTCTCTCTTTTGTTTATATTATATTCAATACTACTATTATTTATACTACACTTTATTATAAAAAGCAAGTTTTTTTTACAATATATTTTCATTTTTCATAAATTACCATGTTAAAACTTGGAATTATACATTAAATCTAAATAATACTATATCTCCATCTTGCATTATATATTCTTTTCCTTCTGATCTTACTAGTCCTTTTTCTTTTGCTTCGTTTAAAGAACCTAGTTTTATTAAATCATCATAAGAAACTACTTCTGCCCTTATAAATCCTCTTTGAATATCTGAATGTATTTTTCCAGCTGCTTCTGGAGCTTTCGTTCCTTTTTTTATTGTCCATGCTCTAACTTCTGGTTTTCCTGCTGTTAAGAATGACATTAGACCTAATAAGTCATAACTTTCTTTTATAACTTTATCTAGTCCTGATTCATTCATTCCTAAAGCTTCTAGCATTTCTTTTTTATCATCATCTTCTAATCCAGATAATTCTTCTTCTATTTTTACACAAAGTTTTATAACTTTTGCATTTTCATTTTTTGCATATTCTTTTACTTGTTCTACATATTTGTTATCTTCTGAAATTTCATTTTCTGAAACATTTGTAACATATAATATTGGCTTCATTGTAAGTAAGAAACTATCTTTTATAATTTCTTTTTCTTCTTCTGATAATTCAAGTATTCTTGCTGGTTTTCCTTGTTCTAAAGTTTCTTTTACTTTCTCTAATAAATCTATTTCTGCTTTATATGTTTTATCACCTTTTAATAGTTTCTTTGCTCTTTCTAATCTTTTATTTACTGTTTCTAAATCTGCAAAAACAAGTTCTAAATTTATTGTTTCTATATCTCTTATAGGATCTATTGAACCATCAACATGTACAATATTTGGATCTTCAAAACATCTTACCACCTCTAATATACTATCTACTTCTCTTATATGTGATAAGAATTTATTTCCTAAGCCTTCTCCTTTACTTGCTCCTTTTACAAGACCTGCTATATCTACAAATTCTATTACTGCATGTGTTACTTTTTCTGGGTCATATATTTTTGCTAAGTTATCTAATCTTTCATCTGGTACTGGTACCATTCCTACATTTGGTTCTATTGTACAAAATGGATAATTTGCACATTCTGCACCAGCTTTTGTTATTGCATTAAACATTGTACTTTTTCCTACATTAGGAAGTCCTACTATTCCTATCTTCAATTTTATCTCTCCTTTGTTAATGTTATTCGGGATTTAGGGACGGTCCTAAAAATCCCGGTTTTATTTTTCTTATCAAAGTTTTTTCTAAAATTAATTCTTGCTTTTTAGCAAAATAAACATTGGAGCTTCCAGCCAGAATCGAACTGGCGACCCCTTCCTTACCATGGAAGTGCTCTACCTACTGAGCTATAGAAGCATTTTTAAGTAATTAAAATTGTGCATTAGACTATTCCAAGCACAATCCTAATTACTATTTTTCATTTTCTTTTAATATATTTTTTATTGCTTTTTTTCTTATTCTCTGAATAGCATTATCTATAGATTTAACAGGTGAATTTAATTTGTTAGCTATATCTACATAGCTTTCTCCTTTCATAAATCTTGCTAATACTTGCTTTTCAAAATCACTTAAGGATTTATCTATTACACTTTCTACAGTTTCATAATATTCTTTTTTTGTTAATGTTTCTAATGGGTCTTCTACTGTGTTATTATTAAAAACATCCATAAGTTCTGTATTATCTTCTTCGTCATATGCTGATGTATTTAATGACAAGTATGAATTAAGTGGCATATGTTTTTGTCTATTTGAAGTTTTTATTGCTGTTATTAGCTGTCTTTCTATACACATATTTGCAAATGATTTAAAGCTTGCATTTTTATCATCTGAATAACTTTTTATAGCCTTATATAATCCAATCATTCCTTCTTGAATAATATCTTCTTTTTCTGCACCTATTATATAATACTTACTAACTTTCATATTAACAAGTTCTTTATATTTTTCCATTATATAATTTAAAGCGCTTTTATCTCCTGCTTTTATTTTAGTTATTATCTCTTCATCTTGCATTAGTTCATATTTTGAATCGAATGGATAAAACATATTGCTATATTTCATAAGTGTATTGTTACCCCCTGTTAATATATCTACGTCACATTATATGTCAAAAAAGCGCATAATGTCAATACTTTTTCCTACTTATTAAGTTTTTTAATTGCTATATTAACAAGTTTATAATATAATACTATAAAAAAGCATGCCTAATATTTTCTAGCAAATGTAAATTCTAAGAAAATCTAAGGTATGCCATAATTCTATAGTACAGAAATTTCTCCTACCAGGAAAAATTTCCTACTATATAAAAAACAAAGGAGTTTATTATGGCTTTTGATGGAATAACTACAAAATTAATAACTTACGAGTTACAAAGCTCTATATTAGGTGGAAAAATAAATAAAATTTATGAACCAAATAAAAATGAAATTTTACTTGGTATTTATTCAAATGGTAAAAATTTTGCTTTAAACATTTGCATAGATTCTAACTCATATAGAATTCATTTAACTACTCATTCAAAACCTAATCCTTTAAATGCACCTAATTTCTGTATGTTACTTAGAAAACATTTAATTGGATATAAAATAAAGAATATCTCTTCTAAAGAAGATTTAGAAAGAATAATACAAATTGAATTTGAAGGATATAATGAATTAAATGATTTAACAACTAAATATCTGATAATAGAATTAATGGGAAAACACAGTAATATTATTTTATTAAATAGTAAGTTCTTTATTATTGATAGTTTAAGGCATTTAGATACTTTGTCTAATTCTTATCGAGATATTTTACCAACTAGAGAATATATATATCCTGAAAATAACAAGAAAAATTTTTATAGTATCAATTCTTTTGATATTTTCTATAAATTAATTTTAGAAAATAATGTTACAAATTTAACTAATTTTTTAGTAAATTATTTTACTGGTTTTAGTAAAACCTTTGTTAAAAATGTTCTATTAAAGTGTAATATTAATAATTCAACCTTTTCCAAAAATGATATTTTCAGTTTATATGAATATTTGTGCAAAATACTTAATAATTTAAATACTAACGCTATATCTTTAAGTACTTATAGTAATGAGAATAATAAATTAGATTATACTATAAATTTAGCTTCTAAATCTTCTAATTTGGATTGTAATTTTTTTATAGATGATTTTTATTATGAAAAAGAACAAAATAGTAATTTTATCTCTTATAGAAATAATTTACTAAAATTAATTTCACATATCTTAAAAAAATATGATTATCGATTAGAAAATATTAATGCTAAACTTAAAGAATGTAATAACAAAGATATTTATAAATTATATGGTGAGTTAATAACTGCTAATTTATATAAAATCCCTAAATTTTACAATGCTGATAAAATTGAATTAGAAAATTATTATGATAATAATTCTATTTTGCTTATCCCTTTAGATAATACAATATCCATTGCCAATAATGCAAAAAAATATTTTAAAAAATATAATAAATTAAAAAATGCCTTAGAAATTGTTTCTCTTCAAAAAATAGAAACTGAAGAAGAATTGCAATATATTGAAAGTATCATATATGAACTAGAATATGCCAAAGACATTCAAGAAGTTAATGAAATTTATAATGAAATTACCGAAAATCCTATTTTTAAAGACTTTTTACAAAATAGTAAAGTTAGCAACAAAAAAGATTCAAATTCTTCTACTCCTAGAGAATTTCATATAGATGGTTATACAGTTTTAGTTGGTAAAAATAATAAGCAAAATGATTATCTTACTACTAAAATTGCTTCCAAGAATGATATTTGGTTCCATACTAAGGATATTCATGGTAGTCATGTAATCTTAAAAAATCCAGCTTCAAATATATCTAATGAAATTTTAATAAAATGTGCTAAACTCGCTGCATATTATAGTAAAGCTAGACTTTCTAATAATGTTCCTGTAGATTATTGCTTTGTAAAATATGTGAAAAAGCCAAATGGTAGTAAGCCTGGTATGGTAATTTATACAAATAATAAAACACTAAATGTTACACCTTGTGAATTTAATTAGTTAGTATAGTGGAAAAGCTTTAAAAATATTGACTTATACATAATTTTCGTGTATAATAATTTATGTAAAGTGTGTTAATTAAGGAGGAACTCATATGATAAAAGAAACATTAATATTTGGACACAAAAATCCAGATACAGACTCTATTACATCATCACTAGTAATGGAAAATTTAGAAAAAAAATTAGGCAATGAAAATGCAAAAGCAGTTAGATTAGGAAATGTTAATAAAGAAACTCAATATGTATTAAAATTTCTTGGAATAGAAGCACCTGAATTAATAGAGGATGTAGAAGATAACCAAGAGGTTATTTTAGTTGACCACAACGAATCTAGCCAAACTGTAAATAACTTATCTAATGCAAAAATATTAAAAGTTGTAGACCACCACACAATGAACTTTGTTGCTCCATACCAACTATATTATAGAGCTGAACCTGTTGGTTGTACTGCAACAGTTTTATATAAAATGTATAAAGAAAATGACATAGAAATAGATAAAACTATAGCTACATTAATGCTTAGTGCTATTGCTTCTGATACTTTAATTTTAAAATCACCAACAACTACTGAAGATGATATAAAAATTATTAAGAAATTAGAAGAAATTTCTGGATTAGATATTAATGTTTATGGTACAGAAATGCTTAAAGCAGGTACTGATATTAGCGAATTTTCTCCAGAAGAAATTATAAATATAGATTGTAAATTGTTCGAAAAAGGAAATAAAAAATTTAGAATTGCACAAGTAAATACAGCAGATTTAGATTCAATATTTAAAAACCAATCTTATTTTGAACAAGCAATTTCTGAAAACATTCAAAAAGAAAATTTAGATTTATACGTATTTGCCGCTACAGATATAATTAATTCAAATTCTAAGATTATTTCTTTAGGAAATGATGCACCTGTTGTAGAAAAAGCATTTGGTGTTTCTGTAGATAACAATACTGCAATGCTAGAAAATGTTGTTTCTAGAAAGAAACAAATCTTACCAAATATTTTAAATAATTTAGACTAAAATAACTTACATAGTTTTTTAATATTAAAAGAGCAAAATAAAAATTTTGCTCTTTTTTTGTATAGTAGTAAATTTCATAATTCAGATTACATAGCTTGTCTATATAATTCTATAAAATCTTCTCTTGATACTTCTCTTGGATTTCCTGGTTTACAAGGATCCTCCATTGCTTTATCTGCAAGCATTCCAAAGTCTTCTTCTTTTGCTCCTACATCTTTTATTGTCTGTGTAATTCCTACTTCTTTAGATAATTCTGATATTTTCCATACAAATGTATTTATAACATCTTGGTCATTTAGATGTGCAGCATCTGGTCTTCCTATATTTATTAATATTTCTCTAAATCTTTGTGCTGTTTCTGAATCTTGACCATTATATCTCATAACTGTTGGCAATAAAATTGCATTTGCTAAGCCATGTGGTGTATCATAAACTGCACCTAATTGATGTGCCATAGAATGTACTATTCCAAGTCCTACATTTGAGAAGCCCATTCCTGCAATATATTGTGCTAATCCCATTTTATCTATAGCTTCTTGATTTCTTTCATTTACTGCTGCTGGTAAGTTTTCAAATATTAATTCTATTGCTCTCATATGGAACATATCTGACATTGTATTATGTGCTTTTGTTATATATCCCTCTATTGCATGTGTTAATGCATCCATACCTGTTGAAGCTGCAATTGACTTTGGTAATGTAGACATAAGTTCTGTATCTACTATTGCAACTAAAGGTATATCATGTGGGTCTACACATACCATTTTTACTTCTCTTTCTTCGTCTGTTATTACATAGTTTATTGTAACTTCTGCTGCTGTTCCGTGTGTTGTTGGAAGAGCAATTAATGGCATTCCTTTATTTATTGTATTTGATAATCCATTTAAAGAAACTATGTCTTCTCTATCTGGATTTGTCATAACAACAGATATTCCTTTTGCAGTATCTATACTAGATCCTCCACCAACTGCAACTATTACATCTGCCCCAAAGTTTCTACAAACTTCTAAACCATCTTTTACATTTTTTACAGTTGGGTTTGGTTTTACATCACTAAATACTGTATATTCTATTCCTGCCTCTTCTAATTTATCTGTTACTTTTTTTGTTAATCCTATCTCGAATAAAGATTTATCTGTAACAACTAAAACTTTTTTATATCCTCTGTTCTTTATTTCTTCTGGCAATACTTCTCTTGCCCCAAAACCAAAATATGATGTTTCGTTTAATACAAATTTTTCAATACTCATTTTTTTCCTCCTTAGTTTTTTATATATAATTAACTACTACTGTAGTATAATTACCTCTTATGTTATTTTATATTCTATTTCCTCCATAAATGGAAACATTTCAGCCACTCGTTTATGTGTTATTACAGTTTGCCTTGGCTGTGGATTTTTTGGTTCATCCGATATTAATTTTTGTGTGTAACAATTTTCTGCTGTTTTAAATAGTAAATATCTATTTCTTACATATGTGTAATACATTTGGTAACCAGCATCTAATTCTTTTTCAAATCGTTCGAATGTATATTTACCATCCATACTATATTCCTTTCTTATATTATTTCATCATTTCTTTAAATTGTTCTTCTGTAATTATTTCTACTCCTAAACTTTGTGCTTTGGTTAACTTACTGCCTGCCTCTTCTCCCGCTAATACATAATCTGTTTTTTTAGAAACCGATGAAGATACTTTTCCTCCATGCTTTTCTATTAAATCACTTGCTTCTTTTCTTGAAAATTGTTCTAAAGAACCTGTTAATACAAAAGTCTTACCTTCAAATCTATTATCTATCTCCTCAGTTTCTATAACATTCATATTAACGCCAGCTTTTTTTAATCTATCTATTAAGTCTATTGTTTGCTCTTGTCTAAAAAATTCATATAAGCTATTTGCTGAAATCTCTCCTATATCATTTGTCATTGCTAGGCTTTCTATTGAAGCTTGCATTAAATTTTCCATGGTTTTATATTTTCTTGCCAATGTTTTAGCAGCTTTTACGCCAATATGCCTTATTCCTAGTGCTGCTATTAACCTATATAAATCATTATTTTTACTATTATTTATAGCATCAATTAGATTTTGTGTAAATTTCTTTCCATTCTTCTTTAATGTCGCAATATCTTCAAATTCTAAAAAGTATATGTCTGCAATATTACTAATTAAATTTTTTTCTATTAATTGCTCAATTATTTTGTCTCCTAGACCATCTATATTCATACAATCTCTAGAAACAAAATGTATAATATTTCTAATTAGCTTAGCAGGACATTCTATCCCTATACATCTGCTTACTGCTTCCCCTTCTTCTCGTATAACTGGTGCTCCACATACTGGGCAAACTTTAGGCATTTCGAATATTACTTCTGTTCCTTTTCGTTTTTCTTTCTTTACTTCTAAAATTTCTGGTATTACATCTCCTGCTTTTTGTACAACTATAGTGTCCCCAACTCTTATGTCTTTTTCTTTTATAAAATCTTCATTATGCAATGTAGTTTTAGATATTGTAGAACCGGCGACTTTTACAGGATTTAATATTGCCATTGGAGTTATTGCACCAGTCCTTCCTACTTGACAAACAATATCTTCTAGCTTAGTTTCTTTTTTCTCTGGTGGGTATTTATATGCAATCGCCCATCTTGGAACTTTAGATGTGGTTCCCATTTTTTCTCTTAATTTTAAATTGTCTACTTTTATAACTGCACCATCTATCCCAAAGGTTAGTTTTTCTCTGTCTTCTCCAATTTTCTCTATTGCTTCTATAGCCTCTGGAATGTTGTTACATGATATTAACACTGGATTTACATTAAAACCCAATTTTTTTAAATAATTTAGTTCCTCATAATGTGATTCAAATTCTCTTCCCTCTATTTTTTGTACATTAAATATATAAATATCTAAAGGTCTTTGCTTAGCTATTTTTTGGTCTAGTTGCCTTAATGAACCTGCTGCTGCATTTCTTGCATTTGCAAAAGTTTTTTCTTCATTTAATTCTCTTTCTTCGTTCATCTTTTCGAATTCTTTTTTACCAATAAATACTTCTCCTCTTACTATAATATTTATTGGCTCTGAAAGTTCTTTTGGAATACTTTTTATTGTTTTTAGGTTTTCTGTAACATCTTCACCAATTAAACCATTTCCTCTTGTTGCCCCTCTTACAAATTTACCTTCTTTATATTCTAGTGAAGCAGATAGACCATCTATTTTTGTTTCTACTACAAATTTCACTTCATTTTCTGCAAATTTATTCTCTTTTGCAGACTTATATACTCTATCTTTAAATTCTTCTAGTTCTGAAAAAGAAAATATGTCTTGTAAACTTTGCATAGGAACTTCGTGTTCTACTTTTTCAAAACCTTCTTTTACATGACCTCCAACTTTTTGAGTTAGTGAATCTTTAGTAATTAAATCTGGAAATTCTTTTTCTAACTCTTTTAATTTATTCATAGTCATATCATATTCATAATCTGATACTTCTGGGTTATCTTCATCATAATACTTATTAGACCATATTTCTAGTTGTTTTCTTAATGCTACTATTTCTTCTTTTGCTTTATTTTTATCCATTTACTTTTCCCTCTTCTTTAAATAAGTCTTTACCATTTAATATGTAATTAACACCGGAAAATATTGTTGCAATAACAGATACACTCATTAATACTGTAGTAATAAAGTTATACCACCAAGCACCACCTGCAAGATTTCCTGTAAAGCATTGTGCAAATCCATTTATATCTACTAATGCTAATATTAATGCAAGCATTTGTGTTACTGTTTTTAATTTTCCCCATACTGATGCTGCTATAACCTTTCCACCTTTTTCTACTGCAACTAATCTGTAACCAGATACAATAAATTCTCTAAATAATACTATTATAGGAATTATTGCTGGTAATCTATTATCTTCTACTAATATAAGCATTGCTGCTAAAACCAATATTTTATCTGCAATTGGATCTAAGAATTTTCCAAAAGTAGTTATTTCATTTTTTGTTCTTGCTATATATCCATCTAGTTTATCTGTAATAGAAGCTATTATAAATATTGCATCTATTATAATCCATTTAAAATCAAGTGTAAAAAATGGTATTATTACCATTATTGGTACTAGTAATATCCTAAAAATTGTTAATTTGTTTGGTAAATTCATTTGTGTTTCCCTCCGTTTTCAATATATATTATTATATACAATCTCTTTATATTTTTAAAGTATATTTTTACATTTTATCTAATTTATTTATTTAATCATTTTTGTTTTTTCGACAATTTCTACTATATCTGTTATATATTCACTAATTATTGGAATGTTTAATTTTATTATTTTTTGTAATATAACGATTATTACAGCTGTTACTAAAGTTACACCTATACCAATTCCTATCCCCTTCCAAATACCAGAAAATAAATTTCGAAAAATTATTTCTTTTTTATTTCCCAGTATTTCGATTAAATCTATAAATTTATTTTTATTTAAATTATAGTTTAGTTTGTCTATTTGCTCTTTTAAAATTTTTATATCTTTTTCTAACATAAACACACACCTTTACAATATGGTGTGTGTTTTTTATTTTTTTATTCAATTACATTTACGTTTTTTATATCTATTTCATTTGAATTTTCCGAAATATTATTAGCTTTATTATCCTCTTTTTCTGCTTCTTCTTGTTTTCTCTGTTCTGTTATTACTTCTTCTAGCCTATCTATTAAAGATTGCAAACTAGACATATCTTTTCCTACCATTTCCCAATCACTATTTTTAGTTGAATTTTCTACATTTTTATTTGCTTTTATAATTTCGTCTATTATTGAATTAACATCATCTGTATTAGAAACTTCAATATTTATTGCAGATTGTGAACCAAGATTTCTCATTGCTTCTTTTAAGTTGTTTCCTATAGCAACCTTATTTCCAACTGCAACTATTACTTTCTTTAATGCTGGTACCTCTGATTCATTTAACATTACTTGATATATTGGCTCTACATATAAAATTGTATTATCTATAGGAACCATTATCATATTTCTTATTAACTTTGTACCTGTTACATTTAAATTTTGCAATGTTGATGATATTTCTTCATCTTGCTCTATTTGTGTATCTAATTGCATTGGACCAATTATATTACTATCTACAGAATATTTATACAATGTTAGTTTGCTATTTCCATTTTCATCATATGTTCCTACAAGGTAAGAAATTAAACTTTGTCTTTCATCTAAAGTATATGGTAAAACTAATCCTAGTTCTTCTTTTTCACTATCTACTGTTTTTACCATAGTATAATATGGGTCTATTGGTGTTCCTGTTGTTCTTAAAGTTTGCCCTGTAGTATGTGTTGCCCTATCCCAAATATCGCTACTTCTATATAAAACATCTGCTTTTACATTATGATATTTTTCTAACATATTAGCTTGAATATTATATAAAAATTCTGGGTAAACAAAATGATTTGTTATATCTTGTGGTATTTCTTCTTTAGTTTTGAATAACTCTGGATATATTTCTTTATATGCCATAATTATTGGATCTGTTGTATCTGTAATATAAAAATCAACTGTTCCATCATAACTATCAACTATAACTTTTACAGAATTTCTTATATAATTTAATCTTTCTCTTGTTCCATTTCTTTCTATAACAGACATTTGTGAATAAGGATATTTTGAAGCTGTTGTATACCCATCTATTACCCATACAATTTTTCCTTCTTCTGTAATTACTTGGTATGGCTCTTCGTCATAAATTATATATGGGAATATCTTTTCTACTCTTTCTAAAATATTTCTATTTAATAATATTTTGCTATCTTTTGTTACACTTGAGGAAAATGATATATTTAAATTTTTCTCTCTAATTCCTAATACTAGTCTATCTAAAAAGTTAGTTTGTAGTCCTGCTTTTCCATCATATGTGTTTTGAGCAGTTTCTGTTTCAGATTTTGGATAATCAAATTCTGATTTATCCTTTGAATTTGTAACTATTGGTCTATTTTCGTCTAATCCAAAATAAATTCTTGGTTGTGTAACATTTATTTGGTTGTCACTTCCGTCAAAAGATTTTTGAATATATTGCATATTTCCAGTTTCGTTTGTTTTATTTGCAGATGTAACAACTGTTCCATAACCATGAGTATATTCATATGTTTTGTTATTATAACTTGTATTATTCTTACTTTCTATTTGTCTAGGAGATAAATAAACTAATTCATCTTTTCCATTAATATTGTATTTTCCTATTTGTGAATTACTATAACTGTAGTAATCTGAACTTGTTTGATTATCGCTTAAAGTATCCAATGTTATATCTTTACTTACAATTGCTGTATTATTTACAGTTTCCGGATTTTTATTTACTACCTCCAAATTATTGTAATCTGAACTATCTAGTTCATTTTCTTTAATATTTATATTATATGCTGTTCTTGTATTATTAATATTTGCTTCTATATATTTCTTTTCTTTATCTAATTCATTAGGTTTAACAAATGCAAATTGGAACACAGTCATTACTACGAATAGTGTTAATAAGTATCCTGGAATAGTAACTAATGATATAACTACTTGCTTGGTTTTTTTCTCATTAAAGTATTTAATAGCTCTAAAAATTGAAACTACCATTAATACTGCAAATATTACATACCCCCATAGTTTTATAGTAACACTTGTTAGTCCTGCTCCAAAAATTCTTGTTGACTCATCATCTTGCAAAGTAACACTTTGATCTATTCCTAGATCTTGTATTTTAAATATAATATATACAGCAAAAAATACTACAACTATTTTTATATATTTAAAAATTTTATTTACTAAATTGCTTTGCTTTAGTGTATTTCTATCTATTCCATCAAAGCATACATTAAATGTTACAATATAATATATTACCGAATATATTAAAACACCTATTGTTATTCCTATAAAAAGCATAAGTAACATTTCTATAAATGGCTTTTGGAATATAAAATATCCAATATCTAAACCAAATATAGGATCTCCAGTACCAAATTGTGTACTATTAAAAAATAACATTGCATTTTCTGTAAATATGTTCATTATCACAGCACTACCTATAATAGACACAACTAATGCTAATGATTTATTAAGTAATTTTGGTACTTCTCTTTTTTCAGCATCAAAAAATGGTTTTAATTCTTTTTTTATCCCTTTATTCGTTAAATATATTATTATAAATAATATGATAAAACTAATTGCAAAAACTACAGATTTGTATGTAAGGTTTTGCCAAAATACAGCTGTATAATTTGTTCCTATTTCCAATAATTCTAGATATTCTCCTCTTAAGGCTATATATCCAATTACAGCCACTATTACTAGAAATAGTAACACTAATGACATTCTTGTTTTATTTTTCTTTTCTGCTTTTACTTGTGTTTTAGCTTCTACTTTTTCATCCATTTTTTTACCTCCATTATATAATTGCATTTATAAAATCTTTCGCATTAAATTTTTCCATATCATCAATTTGCTCTCCAACACCAATAAATTTTACTGGTATTTTATTTTCAGCAACTATACCTATTACAACTCCACCTTTTGCTGTTCCATCTAACTTTGTTAATATTAGACCTGTTATATCTACTGTTTCTTTAAAAGCTTTAACTTGCATAATTGCATTTTGACCTGTTGTTCCATCTAATACTAATAATGTTTCTTTTTTTGCTTCTGGTAATTCTTTATTTATTATTTTATTTATTTTACCTAATTCATCCATTAAATATTTTTTGTTGTGAAGTCTACCTGCTGTGTCACAAATTAATACATCTGCGTTTTTATCTTTTGCAATTCTTATGGCATCAAATACTACAGAAGCTGGATCTGCTCCTTCATCTTTCTTTACTATTTCACATCCAACTCTATTAGACCAAATTTCTAGTTGCTCTACTGCTGCTGCTCTAAAAGTATCTGCTGCTGCAATTACAACTTTTTTTCCTTCTTTTATTAGTTTGTTTGCAATTTTCCCTATTGAAGTTGTTTTTCCTACTCCGTTTACTCCTACTACTAATATTATTGAAGGTGTTGTTTCTAAATTTAATTCATTGTTTTCTAAGTCAATTAATTTTAGCATTTCTTCTCTTAATGCTTCTTTTACTTGCTCTTCATCTTCTATTTTTTCTTTTTTTATTCTATTTCTTAAATTAGAAATTATTTGTACAGATGTTTCCATTCCTACATCTGACATAATTAACGCTTCTTCTAGTTCTTCTAGTAGTTCTTCATCTACTTTTCTGAAATGACTAAATACATTATTTATCTTTTCATCAAATGAATTTTTTGTTTTACTTAATCCTTCTTTTAATTTACTAAAAAATCCCATATCTTTTTTTCCTTCTTTTTATTTTTATAGTCCTTAGTATTGTAACATAATATTTATAAAATTTCCATAAAATCAATAAAAAACTATTGCTTTTGTCACTTTTTGAGTATAAAATACATTTGTCAGTTATAATAATATGCCGTTGTAGCTTAGTTGGTAGAGCAGTGGATTCGTAACCCAAAGGTCGGCAGTTCGATTCTGCCCAATGGCACCATAAAAAAAGAAGACTATAAGTGAAATGCACCCCGATTGGTAGACCATAATAAAAAAGAGTTATGGTATACTTTAACCGGAGGTGTATTTTTTATGGGAAAGAAAGGACAAAAATATAGAAAAGACTATGATGATGCGTTAATAGAAAAAGTGATTAACGAATATCAAAATAATGAAGGTACATATGTATCTCTTGCAAAAAAATATAATATTGCTAGTTGGCACACAGTAGAAAATTGGATACGAAAGTATCGAGAAAAAGGACAAATAGTTCGCCAAAAACGAGGTAGAGTCAAAGGTACAAAAATAAATTATAAAGAAAGATATGAAATATTAAAAAAATACCAAGCCTTTCTCGAGGAACAACACGAGAGAAAATAAATTTCATAAATATTTTTAAGAGCAAGTACAAATTAAATGATTTACTAGATGTTCTAGATATATCTAAATCAAATTATTTTAAATATTATAAACAAATTGATAAAGATTATGAAGAATATCTTTTAATCAAGGAAATATTTGATGAATCAAAAGGAACATATGGTTATAGAAGAGTCGAGAAAGGCTTATTACAAAAATGGGGATTAATAATGAATCATAAAAAAGTTCAAAGAATAATGCATAAATATAATTTAAAACCAAAATATACAAGAAGAACAAAAAATCAAGCATACAAACGAATAGAAGAAAATGTAAAACCTAACCTTATAAATAGAAATTTTAATACTGATGCTCCAAATAAAATATGGACAACAGATATTACATATTTAATTTTTAATAATAAAAGGGCATATTTATCAACTATTTTAGACTTATATGATAGAAAAATTGTTACGTATAAAATAAGTAATAGAAATGATATAGATATAGTTTTAGATACTTTAAATGAAGCAATAAGTATAAGAAAAGATGTAAAAGGGCTCATCTTACATTCAGACCAAGGACACCAATATACATCTTTTCAATATAAAAAAGTTTGTGAATCAAATGGAATAACAATTTCTATGAGTAGAAAAGGCACTCCAATAGATGATTCTCCAATGGAAAGTTTCCACGGCATATTAAAAAAGGAAACTCTCTACAATAATGATATCACAAATTTAGAAGAATATATAGATATTGTAAAAGATTGGTTATTATTTTATAATACTAAAAGAATAAAAAATAGAGACTACAATTAATGTAGTCTCTGAAGAAAAAAGCTCTCTTTTTTTAGTGTCCACTATATAGGGTTCACTTCATAAGTCTTCTTTTTTTTAGTTTTATTGTACTATATTTCCGTTATTATTTGGTTTTCCAGAATTCGAACCTCCTGTTCCAGACCCTCCTGTATTTCCAGTGTTTGTATTGTCATCTGGTTTAGTTTCTGTTTCTCCACCTGTTCCTGGTTTTTGATTTGTTCCATTTTCTGCATTTCCTGAATTTGATCCTCCTGTTACATCACTTTCATTTGGTTTATTAGATGTATTAGTATTTGAAGAAGGTTTACTTGAATTAGAATTTTTGTTTGATGTATTCGTAGTCTTCTTCTTAGAATCTTTTGTTGTTGTATTTGTATTTTTTATTTTATTATTATTTGTCTTTGTAGTTGTAGGTATCTTTTTTCCACTTTCTTTTTCAAATTTTTCTCTATTTAAATTTATTTGTTCTTCTGATATTCCAAATAAATTAGATACTACCTTATTTGTTTCTTCTTCATCACTTACATAAAAAGATAATGGTGCAATAAAGTCTGGCTTTCCTGGTAACATTTCTGATTTTATATTCTCTGGGTTAAATTCTGTTGCTGATGGAATATATTTTATTATATCTTCCATTTTTACATTAGTTTCTACATTTTCAAAAACAACTTTCATAATATCATCTATTTTTAAAAGATTATCACCAGATAATATTTGCTTAGCTGCTGCTTTCAAGAATTCTCTTTGTGTTCTCATTCTTCCTATATCTTCTGTTCCATATTCTTCTGGATATGTTGTTTTATCATTATTATGTCTAAAACGCACTAATTGTTCTGCTTTATCCCCATCTAATAGTTGGTATCCTTTTTTTAAGTGGATATGTAGTTTTTGACCTGCATCATCATAATTCATATTTATTGGTACGTCAAAATAAACTCCATCTATTGCATCTACAACATCTCTTAACGCATTATTGCTTATAACTACATAATTTCTAACATCTATACCAGTCAAGTTTCTTACTGCTTCAAGAGTTTTTTCTGGTGATTTTTGATATAATGCATTAATTTTATCATACGAATCTGCTCTTGTTCTACTATTTCCTACAAAAGTATCTCTTGGTATTGAAAGCATAGAAACTTGTTGTTCGTTAGGATAATATGCACAAAGCATTATAGTATCCGTTAGCTTAGCTTCTATATCTTCACTTACTCCCATTACTAAGCAATAAAATGGCTCTAAATTTTGTATATCTTTTTCGTCTTGCCCTATACTTGTCATTAACATTCCTTTTAATGATAATCCATTTTTGGCTATTTTTACTCCTAACACCCCTGTTATAATTAATAAGATTATAGTTATTACAGCTATTATTATATAAATTTGTTTTCTTTGTTTTGTAATTTGCTTCTTTGGCTCTGCGTGTTTCATTTCTTATCTCCTTTATCTTTTTAGTAATTCTATTGCTTTATTCAGTTGAGTGTCTACCTCTTTTGGTATTGAAAGAATATTTTTGTATTCTTCTGGTAATTCTATCTTTTCATCTGGTTCTATTCCAACTTTATTTATTTTATTTCTATTTGGAGTATAGTATTCATTCGTTGTAAGTTTTAGTCCAGTGCCATCTTTCATTGTTAGTAATTCTTGAATTACTCCTTTTCCAAATGTTGTTGTTCCTACAATTTTAGCAACATTATTATCTTTCAATGCTCCTGCTAATATTTCTGAAGCACTAGCTGTATTTTCATTCGTTAAAACTATTATAGGCACTTCGATTACTTTATCTTTTTTTGCTTTTGAAATATTTTCATTACCATGTTTATCTTTTGTTATTAATAATGTACTATCTTTGTTAGTGAATAAATCTGCTATTTCTATCGCCTCGTCTACAATTCCACCACCATTGTTTCTTAAGTCTATCATTAAAGATTTAATATTTTTTTCTTTTAATTCTTCTACTTTCTTAGTAACTTCTGATCCTGACCCTTGATCAAAACTAGAAATTTTTAAATATCCTATATTTTCCTCATAGATATCTGCTTCTACAGGATTAACACGTACATTTGCTCTTTCTACTTCGAAGTCCAAATTTTTTTCATCTCTTATTATTTGTATTTTTACTTTTGTTCCTTCTTTTCCTTTCATTTTGTTAGTAGCTTCTGTTATTTGTTCTCCTGTATATGCTTGATCATCTACTTTTACTATATAGTCACCTGCTAATATTCCTGCCTTTTCTGCTGGAGATCCTTTTATTGGTGCTAATACTCTTATTGCATTTTTTTCTGTGTCTTGAATTATATATACTCCTATCCCAACAAATTGACCTTCTATATTATCTGTTTTATATTTATCTAGTTCTTCTTTTGTAAAGTATTGTGAATATTCATCATTTAAACCTTCTACATATCCTTTTATTGTTTCGTCAAATATTTTGTTTTCATCTATTTCTCCTAAATAATCTTTATCCACTATTTGCTCTATACTTGATAATTTACCGTCTATTCTATTTAACAATGATGTTTGTTCATTATTATTCATTATTATAATTGTAACCATTGATACTATAACCGTTGTTAATAATATAGTCAATATAATACTTTTTATAAATATACTTTTTGAATAATCTTTTTCTTTCATTTTTTCCTCCTAAATTTCTTTACTATTATACTACAAAAATATATTTATAGTATATAGTTTTTTATTTTTTTAATAATATATTTATAAAATCGTAATATATTAAATTTGTTCCTTCCTCATTCTATTACTAATCTCGCAAATAATAAATTGTTGTTCTTTCTGATATGCAAAAAGAGGCTATATTTAGCCCCCTTTTTACTATATTTATTGTAATTGTTTTGCAACTTCTTCTGCAAAGTTTTCTTCTTTCTTTTCTATTCCTTCACCTTTTTCGAATCTTGCAAATCTAGCTACATCTGCATTAGCTTCTTTTAATATATCTGCAATTTTTTTGTCAGGATTTTTAACAAAATCTTGGTCAACTAAGCATATTTCTGCATAGAATTTCTTTAATCTTCCTTGTACCATTTTCTCAGCTATAGCCTCTGGTTTTCCTTCATTCATAGCTTGTACTTTTAAGATTTCCATTTCTTTTTGAACTCTTTCTTCTGGTACATCTGAATCTTTAACAAATTCTGGTCTTGCTGCTGCAATTTGCATACATATATCTTTTGCAAGCTCAGCATTTCCATTAATTAATTCAACTAAAACTGCTATTTTGCCATCACCATGAATATATTTTTCTATTAGTCCTGTTGTTTCAAATCTTTCGAATCTACGAATATTCATGTTTTCTCCAATTGTTGCAATTTTATTTGTTAAAACTTCTTGAACTGTCTTTCCTGATTCTGTTATTGACTCTTGTTCTAATAATTCTTCTACAGTTGTTGGATTTTTTTCTACAACTTGTTTTGCTACATCCATAACGAAATCTCTAAATTCTTGGTTTTTTCCTACGAAGTCTGTTTCTGCATTAACTTCTACTATAGCTCCAACTTTTCCATCTTCTGAAACATAACATTCTACTAGACCTTCTGCTGCAATTCTTCCTGATTTTTTTGCAGCTTTTGCTATTCCTCTTTCACGTAATAGCTCTATAGCTTTTTCCATATCTCCATCTGTTTCTGTTAAAACTTTTTTACAGTCCATCATTCCTGCACCTGTTTTTTCTCTTAACTCTTTAACTTGAGCAGCTGTAATCATTTTTATTCCTCCTTCTATAATAAACCTTTTATAAAAATAAGTGAGAACTTAAAACATCAATTTCTTAGATTTAATTAATATTTTATAATTTCTCACTTTCTTTTTTTATTATTCTTCTACTGCTTCTTCAGCAATTTCTTCCATACTTTTTTCTGTGTTTTCAGCAACTTGTTCTTCTTCAGCTGATGTTTCGAAAGTTTCTCCTTGGTTTCCTTCTATAACTGCGTTTGCAACTACATCTGCGATTAATTTTACAGCTCTTATTGCATCATCATTTCCAGGTATTGCATAATCTACATCTTCTGGATTGCAGTTAGTGTCTACTAAACCTACAACTGGTATATTTAATTTTTTAGCTTCTAATATAGCTGTTCTTTCTTTTTTAGGATCTACTACGAATAAAACTCCTGGAAGTTGTTCCATTTCTTTTATTCCACCTAAATTCTTTTCTAATTTTTCCATTTCTTTCTTAAGAACGATTACTTCTTTTTTGGGTAAAACTTCAAAAGTTCCATCTTCTTGCATTCTTTCTAATTCTTTTAATCTTTCTACTCTTGTTCTGATAGTTTTGAAGTTTGTTAACATTCCACCTAACCATCTTTGGTCGATGTAGTACATTCCACATCTTTCTGCAGCTTCTTTAACACATTCTTGAGCTTGTTTTTTTGTTCCTACAAAAAGAATTGTTTTTCCTTCTTCTGCTTGTTCTTTAACAAAGCTATATGCTTCGTCTAATTTTTTTGATGTTTTTTGTAAATCGATGATGTGAATACCATTTCTAGCTTGGAAAATATATTCAGCCATTCTTGGATCCCATCTTCTTGTTTGATGTCCGAAATGAACACCTGCTTCTAGTAATTGTTTCATTGCAACTACTGCCATTTTAATTCCTCCTCTTAGTTTTTAATCTTCCATAAAGTATCAACATTTTTGGAAACTTTACTATTTAAAATAAAGCACTCTCCAAAAATTAGCTTTATGTGTTTTTTCAACGAATATTATTATATCATACTAATTATACATTTTGCAAGTATTTTAGTGCATTTTGTTATGCTTTTTCAATTGTTTGGCCTTCTTTAGAATCTTTCACAATATATCCTTTTTCTTTTATTATATCTCTTAATTTGTCGGATTCAGACCAATCTTTATTTTTTCTTGCTTCTTCCCTTTGCTTTAGTAATTCTTTAATTTCATCAGGAATGTTTTGTTTTTTATACTCATCTATTTTTAATCCTAATACTCTATCAAAATCTTTTAATAGTTGTGATACCTTTTTAGACTTTTCTGGTCTCTTGGCTAGTTCCCATACAACACTCATTGCCACTGGCATATTTAAATCATCATTTATTGCTTCATTAAAATTATTTTTGTATTGTTCTAATATATTTTCATCTATTTCATCTGTTCCATTTAAATGTTTTTGGTATGCCTCTCTTAATCTATCTAGTGAAATTTTAGCAGAATCCATTCCTTCCCATGTAAAATTTAATTTTTTTCTATATTGTATTGAGTAGCAAAACAATTTATATACTAGTGGTTCATATCCTCTGTCTATTATGTCTTGTAATAAATATACATTTCCTAAACTTTTTGACATTTTTCCACCATTTATTAGTAAAAATTCTCCATGCATCCAATAATTAGCTGGTATTTTACCACACATTCCTTTACTTTGTGCTATTTCATTTTCATGATGAGTTGGTATTAAATCAATTCCTCCTGTATGTATGTCAAAAACCTCTCCTAAATATTTTTTACTCATAACAGAACATTCTATATGCCATCCGGGATAACTTGGTCCCCAAGGGCTATTCCATTTCATTAAATGATTTTCCGGTGCTTTTATCCATACAGCAAAATCATGTGGATTTCTTTTTTCTTTATCTACTTCAACTCTTGCTCCAGCTTTTTGGTTTTCAATATCTAAATTTGAAAGTATTGGATATTTATCTAATTTAGATATATCAAAATATATTGCACTTGAAGTTTCATAAGCATATCCTCTTTTTACCAAATCTTCTACAGCTTTTAACATATCTTCTATATTATCTGTTGCTCTGCAAATTATTTCTGGAATTTCTATATTTAAATTTTCTAAATCTTTAAAAAATAGTTTTGTATAGTAATTTGCAATTTCTAATGGTTCTTTTCCTTCTTGTCTTGCAGATTTTATCATTTTGTCTTCGCCTTCATCACCATCTGATACTAAATGACCAACATCTGTTATATTCATAGCTTGCTTTACTTTTAAACCATTATATTCTAGAGTTCTTCTTAAAGTATCTTGAAAAATATTTGTTCTCATGTTTCCAATTGTTGCATCTTTATACACTGTTGGACCACAAGAATATATTCTTACTTCTTCTTTATTTATAGGACTAAATTTTTCTTTTGAATGTGTTAGTGTATTATAAAAGTATATTTCCATTATAACCTCCATGTTTTATATTATTAAGAAAACATCTTAAAAGTACTTCTTTTAGGATGTTTTCTTCTGTTTAATTATTCTTCTGTTGTTGCAGGTGGATTTGTTCCCCCAGTTGTAGAATTCCCATCTCCTGATGAACCATCTCCCGGATTTGTTGGTTTTCCGTCACCACCTGTTACATTGTTTCCTGTTGATGGTGGTGGAGTAACTTCATTTGTTATAGTATTTGTGTCTGGTTTATGATTTTCTACAGGCTTTGTGTGAATTGTACATTTTTGTGTTGGTGCATTACCATAATATCCATTATAATCTGATTTCCATTTAGCATTCTTTTCTTTTTCTGGTATTGTTGTGTATGTCTTACTATATGTATTTGTACAGTACTCTGTTGCAACTTTTCCAGATTCTGAACACAATGTGACAGTTGTTCTTCCTCCATCACAAGTTTCTTTTGGCTCTGTTCCACTTACAAAAATTTCATTATAAGTATTTGAACATTTAGAACTTGCAAGTAATCCTGTATCTTTACATATTTTCTTTGTAACTATTCCACTAGGCTTTTCAAATCTTGCACTTTCTAAATCTTTGTTTATACTTGTCATAACTGCATCCCAAATTTGACCTGCTGGGTTTCTTCCCCTATATTTTATTTCTACATTTTCATCATATCCATACCAAGTAGCAGCAGTATAATATGGTGTGAAACCACAAAGCCATCTATCTTTAGAGTCATTCGTTGTTCCTGTCTTAGCTGCAACATCCACTCCAGAAATTGCACAATATGTTGCTGTACCATTATTTCCTGTTACTGGAGCTGTTAATATAGATTGTAAAATATATGCATTTTGCTCTGTCATGGCTCTTTTTCTTTCTTGCTGTGGTTCTAATACTACATTTCCATTTTTATCTTCTACCTTTGTATAGAATGTTGGTTCTATATACTCTCCATCGTTTGCAATCATCGCATATGCTGCTGCCATTTCTAGAGGACTTATTCCGTTTGTAACTCCTCCTAGCGCCAATTGAACAGCTTCATCATTATGCTTTTTGTTTTCGCTTGATGTTACTAATTTACTTACGCCTATTTCTCTTAAGAAATTTATAGAGTTTAAAGGTCCTATTTCTGACATTGCTTTTACTTCTGGTATATTTTGTGACCTTTCTATAGCTTCTCTCATTGTCATTGAGCCTTCAAATTTATTACTATCATTTTTAGGTTCATATGGATTTGCCTTTGTTCCAAAATTTGTTGGTACATCTGCATATACTGTTCCTGCTGTTAAAACTTTATTTTCCAAACCTGGTGCAATTACTGCTATTGGCTTAATTGTTGAACCTGGCTGCCTATAAGCTTGTGTTGACCTATTAAATCCTGCTGCATTTACTTCTGTGCCTAGTCCTCCAACGTTTCCTAATACTTGACCTGTCTTATGATCTATTACTACCATTGCAGCTTGTGATTTTATTTTTTCACCGTTTGTATTCTTAGTTGAAATTTGATATTTATCCGTCTTTTTAAATTCTTCTTCCATCTTAGCTTGAATATCAGTATCTTCTGTTGAATAGATTACATATCCTTTACTTCTAAGTTGTAAATCCGCAAATTCTTCATTCCACTTATTTTTTTCCATTAAGTCTTTTTTTACTTGTTTTATAGCTGCTGCTGTATGGTATGAATATGCTGTTGCATTTGTATTTATATCTCCTTTTACAAACGCTAATCCATTGTTTACTTCTTCTACTGCTGCATTATATTCTGCATCATTAGTTATTGCTCCTAATTCTTTCATTTTCATTAGGACTGTTTTTGTTCTATTTTTTATTTTTTCTTGCATTTTTTGATTATCTGTTTCAAATGGTTTATACGCATTTGGTGAATGATTTATTCCTGCTAAAAATGCACATTCTGCTAAGTCTAAGTCTTTACATGATTTATTAAAATAATACTTAGAAGCCACTTCTACCCCGTAAGCTTTATCTCCCAAAAATATAATATTTAAATATAACTCTAAAATTTGATCTTTAGATATTAGTCTTTCTACTTGGTATGCCTTGGACATTTCTTTAACTTTTCTTACCATTCCAGCAACACCAGTATCATCTTTATCTTCTGTTAAATTCTTTACTAATTGTTGTGTTATTGTACTTCCACCATATGATGAAGAACCACCATGTATTATGTATTGAAAAGTTGCTCCTAGAGTTCTTTTTATATCAACTCCATGATGTTTATAAAATCTTTCATCTTCAATTGAAACAAATGCCTTTGGTAAATAGTCTGGCATCTCTTCCTTTGAAATTATGTTTCTATTTTCTTCTCCTGATAAATTTGCAATTACATTTCCATTTCTGTCTTTAACTACTGTGTTCATATTTTCAATAATTAAGTCTTCTTTTGTAATTTTGAAGTCATCACCAAAAAGTCCAAAAAATATTCCTGCACATATACCTGCACATATAATAAAAAATACTATAAATACTACTAATATGATTTTAAATACTTTTTTACCTTTTGTCTTTTTTACCTTTTCACTCTTTCCTTTTGAATGGGTACTTTTTCTTTTTTTATTACTTTTTTCTTTTATATCTTTACTCCCCATCTTTACCCTCCTTAAGCAAAAACTTAAATCATGATTATTATATTATAAATTTTATAAAAGATAAAGTTTTTTAGCAAATTTTAATAATCTTCTACTATAATGTCTTCAATTTTTGTTATAATTTTTGCTCCATCTTTTATTAATTCATTAGTTCCTTTAGACATTTTACTTGTAATATTCCCTGGTATAACCAATATATCTTTTCCTAAGTCTAATGAAAAATTTACTGTTATCATTGTTCCACTTCTTTCATCTTCGGCTTCTACAACAACTAATTTATCGGAAAGTGCACTTATTATTCTATTTCGTGCTGGAAAATTGCTTTTTAGTGGTTTTGTACCTACAATATATTCTGTAATAATGCATCCTCCATTTTCTACTATTTTTTGTGCTAATACTCTATTTTGATATGGATATATATTGTCTAATCCGTTTCCTATTACAGCTATTCCCTTTCCTGTATTCTTATTTTTTAAATTCTGTTTTAATACTCCTATATGTGCATTCATATCTATTCCTAATGCTAATCCACTTATTGTATGAATATTGTTCGCAGAAAGACTTTTTCCTATTTCTTGTGACACATTTATTCCATAAGAACTAGCTTTTCTTGCTCCAATAACTGCTATTTTATTTTTATCATTTAAAATTTTTACATTTCCAATTGCATATATTACTATTGGTGGATCATATAAAAATGTTAATTGATTTGGATAATATTGGCCATTATAATATAGTACTTCTATATTATTTTTATCTATATATTCTATACAATTATTAATTCTATAATCTTCTTTAATTTTTAGCTTATTACATACATCATATATGTTTCTATATTTATTTAATAATTCCATTTTCTTCTTATTTGAAATTCTTTTGTACTCTGCCAACATTATCCATTTTTTTGTTTCATCACTAATCATATAACCTCCTAAATTTATTTTAAGTAATTTTTATTATGTTCCTTAGCATTAACACCATTATTCTACTAAGCAAAAAGGAAGAAGTAAAAAACTTCCCCCCTCTATTAATATAAATTTATTTATTTTGCTCTTTTGTTGCTTTTACAATATTGTTCATAAGCATTGCTATTGTCATAGGACCTACTCCCCCTGGTACTGGTGTTATGTAAGATGTTTTTTTAGATACCTCTTCAAAATCTACATCTCCCACTATTTTACCATTTTCCATTCTATTTATTCCTACATCAATAACAGTAGCTCCTTGCTTTACCATATTTCCTTTTAAAAATTTCGGTTTGCCCATTGCAGCAATAATAATATCTGAATTCTTTGTAATCTCCTCTATGTTTTGTGTTTTTGAATGACACACAGTAACTGTTGCATTCTTAGATAAAAGACACTGTATTAATGGTTTTCCAACTATATTGCTTCTTCCTATTATTACTGCATTCTTTCCTTCTATAGGTATCTTATATTCTTCTAACATTTTTATTATTCCATATGGCGTACAAGATACAAAGCAATCTTGACCTAAAGATAGTTTCCCTACATTTACTGGGTTAAAACCGTCTACATCTTTTTTATAATCGATTTGCTTTAATGCTTCATTTATATCTAAATGTTGTGGCAATGGGCTTTGCAAAAGTATTCCATTAATACTTTTATCTTTGTTTAATTTATCTATTAGTCTTAGAAGTTCTTCCATTGTAGTATCTTGTTTTAGAACATGTTCTTCATATTCTATTCCAATTTCTACACATGCCTTATTTTTATTACGTACATATATTTTAGAAGCTGGATCCTCTCCTACTAAAATAACTGCAAATTTAGGAATAATTCCTTCTTTTCTTAATTCATCTACATCTTTTTTTAAGTTCTCTCTTATTTTCTTTGCTAAGCCTTTTCCATCTATTATCTCCGTCATCTTCATCCTCCATTTTTTATAGATTCTATAATAAATCTATACTTTTTGCAATAATTATTCCTTTCTATTTATGTTTTTTGTATACTTCATGTCTCCTGCTCTTGTTATTGTCTCATAACCATATTTATCTTTTATTAAATCTACTACTTTATCTAATTTTTCTTGTTTTTTTATGTTATTGTTTTCAAATATTGAAATTTGCTTTTCAGCTTCTTGACATAAATTATCTACTCTAATTCCAATTAACCTAATAGATTCTCCCTTATACATTTGCCTAGTTAATTGTTTAGCAACATTAAATATCTCTTTTGTTGAGTTAGTTGAAAAATCTAATTTTCTTTGATGTGAATAGTTTTTAAATTCACTTGTTCTAAGTTGCACACTAACTACATTTCCAAGCATTTTTATTTTTCTTAATCTATAAGTAGTATGTTCTGTAAGAGCTAGTAAAACTTCTTCTATTTTCTCTAAATCGTTTATGTCTTGTGAAACTGTGGTAGAATTTCCTACACATTTCGGTTTTTGCATTGTAAATACAACTTCTGCATTGTCTATTCCATTTGCATATTCCCACATCATCTTACCAAACTTACCAAATTTTTTTATTAATAGTTCTTTATCTGCTAATGCTAAATCCCCTATTGTCTTTATATTCATATTATACAATTTTGGTAGAGTTCTCTTTCCAACCATAAATAATTCTGATATTGGTAAATTCCACATTTTTCTTTGAATTTCTTTTTCATATAAAGTATGTACTCTATCTGGTTTTTGAAAGTCTGATGCCATTTTTGCTAATAGTTTATTATGTGCAACTCCTATATTTACAGTAAATTTTAATTCTTCTCTTACTCTTTTACTAATTTCGTATGCTACATCTATTAACTTCTTACCATTTAAAAATTCGGTCATATCTACAAAACACTCATCTATTGAAAATCTTTCTACTTTATATGAATATTCTAATAGTAATTTATATAGCATATCTGAATATTTTTTATATACTTTAAAATTACTTTCGTAAATTCTTAATGTAGGACATTTTTTTCTTGCACTAAATAATGGTTCTCCTGTTTTTATTCCAAATTGTTTTGCTAAATTACTTTTAGCTAAAACAATTCCATGTCTTTGTTTCTCATCTCCACCTATTACAGATGGAATAGTTCTTATATCTAATTTTTCTCCTTTTTCTAATCTATCTACTGCAAGCCAAGACAAAAATGCATTGTTTACATCAACATGTAAGATTTCTCTCTTCATTTATTTCACCATCATCATTATAAAACATTTGTTCTTGTTTGTCAATATGATAAAAGCAAAATAGAGCAAATTAATTTGCTCTATTTTAACTAAAGAATAGTAATTTTTTAATAATTTCTTCTTTTCTGGTAAAAAAACTTATTTTTACTATTAGTTTTTGAATTGGATTAAAAAAATATTTTATTAGTGGTATATCTTTTAATCTAAACTTAACATTAATTGCATCACAAGTAAATAATTTACATGTAATACATTGTGTTACACAACGCTTATTTATTAAATATGGGCATTCTTGTAGTCCTCCCGTCATTAAAATTCTATTTTTAAATTTATGGCAGCACCCCATAGTAACTTTTTTCTCACAATTTCGCTTTCCTATGCAAACATCTTCTTTAAAATCACAATAATTATTTTTTTCAAATTCTTCATCTAAATCTTTGCATACTTGGTCATAAATATATTCTATTCTTTTTTCTTTTTCTTTAATAAGCATCGCTTTTATACACTTTATTATTTCCATATTGTTCTCGTTGTCACCACTTATTATTAATTCACCTATTATAATTTTATCTTCCTTTGTTATCCCTATTTCCAATTTCTTTCTGTTTATTTTTTTGAATATTTTCTGTAATTTTTTTATTATTTTCTTTAACTTCGTATCATTATCTATCTCTATAGCAAATAGAACTGGGACTTTTTTTAACTTTATTATATTTTTATCATCTTTTATTTTTATAAGCTGAAATTTTTTATTTTCTTTTAAATATTCACTTAACAAATCTTTTTGTAAGCAAATATTATATTTGTCATTTAATTTTAAAATTTCTTTTTCCAATTTTATTCTCGTTCTCCTTTCGCCTTTCCAATATAAAAATCTTCTATGCTTAATCCTTCTTTTAATTTACTTATTTCATTAGATATATAATAAGATATTATATCTTTTGCTTTTATTTCTCCATTTTGTATTTTATTTTTTATTTGCATATTTATTTTCTTATACCTATCATCATTACTTATTTTCTTTTTTTCTATTAATGAATATAAATATTTCGAAATCCAATCATTTATAGCTTCATTAATAAACTCCATATTATTACTTTCAATAGTAGTAACTTTTTCTTTATTATAATAATATCTATCTACACTGATTCCACTAATATGTTCTATAATACTTTTATCTCCTTTTTGTATTGTATTCCAAGAACCAGATGAAATGAAATGAGTTACTTCGTGATATGTTGATAGTAGAAAAGTGGTTTCATCATCATAATTAGCTATATTTAATATAGGATTTATATTAATCAACTCTCCTTTTCTATATTGTGGAGGATATTCCATTAAGAAAGATCTTTCAAAATTTTTTATATTTATACTCCCATAAAAATTGCCATTATCTTCATAGTAAAAATTATATTGCATTGTCTTATTATCTTTATCATTTAATATAATTTGCATTTTATGTTTTCTATCATATAAAAGTTTTAATCTACTTAAATCTATATTATATTCTACATCTGATATTTCTAATAAGATTTGATTAATTATTTTTTTAATAATTTGAATTCTTTGTTCTTTCATACATATATTTCTTTCTTTATAAATTTTATGGGCACAAATCTAATTGATCTGCACCCATTCCTTTCGCTTTAATTATACTGACTGCAATAGCCGTTAGGACTTACCTCTTTATTGTCAATCATGCACTGTAGCCACGTTCCTCTAGATGTGCTATGTGAACAATTTGCGCAACACTTATCACAATTCATCTTTACTAAACATGGATTTACTTTGTTTTTCTTTTTGCCTACACAATTTCCTTTCCGTAGAGTTTTGTTGTTTCTTTTAATCTTCATAGTTCTTTCCTACTCAGCTAATTAAAACTTATGTTACTAGTTATGTTATAATATTAACATAATTTTACATATTCGTCCATATTTTAGTCATACCATTCTAATTCCCAATCTACTACTTTTACAGTATCTCCTTCTTTTACACCAGCTTCTTTTAACGCTTCATTTACTCCTAGTTCATCTAACTTTCTTTGGAAATAATACATTGATTCGGTATCTTCTAAGTTTACTCTAGACATTAGTTTTTCCACCGCTGGTCCAATAACTACATACATATCTTCTTCTCTTACTATTTGGAATTCATTTTTATCTTCATTTAATTTATATACTTTTCTTTGATTTAATTCAATTAAATTTTCTTTTGGTATTTCTTTTAAAAGTTCTTCTACTCTTACTAACAGTTCTTTTAAACCTTGTTTAGTAATAGA
>USAE01000006.1 GCA_900552655.1 uncultured Clostridium sp.
AACTTTATATAATTTATATGATAGAAATAAAGATATTCTAAATATAAAAAATGAAGAGGAATTTAAATTAGTAATAGAAATGCTTTTTGCTATTACTAGAAGGAGAATAGTTGTTTCTTTAAAATATAAAGACTTAGAAAAAGCAAGAAAAATCTATTTAAAGGAAATTGAATTTTTAAAAAAAGGAATTATAAAATAAAAAGGAGAGAAAAAAGCAATGTTAAAAGTATTAAAAAACTTAAAAGAATCTGCTATGTCTGTACTAATTATTGTTATATTACTTTGTGTTCAAGCTGCAACAGACTTAGCACTACCAACATATACTTCTAAAATTGTAAATATTGGTATTCAGCAAGGTGGAATAGAAAATGCTTCACCAGATTATATTGCTAAAAGTCAGTTAGATAATCTATTAAAATTTACAAATGAAGATGAAAAAATATTAAATAATTATGAATTAATTACAACATCTAGTAAAGATTATGAAAAAGATTTAAAAGATTATCCAGAAATAGAAAAACAGGAAGTATACAAAATAAAAGATATTTCTAAAGAGGAAAGAGAAAGCTTAAATCAAATTATGGCTAAGCCATTACTTGCATTTTCTGTTTTTTCAGCTCCACAAGAAATAGCTAAACAAGATATGAACCTAATTTTAGAGTTCTCTAATAATAAAGAGGAAGTATTAAATTCATATACGCTATCTGAAGATGGAAATACATATAAATTAAATGATATAAGTAATGCAGAAAAAGGAAAATTAAATATTAATTTAACAAATGGATTACTTATAAAACAAATGGTAGGAAATGAAGAAATAGCAAATCAAATAAAAAATTCTATGATGGCTAATATGCCAGAAAAGCAAAAATTAGCAATGAAAAATATGTCTTTGGCACAAATAATTACTATGATGCCTAAAGAAGAAAAAATATCATTTATAGGTAAAATTGAGACAGAATTACCAAGTAAAATAGATGAAATGATTACAGAACTACCAGAGTCTATGCTAGAACAAGCAGCTATACAAGAGGTAAAAACACAATATCAATTTTTGGGTGCAAATACAGATGATATACAAAATGAATATATTTTAATAGCTGGATTACAAATGCTAGGAATTGCAGCAATCACAATGATTTCAGCAGTAACTATAATGTTATTATCTGCGAGAGTTGCAGCTAAACTTAGCAAGACTTTAAGAGAGAAAGTATTTAAAAAAGTATTAAGTTTTTCTACAGAAGAATTTAATGGTTTTTCTACAGCGTCTTTAATAACACGTAGTACAAACGATATACAACAAATACAAATGTTACTTACAATTTTATTTAGAGTAATTGTATATGCGCCAATAATAGCAATAGGTGGATTTATAAGAGTCCTATTTAATAGTGATGCTTCTATGGCATGGATAATTGGTTTAGCTGTTGTATGTATTATAATAATCGTATTAACATTAATGATTGTAGCTTTACCAAAATTCAAAATATTACAAAAATTAGTAGATAAATTAAATTTAGTATCACGTGAAATATTAACAGGAAGCCAAGTAATACGTGCATTTAATACAGAAGAAAAAGAAGAAGAAAGATTTGAAAAAGCAAATAGAGATTTAATGAAAGCACAAGTTTTTGTTAATAGAGCAATGACTATTATGATGCCGGCATTAATGCTTGTTATGAACTGTATTGCCATACTTATAGTTTGGGTTGGTGGTCATAATGTAAATGATGGTTTAATGCAAGTTGGAGATGTAATGGCATTTATACAATATACAATGCAAATAGTAATGGCATTCTTAATGATATCTATGATATCTATAATGCTACCAAGAGCAATTGTATCTGCAGGACGTATTAATGAAGTATTAGAAAGAGAACCAAAAATAAAGGATAAAGATACAACAAAAGAATTTAAAGAAGACAAAAAAGGTTATGTGGAATTTAGAGATGTTTCATTCCGTTACCCTGATGCAGATACAGAGGTTATTTCTGATATAACATTTACAGCAAAGCCAGGAGAAACTACTGCTTTAATAGGAAGCACAGGTAGTGGAAAGTCTACAATAGTAAACTTAATTCCTAGATTTTATGATGTAACAGGTGGAGAGCTATTTGTAGATGGAATAAATATTAAAGATGCAAACCAAAAAGAATTAAGAAAAAGAATAGGATTTGTACCACAAAAAGGAGTATTATTTTCTGGAACAATAGAATCAAACATAAAATATGGAAAAGAAGATATATCTGATGAGGCAATGGTAGAATCTGCACAAATTGCACAAGCAGAAGAATTTATAAACAATAAACAAGATAAATACAAAGAACCTATTGCACAAGGTGGAGGGAACGTTTCTGGAGGACAAAAGCAACGTTTATCTATAGCAAGAGCTATTGCAATAGATCCAGAAATATTTGTATTTGACGATAGTTTTTCAGCATTAGACTTAAAAACAGATAAAATTTTAAGAGAAGAATTAGCAAAACGTACAAAGGATAAAACTGTAATTATAGTTGCACAAAGAATTAGTACAATTATGAATGCAGACCAAATTATAGTATTAGATGAAGGTAAAATTGTAGGAAAAGGAACACATGATGAACTAATAAAAACATGTGAAACTTATAAACAAATTGCTTTATCACAACTTTCAAAGGAGGAATTAGAAGATGGTAGCAAATAAAAATGTTAGACCTCCAATGGGAAGAGGTAGTAAAGGAAGAGTAGGAGAAAAGCCAAAAGACTTTAAAGAAACTACTAAAAAACTTTTAAAAAATTATTTAGCAAAATATAAAATACCAATTGTAATGGTTATTCTATTTGCAATAGGAAGTACTATATTTGCTATTGTGGGACCAAAAATCCTGGGTAATGCTACAACAGAGATATTTAACGGTATTGTAGATAAAATAGGTGGAGGGTCTGGAATAGATTTTGGAAAAATAGGAAAGATACTTCTTACATTATTAGGACTATATGCGTTAAGTGCAGTATTTTCTTTGGTACAAGGATTTACAATGACTACAATTACACAAAAAATTACATATAAAATGCGTAATGATTTGGTAGCTAAAATTAACAAATTACCAATGAAATATTTTGATAAAAGAACACATGGAGAAACATTATCTATAATAACAAACGATATAGATACTTTATCACAAAATTTAAACCAAAGTATTACACAAATTATAACATCTATTTGTACAATTATTGGAATTTTAATAATGATGTTCTCTATAAGCTGGAGTATGACTGTAGTTTCTTTAATAATATTACCAGTAACTGCATTTTTAAGTCTTGTAATAGTAAAACACTCACAAAAATACTTTAAGGCACAACAAGACTATTTAGGTCATGTAAATGGCCAAGTAGAAGAAATTTATGGTGGTCATACAGTAGTAAAAGCTTTTAATGGAGAAGAAAAAGCTACAGAAGAATTTATACAAGCAAATAATGTATTATATAGATCAGCATGGAGATCACAATTTCTATCTGGTTTAATATATCCAGTAACAAACTTTATAGGAAATGTGGGATATGTAGCAGTTGCTATTTTAGGAGGATACTTAACAATACAAGGCAAAATTGCAGTTGGGGACATACAAAGTTTTATACAATATAACAAACAATTTGTTCAACCAATTACACAAATTGCTCAAATTTCTGGAACATTGCAAGCTATGATTGCTGCAGCAGAAAGAGTATTCGAATTTTTAGAAGAACCAGAAGAAATAGAAACAGCTAAGGGTAATATAAATGTAGATAACGTAAAAGGAAATGTTGTTTTTGACCATGTAAACTTTGGGTATGACCCAGAAAAAACAATTATTAATGATTTCTGTGCTAATATTAAAGATGGACAAAAAATTGCTATAGTAGGACCTACAGGAGCTGGAAAGACTACAATGGTTAAATTATTAATGAGATTTTACGACACAAATAGTGGTTCTATTCTTATAGATGGTCACAATATAAAAGACTTCGAAAGAGGAAACTTGAGAAAATTATTTGGTATGGTATTACAAGACACATGGCTGTTTAGTGGTAGTGTAGAAGACAATATAAAATATGGAAATGAAAATGCAACAGATAGCGAAGTAATAGAAGCAGCCAAAGCAGCACATGTACATCACTTTATAAAAACATTACCAAATGGATATAAATCAGATTTAAATGAGGAAACAAGTAATGTATCTGCGGGGCAAAAACAATTATTAACTATAGCAAGAGTTATTTTAGCAGATCCTAAAATATTAATTTTAGATGAAGCAACAAGTTCTATAGATACAAGGACAGAACAACAAATTCAATTTGCAATGGATAACCTAATGAAAGGTAGAACAAGTTTTATTATTGCACATAGGCTATCTACAATAAAGAATGCAGATTTAATATTAGTAATGAACCATGGTGATATTGTAGAGCAAGGAACACATGAAGAATTACTAGAAAAAGATGGATTTTATGCAGGATTATACAACTCTCAATTTGAGGAATGTAATGATGAAATAGAATAATAAAATTATAGCGAACCTTAGATTTTCTTAGGATTTATGTTTTTTAAGAAAATCTTAGCTTCGCTTTTTTGTTGTACAAATAAATTTATCGTAGTATAATTACTAAAAAAATGTAAAAGGAAGTACAATATGTCTAAGATATTAATAGTGGAAGATGATAAAAAATTAAGAGAAGAATTAAAAATATTTATAGAAAAACATGGTTATAATGTAGAAATGTTAGAAAAATTTGACAATACAATTGAAGACAGTTTAAATGTTAAACCAGATTTAATACTACTAGATATAAACTTACCATATGTAGACGGAGAATATATTTGTAAAGAAATTCGCAAAGTTTCTAATGTACCTATAATTATTGTAACCAGTAGAGATAATGAACTAGATGAATTGCTAAGTATTAATAATGGTGCAGATCAATATGTTACAAAACCTTATAATATACAAATATTACTTGCGAAAATAGAAAGGTTATTAAAAAGAAGTTATAATAGTAATGTAGGCCAAGATAAAATAAATTGTGGTAATTTTATTTTAAATATTTCGAAGAGTACTATCGAAAAAGAAAATAATTCACTAGAACTTACAAAAAATGAATTAAAAATATTATACTTTTTAGTTTTAAATAAAGAAAAAATTGTATCTAGAAATGAAATAATGGATTATTTGTGGGATAGTGAAAGTTTTGTAGATGATAATACTCTTACAGTTAATATTAATCGTTTAAGAACCAAACTAGAAGAAATAGGATTACAAGGCATAATAGAAACTAAAAGAGGATTGGGGTATATTTTAAAATGAAAAAATTCTTAAAAGATAAAATTGTATATATTATTTTATTAATACTAACAATAATTAGTATAGAGATTTTTTTAATCCCTTATAATGTACAATTATATATAAAAATATATGTGCCAGTGGCTATTACTTTAGCATTTATTATTGCATTTGCTATAGAATATTATTCAAAGGAAACATATTACAAGACAATAAGAAGTAGAATGGAAGATTTGCAAGAAAAATATTTAATAACAGAGCTCTTACCAAAATCTAATTACATAGAAACAAAAATGCTGGAAGATATTATTAAAGATATGAGAAAATCTATGTTAGAAAATGTAAATATGTATAAGTACTTACAAGAAGATTACAAAGATTTTATAGAATTATGGATTCACGAAATAAAGATTCCAATAGCTACTAGTAAAATGATTATAGAAAATAATAAAAATGAAGTTACAGAAAATATAAATGAAGAAATAGATAAAATAGAAAACTATACAGAACAAGCGTTATTCTATGCAAGGAGTAATACTGTAGAAAAAGATTATATAATAAGAAAAATAGAGTTAAAAGATATAGTAAATGCAAGTATTTTAAAAAACAAAACGCAATTAATTCAAAACAAGATATCTATTAATACAAAAGAATTAGATAGAATAGTGTACACAGATAGTAAATGGTGTATATTCATAATAAGTCAATTATTGCAAAATGCTATAAAGTATTCAAAAAGTGAAAATAAACAAATAGAAATATATTCTGAAGAAAAAAGAGAAAACACAGTATTACATATAAAGGATAATGGGATTGGAATAAACAAAAAAGAGTTAACAAGAGTATTTGAAAAAGGTTTCACAGGTGAAAATGGAAGAATTACAGGAAAAAAGTCTACAGGAATAGGTTTATACTTGTGCCAAAAATTATGTAAAAAATTATGTATTGGAATAGAAATAAAGTCGGAGAAAAAATTAGGAACAGAAGTACAACTATTCTTTCCTAAAGGTAGTTTTTTTAACATAAGAGATTAGTTGACATAAGCTTTGGAATGACATATAATTATTATTGTAACAATAAAACAAAGTAGTTCCAAAAGAATGGGAGGAATGAAAGATGGAATACTATTTAGAGGATGAACCTATGGTAAAGGAATACCGGGAACAAAGAAAACAGCTGGAAGAAACAATAGACCTGTTTAATTCCTACATAAGGAAGGCAACTTATGAGCTAGCCTTAAACGATGGTTCTAAAGAACTTATTAAGGTATTACAAGCAGAGTTGAAAATAACTTTGGAAGATGAAATGCAAATATATTTACATTTCAAAGAAGAGCCAGAAGAAGTATTTTCTTATGGATTTATGACATGGTGTGAGACCCTAGAAAAAGAGTTAAAGCTTTCAAAACCAGAGGTACCAGAAAATATGGAAGAAGAAATTGGAAAAATTATACTGAAAATTACTCAGTTATATTTTAATCTTTTCCAAAATTAGTATTCTAAACAAGAGGGGTAAAGTGCAAATTAAATTGCATTTTGCCCTTCTTTTGTTATATAATATAGGAATGAAACAAGTTGTTCCGGCTGAAAAAGAAAGGAGAATATATGATTATAAACTTTCAAGAAGAAAAAGAACGGATCCTATTAAAAAAATCCAACTATATTTGCGCTATTGGTATATATGTGGAATTTGCAGAAAAAATAGAAGATGCATTATTTCGATATAATTTATATGACGATATTGAAGAAGAGGAAGTAAAAGATTTAGTATCTGCTATGTTTAATGCTATTGTTGCAGAATATATGGGAGATCAAAATAAACTAGATATAGAAAGAAGCATATTTACAATATGTAATAGAGAATACGTTTTCGATATATTTCTTATAGATGATGAATCTTTTTTCTTCGAATGTGAACAAGATGTTGAAGATGAAGAAATAATAATGCTATTATATTATGCATGCCAAAATTTGAAAGAATAAAAAGATATGCCAATACGAATGTAAAGCCAGTGCAAAATATGCACTGGCTAAAACTTTGTGGTATAACAATGTGTTTTAGGCTTGTTTATAATTATACATATTTATATTAAGAAACTGGGATTTTAAGGAGCGTCCCCCAATCCAGATTTTATTTAATCTTACAAAACTGTAAGATTAATGTAAGATAAATAAATTGTACAAAATAAAAAACGATATATAATATAATTAATAAATTTGAAAGGAGATAAAAATGGAAAAAGTCTTAGAGGTAAAAAACATAGAAAAATATTATGGGAATAAATCAAATTTAACCAAAGCAATAAACAATATAAGTTTTAATATAGAAAAAGGTGAATTTGTAGGAATAATGGGAGCGAGTGGATCTGGAAAAACTACACTTTTAAATTGTATTGCAACAATAGATAAAGTAACAGCAGGAAAAATTTTAATAAATAACCAAGATATAACTAAATTAAAAGGAAATAAGTTAAATAAATTTAGGAGAGAAGAACTAGGTTTTATCTTTCAAGATTTTAATTTATTAGACACACTAACAGCATACGAAAATATAGCTCTTGCACTTACAATACAAAAAGTAAAGCCAAAAGAAATAGAAACAAGAGTAAAAGACATTGCAAATAAATTGAATATAACAGATATATTAAATAAATATCCATACCAAATATCAGGAGGTCAAAAACAAAGGGTAGCATCAAGCAGAGCTATAATAACGAATCCAAAATTAGTATTAGCAGATGAACCCACAGGAGCGCTAGACAGTAAATCCGCAAGACAATTATTAGAAAGTTTTGAAGATTTAAACGAAAAGTTAAATACAACAATACTAATGGTAACACATGATTCTTTTACAGCAAGTTATGCCAATAGAATATTATTTATAAAAGATGGAAAAATCTTTAATGAACTTATAAAAGGAGAAGATTCTAGAAAAGAGTTTTTCGAAAAAATAATAGAAGTTCAAACTCTATTAGGAGGTGAACTAGGAGATGTTATTTAAATTATCTGTAAAAAACATGAAAAAGAGTTTTAAGGATTATGCAATTTATTTTTTAACATTAGTACTGGGTGTTGCAATATTTTATATGTTTAATTCTTTAGATAGTCAGCAAGCGATGCTAGATGTATCAGCTTCAACAAGAGATATGATAAAATTGATGATTTCAATGTTAAGTTATATATCTGTATTTGTTGCCATCGTACTGGGGTTATTAATTGTATATGCAAACAACTTTTTAATAAACAGAAGAAAAAGAGAATTTGGAATTTATATGACATTAGGAATGGGAAAAAGACAGATATCAAAAATAATTCTTTTTGAAACAATATTAGTTGGAATTTTATCATTAGGAGCTGGAATTATAATAGGAGTATTTGCTTCTCAATTTATGTCCATCCTTGTAGGAAAACTATTTGAGGCGGATATGACGAAATTTGAATTCGTTTTTTCTAAAGATGCTTGTATAAAAACATGTATTTATTTTGCTGTAATGTATATTGCAGTAATGATATTTAATACAATAACAATTTCAAAATATAAATTAATAAATTTACTTACAGCAAACAAGAAAAACGAAGCAGTAAAAATAAAAAATCCAATTATATCTATTATGATATTTCTATTAGGAGCTGGAATATTAGGATATTGTTATTGGAAAGTAACAGGTGGAATAGATACACTTTCTACAGCAGATAAAATTTTACCAATAATATTAATGGGTATTATAGGGACTGTTGCAGTATTTTGGTCTTTATCTGGATTTATACTAAGGATAATACAATCAAGAAAAAGTACATATTTAAAAGGAACAAATATGTTTGTTCTAAGACAATTAAACAATAAAATTAATACAACTGTAATTAGTATGAGTGTAATATGCTTAATGCTATTTATGACAATAAGCATACTATCTTCAAGTTTTTCATTACAAAGTACAATGAAAAAAGATTTGCAAGAGATGACACCAGTAGATTTGAATTTATACAAAACAGCAAATTTACCGGAAAAATACACAGATAGGTATGGCAAAGAATATGTAAATACAAAAGAAGCTATAGAAGATTCTAAAAAGCCAATAAGTGAAACATTAAAAGAAAATGATTATGACATGAATAGACTAAAAGATATTGTAGAAATTCCAATATATGGTACAGAAGAATGGACATGGAAGGTAAGCTTAGGAAATTATTATGAAGAAGCTAAAAAACAATATCCAATGATTTTATACGATACAGAAGAAATGTTGATAAAGGTGTCTGACTACAATAAAATAGCCAAACTTTATGGGAATGAAGAACTAACTGTAGAAGATGACGAATATATTGTACTTTGTGATTTTACAAACCAAGTAAATTTAAGAAATATGGGACTTAAAGATAGTGGGAAAATAAATATAAATGGCAAAATATATCATTCAAAATATAGTGAATGTAAGCCAGGATATATATTGATGTCTACAAGCCACACTAATACAGGAATTATGGTAGTTCCAGATAATTTTAATTTAAAAGAAGAATGGAAACAACAACACTTTTTAGCAGCTAATTACAATGCAGAAACAGAGGAAGAAAAAGAAATAATAGAAGAAGATTTTGGTAGAACAGATACAAATCTTTATGAAACTTTAAATAAAAAAAATATATCTTTAATGGGAATGTCTAAAATATCAATTATACAAGCAAGTGTAGGTGTTGCAACAATTGTAGTATTTATAGCTATATATTTAGGAATTGTATTTTTAATAGCAAGTTCAGCAATTCTTGCACTAAAACAATTAACAGAAAGTTCAGATAATAAACAAAGGTATATTATATTAAGAAAAATTGGCTGTGACGAGAAAATGATTAATCAAGCTTTGTTTAGACAGATTGCAATATTCTTTATGTTACCACTTTTACTTGCAATTATACATTCAATATTTGGAATTCAATTTGTAATGTCTATGATGTCTGCACTAGCAAGTGCAGAAGAATTATTACCTTCTATAATAGTAACAGTAATAATTATAGGAATAATATATGGAGCATATTTTGCGGCAACATATTTTGTAAGTAAAAACATTATTAAAGAAGAGGAATAAAAAGAAGGTGGCAATATATGAAAAAGGTATTAAAAATATTATTAGTAATAATATTAATTGGAACAAGCATAGGAGTAATTATAGTTGGAAAAGGATATAGCATGTATAAAGAAGTTATAGAAGAAGTACCTATAGAAGAAAAAGTAGATAAAATAAGGCAAAAAGAGGGATATACAAAAATTTCAGAATTGCCACAAACGTATTTAGAAGCAGTTATTTCTGTAGAAGACCACAGATTTTATAAGCATCCAGGAATAGATATAATTTCCATAGGAAGAGCAATTATAAATGATATTAAAGCAATGGAATTTATAGAAGGAGGTAGCACAATAACTCAACAAATTGCTAAAAATGAATATTTTTCTCAAGAAAAGAAATTATCTAGGAAGGTTGCAGAAGTTTTTATGTCATTTGAAATAGAAAAGAAATATTCTAAGGATGAGATTCTAGAATTATATGTAAATACTATTTATTTTGGAAATGGATATTATAATATAAAAGATGCTTGCAAAGGATATTTTGGTAAAACACTAAATAATATGACTAAAGGAGAATGCATAATGCTTGCAGGAATACCAAATGCACCATCTGTATACAACCCAAAAGAAAATTTAAAATTGGCAAAACAAAGACAAAAACAAGTTGCAGGTAAAATGGTGGAATATGGCTATTTAACAGAAGAAGAGGCAAATGAAATATTACAATAAATTACTCTTTAGACGAACTTGCAAAAAAATAATAAGTTGAATTAAATTTTTGTTTACTATATAATCTAGAACAAATAAAATAGAAAATTTTTATTCTGATTTATAGGAGGACAAATGGAAAAAACATTTTTAGATAAAATAGAAGAAGAGGAAGAAATAAAAAATGAAATAGTACAAAATATACTAGAAAAAGATTTAAACATATATAGAAAAGATATATATACTTCTAAATTTATTCACACAGAAATATTAGAAAGTAAATTGGAAAAAGTATATTTTAAAGATATTTCTTTTGAAAATTGTAATTTTTCTAACTCTACATTTGAGAACTGCAGTTTTATAAATTGTAAGTTTATAAATTGTAAAATGATAGGTTGCAATTTTGTAGAAAATACTTTTATTTCGGTGCAAATGCAAGATTCAAATATGAATTATGCAAATATTGCTAATACCTGTTTTAATAATTTAAAAATAAAAGATACTACATTTGTAAATTCTTATATGCAGGATACAGTATTAAAAAATGTAAAGTTTGATAATATAGACTTTACTAAATCACAAATATTTAATACACATCTAAAAGATATAGATTTTTCAAGTTGTATAATACAAGGATTGTCTACAACATTGCAAGACATTAAAGGAGCAATATTAAATGAATTTCAAATTATAGATTTAGCATATTTGCTAAACATAAAAATAAAATATTAAGTATTTAGTTTCGAAGAATAGGCTTTTTGTCTATTCTTTTCTTATTCACTTGAATTACACTATTAAAAATAGTATAATAAAATCGAAAAAAATAGATAGGAGCAGATAAATGCCTAAATTTTTTATAAAAACGGACAATATAAAAGAAAATGAAGAAATACACATCATAGGTAACGATGTAAATCATTTAAAAAATGTTTTAAGAAAAAAAGTAGATGATAAAATTACAGTTTGTAATTCAGACACAAGTATAAATTATGAGTGCATAATAATAGAAATAGAAGAAAATGAAATTATATGCAAAATCGTAAATGAAGAAGAGAGTGTTTCAGAATCAAAGCTAAATATTACAATTTTCCAAGGATTGCCTAAAGCAGATAAAATGGAATTAATAATACAAAAAGCAACTGAGCTTGGAGTAAAAAATATTGTACCAGTAAATACTAAAAGGACAATTGTAAAATTAAAAGATAAAGATAAACAAAATAAAGTATCAAGGTGGCAAAAAATTGCAGAGGTGGCAGCAAAACAGTCTGGAAGAGATATAATTCCTAAAATAGAAAATATAATAGATATATCTAATTTGGAATTTAACGAATATGATAAAATTTTAGTATTATACGAAAACGAAGAAAGAGTAAGCATAAAAGATGAAATAGAAAAGATAAAAAACTCAAACAAGGAAAATTTAGAAATTGGTATTATAATAGGCCCAGAAGGCGGATTAGATGATACCGAAATAGAAAAATTAAAACTTAAAAGCAATGTATCGGTAGTAACACTAGGAAAAAGAATTTTACGAACAGAAACTGTGGCATTAGTTGTAAGTGGAATATTAATGTATGAATTAGGAGATTTAAATTAAGGAGTGTTAAAATGGCTAAGAATAATAAAAATAAGGTAAATACTAAACCAAAGAGTAATAAAGAAGAAATACTAATAGAAAATGTAGAAGAAAACACAGAAGAAGTTGTAAAAGAAGGAAATGCAGTAAATGAGCAAGAAAAAACAAATAAGCAAGAAGAAAATAAAGTAAATGAACAAAAAGAAAATGTTAAAAAAGAAGAAACAAAAGATGAACAAAAAAATAAAGTAAGAAAAGAGAAAAAGCAAGCAGGAAATAAAGAAAAAGTAAATAAGCAAGACAAGAAATCTGAAAAAATTATAGAAGAAATAGAAAAAGAAAAGAAACAACGCAAGAAAATGTCAAAAGAATATGAGAAAAAAGCAAATAAAAAAATATTTAGAAATGTAATAATTGCTATAGTAATTTTGGCATTTTGTATATTAAAAATATTAGGATATATAAATATAAAAGAAGATATTTTTATTGTAGATTTAAAAGTATTTAGTATTTCTATATTAATATTTGCTATTATTTTATTCGAAAGAAGTTATAAAAATATAGACTTAGAACTATTTACACATGGATTAGAATCACTATTTGTAGCAATAGCAACTTTATGCGAAGTATATATTTATCAATTATTTACAGATAAATTTATTATGGTTATTGCAATAGAGTCTTTATTAATTTCTGCATATTATATTTTTAAATGTACAAGAATATATAGCAAGACCAAAAAAGAGTATATAAAGAGTCTAAATGATATTAGCGAAATTGTAAAAGAAGAAAAAATTATAAAAATAGAAACTCATAGAAGACAAAACAGAAAGACAGCAGAAAAGAAAGATGACAAAAAAAGCGAAAATAAAAACGAAAAAATAAAGGAAGACAAGAAATCGAATAAGAAGAAAGAAAATTCTAAGAAGGAAAAAGCGGAAGCCAACGAAAGTAAGAAGAAAGAGAATCTAAAAAAAGAGAAGTCAGAAGCACAAAAAGAATCAAAAACTGAAGAAAAAACGATGACAAAAGAAAATAAAGATAAAGCAGATAAAAAAGAGGAAGTAAAATCAAACACAAATACAAAAAATAAAACAGATAAAAAAGTAAAAAATAAAAAGAGTAAATAGGAGATAAAAAAATGATAAGAAGTATGACAGGTTTTGGTAGGGGAATGTATTCTACAGAAGAAAGAGAATATACTATAGAAATAAAATCTGTAAACCACAAATATACAGATATAAATGTAAGACTTCCATATGTTTTAAGCTTTTTAGAAGAAAAAATAAAAAAAGAAGTATCACAAAATGTGGCAAGAGGAAAAATAGACATAAATGTAACTTTTGTAAATAACAGTAATTTAGGTAAAAAAATATCAATAAATAAGCCATTAGCAAAAGAATACATAGAAGAACTAAGAAAAATAAAAGAAGAAAATAATATAATAGATGATATATCAATTATGAAAATAGCGAAATTACCAGATATATTAAATATTACCCAAGATAATAATGAAGAAGTTTTATGGGAAGAATTGAATAAAGCGTTGCAAGAGGCTATTAAAAATTTATTAGAAGGAAAAGAAGTAGAAGGCAAGAAATTGTCAGAAGATATGTTACAAAGATTAGAAAACATAAATAACCATATTTTAGAGATTTCGCAATATTCTACTGGACTTATTGAACAATATGTAGTAAAATTAAAGGACAGAATAAAAGAAATAATGCAAACAGATTTAATAGACGAAGCAAGAATTTCGCAAGAAGTAGTTCTATATGCAGATAAAACATCAATAGAAGAAGAAATTACAAGATTAAAAAGTCACATCACACAATTTAGAGAACTATTACAATCAGAGAGTGTTAAAAAAACAGGTAAAAGACTAGATTTCATAATACAAGAGATGAATAGAGAAATAAACACAATAGGATCTAAATCAAATTGTTTAGAAATAACTAATTTAGTAATAGAGTTAAAAACAGAACTTGAAGATGTTAGGGAACAAGTTCAAAATATAGAATAGGAAGTGATTTTTACAATGCAATTAGTAAATATTGGTTTTGGAAATATAGTTTCTGCAAACAGAATTATAGCAATAGTAAGTCCAGAGTCTGCGCCAATAAAAAGAATGGTGCAAGAGGCAAAAGATAAAGGAACAGCGATAGACGCTACATATGGTAGAAGAACAAGAGCAGTAGTAATTACAGATTCAGATCATTTAATTCTTTCTGCACTTCAACCAGAAACAGTAGCAGCAAGATTAGATAAAAATATAGAAAACAATAATTAAGGAGGAAAATTTATGTTAGTTAAACCATCTGTAACAGATTTATTAACAAAAGTAGATAACAGGTATTCATTAGTAATTATGGTGTCTAAAAGAGCAAGACAAATAGCTTCTGGAAAGCCAGTTGTTACAAAAGTAAAATCTAATTCTGTTGTAACACTTGCAACAAACGAAGTATCAGAAGAAAAGGTGGTTATATGTTAGTTATACTATCTGGTGTAGCAGGAGCCGGAAAAAATACAATTCAAAAAGAATTAATAAAAAGAATGGAAAATGTAATAGCAATACCTTCTTATACAGATAGAGAAGTAAGACCAGGAGATGTACCAGGCGAAACATATAATTTTGTATCAACAGAAGAATTTGAAAGAATGATAAAAGCTGGAGAATTATATGAATATGACATACACCACAATCATTACTATGGTACTTCAAGAAAAATTTTAAACGAAAAAATTAAAGAAGGAAAAATTATAGTAAAAGATATAGATGTAAATGGAACTCAAAGTTTAATAGAACTATTAAAACAAGATACAAAAGTAGTAACAATATTTTTAAGAGTTCCAAAAAGCGAATTACAAAAAAGACTAGAAAGTAGAATAGACAAGCCAAGTCCTAAAGAAATCCAATTAAGACTAAATAGATTCGATTTTGAAGAGTCTAAAATTGGAGTATATGATTATGTAATAAAAAATAATGATTTAGAAAAAACAGTGTCTATAATACAAAAAATAATAGAAGAAGAAGCAAAAGTAGAAGAGCCAGAGTTTTAAAAATAATCAAAAGCATACCTAAAATTTTCTATCAAATGTAAAATGTTAAAAAAATTAAGATATGCCATAATTTTCTAGTAAAGAAAGTTTTTCTAACAGGAGAAATTTCTTACTATATAAAATAAGATATTGTTGTTCTTGCATAACATATCGGGATTTTAAAGACCGTCCCCAAATCCCGATTCGTGCATATATAAGAATAATAATATCTTTTTTAGTTATAAAATTTACGGTTTAAAGAATAATAAAATTCATAAGGAGTTAAAATGATAGCAGAAATAATTATAGATTCTAACGTTAAAACATTAAATAAAACATTTGACTATAATATACCAAAAGAAATGGAAAGCAATATTTCTATAGGAAGTAGAGTGCTAATACCTTTTGGCAAAAGTAAAAGATTAGAAGAAGGATTTGTAACAAATATAAAGGAAAGTACAGAATATGAAGTAAAAGATATTGCTAAAATAGAACTTCAATCTTTAACAACAGAAAAGATACTTTTGTCTAAGTGGATGGCTAAGAAATATTTTTCTAATATTTCGGAATGTATGAATTTAATGCTAAAGCCAGGTACTACAACCAAAAATTTTGCAAATAGAGCAAAAAATAAAACAGGTATTTTTGTGAGTTTAGCATTAGAAAAAGAGAAAATACAAGAATATATATTAAATAATAAAATAAAATCTGAAAAACAAATAAGAATATTAAATTACTTAATAGAAAACGATAAAACAATGCAACCAGAATTAATAGAAAAAACAGAAACATCTAGAGCAATAATAAAAACTTTAGAAAAAAATGGGCTTTTAAAATTACAAGAAGAAAAAGTAATAAGAAATCCATTAAAAAATAAAAATATTAAGCAAACAAATAAATTAAAATTTACAGAAGAACAAGAAGAAGCTTATACAAAAGTATCAAATGCAATAGAAAAACAGGAATATAAAAAATATTTACTTTATGGTGTAACTGGTTCTGGAAAAACAGAGATTTATTTACAACTAATAGAAAAAGTAATAAACGAAGAAAAAAGTGCAATAATGTTAGTTCCAGAAATTTCGCTTACACCACAAATGATAAATAGGTTTATAGAAAGATTTGGAAAAGATATTATAGCTGTATTACATAGCAAACTTTCTGTAGGCGAAAGATATGACAGTTGGGAACGTATAGAAAACGGAGAAGCTAGAATTGTTATAGGAGCCAGATCTGCAATATTTGCACCAGTTTGTAATTTAGGTATAATTATAATAGACGAAGAACATGATTCGTCATATAAATCTGAAATGGTACCAAGGTACAATGCAAAAGAAGTTGCAACTCAAATTGCTAAATACAATAATATTCCATTATTACTAGGAAGTGCAACACCAGATATAGTAACTTTTTACAAAACACAAAATGAAGATATAGAACTTTTAAAATTAAGTAAAAGAGCCAATAATTCTAATTTGCCAAATGTAGAAGTAGTAGACTTAAAGCAAGAACTTGCAAATGGAAACAGAACTATGATTAGTGTTAAATTATATAAGTTGATACAAGAAAATTTAAAAAACAAAAAACAAACTATACTTTTTTTAAATAGGAGAGGATTTTCAACATTTATAATGTGCAGGGATTGTGGTTATGTTGCTAAATGCAAAAATTGTAATATAAGCCTTACATATCATAAAAAAGAAGAAAAATTAAAATGCCATTATTGTGGATATGAAGAAGAAGTTCATAAAATATGCCCAGAGTGTGGAAGCAAGAAAATTAAATATTTCGGAACAGGAACACAAAAGTTAGAACTAGAAATAAATAAAATATTTCCAACAGCATCTACTATTAGAATGGATATAGATACTGTTACAAAAAAGAATTCACATGAAGAAATTTTAGAAAAGTTTAATAAAGATAAAATAGATATATTAATTGGAACACAAATGATTGTAAAAGGACATCATTTTCCAAATGTTACTTTAGTTGGGGTGGTTTCAGCAGATGGAAGCTTAAATATAGACGACTATAGAGCAAGTGAAAGAACATTTGACATATTGGTACAAGTTGCAGGTAGAGCGGGAAGAGAAAATTTACAAGGAAATGTAATAATACAAACATATAATCCCGATAATTATAGTATTCAATATGCTAAAAAGCAAAATTATGACGAATTTTACAATGTGGAAATAAAATTAAGAAATCAATTGAGATATCCACCTTTCTGTGATATAATTATGTTTGGAATAAGTGGAGAAGTAGAAGAAAAAGTTTCTAAAACAGCAGAAATGTTATATAAAAACTTAAAAGAAAAAATAGAAAAAGAAGAAATAATAGCAAATGTACTAAAGCCACTACCAGCTCCAATAGATAAAATAAAAAACAGATATAGATGGAGAATAATAATAAAAGCAAAAGTAAATGATAAACTAATAGACATTATAAATGAATGTTTATATAGTAAAGAAATATTAAAAAACAATGCAAGAATTATTGCAGATATTAACCCAACAAATATGATGTAAAAAAAGGAGGATAAAATGGCAATACGACTAATTAGACAAGATGGTGACGAAATTTTAAGAAAAAAAGCAAGAGAAGTAGAAAAGTTTGATGAAAAATTAAAAGCACTTGTAGAAGATATGATAGAAACTATGCATAAAAATAATGGGGTAGGACTTGCTGCTCAGCAAGTAGGAATATTAAAAAGAGTAGTAGTTATAGACATATACGATGGTAAAGGTCCAATTGTATTAATAAACCCAGTAATTACAAAAACAAAAGGAGAAAGAGAAGTAGAAGAAGGATGCTTAAGCTTTCCAAATAAATTCGCAGTTGTTGTAAGACCAAAAGAAGTAGAAGCAGAATATTATGATGTAAATGGCAAAAAGCAAAAAATAAAAGCTAAAGAATTATTAGCACAAGCAATTTGCCACGAAACAGATCATTTAGATGGAATTTTGTTTGTAGATAATATGCTACCAGGAACTTTAGAAATAGTGAAACCAGAACAATAATAACAGTTTGCTAGCATATAAATTAAATAAAAGGAGATTAATATGTTAAAAATTTTATTTATGGGAACTCCAGATTTTGCACAAGAATCATTAAAAAGTATATATGAAGCAGGATTTAATATAATAGGAGTAGTAACAAACCCAGACAAGCCAAAAGGTAGAGGAATGAAAATGGCATATTCACCAGTAAAAGAATACGCTTTAGAAAAAAACATAAAAGTTTATCAGCCAACAAAAATAAAGAATAATATAGAATTTTTAGAAGAAATAAGAAATATGAATCCAGATGTGATTTGTGTGGTTGCATATGGAAAGATTTTACCAAAGGAAATTTTAGAAATACCTAAATTAGGTTGTATAAATGTACATGGTTCATTACTTCCACAATATAGAGGAGCTGCGCCAATACAATGGGCAGTATTAAATGGTGACAAAATTACAGGAATTACAACAATGTACATGAATGAAGGAATGGATACAGGTGACATGATCCTAAAAGAAGAAGTGGAAATTTTACCAGAAGAAACAACAGGAGAACTATGGAGAAAACTTTCAAAAATTGGAGGGAATCTTTTAGTAGAAACTTTAAAATTAATAGAAGAAGGAAAAGCTCCTAGAGAAAAGCAATTAGATGATTTCTCTCTAGCACCAATGTTAAGTAAGGAAATCGCTTTAATAGATTGGGAAGAAAATGATATATACAAAATTCACAACTTAATAAGAGGACTAAATCCAATTATGGGAGCATATTCATATATAGATGGTAAAAAAATAAAGTTTTGGAGATCTAAAATTTTAACTAAGGAAGAATTTTTTTCATATAAAACAGAATTTGAAGAATATGAATATAAATTTAACAACTTAATGCCAGGAACAATTATAATTGCAGATGATAAAGATGGTCTATATATAAAAGCAAAAGGTGGAGTTCTAAAAATACTAGAAATTCAAGGAGAAAATGCAAAACGAATGAACTCTACAGACTTTTTAAGAGGCAATCATTTAACAGCTGGTATGTTTTTTTCAAAAGAAAAAGAAATGTAAAAAATTAAGGAATTATAAATAAATATTTTCTTAAAAATAGTTGTAAAAAAATATATAAATTGATATACTTTATACATATTTTAGGTATATCAATTTTTTTCTAATACAAGATTTTTTAATTAGAAAAAGATTGCAAATGCTAGTTTTGGTTTGGAGGTATAAATATGGAAGAAAACAAAGAAAAAGTAAGCTTAGTAGAAAATATTTTAAATGAGGAAGAAGATAACATAAATATATCTGAAGAAGTTATAACAACAATATCTGGAATTGCTGTTTCAGAAATTTCTGGTGTTGCAGAAATGGCAGGAGGAATAACAGGAGGAATAACAGAAGTATTAAGTGGAAAGAAAAACTTAAGCAAAGGTATTAAAGCAGATGTTGCTGGAAATAATGTAAAAATAGATGTGAACATAATAGTAAATTATGGGGTTCGTATACCAGATGTAGCATTTGATATTCAAAATAAAGTAAAACAAACAGTAGAAAACATGACAGGATTAAAAGTAAACGAAGTAAATGTTCATGTTCAAGGTGTAAATGTAGAAAAAACAAAAGAAGAAGAATAAGGAGGATAAAATGAAATTTTTAGATAAATTTATATTAGTAATATTTTCAATATTAATGTTTGTATTAGCAGTGGTAACATCTAGCATAATATTTGGTTGGTTAGAATTAGAAAACTTAGTTCCATACATAGAAACAGGATTAAGTACAGAGCCATATTCTAATATAATATTAGGAGTTTCAATTGTAGTTATATTATTAGCTTTAAAAGCAATTTTCTTTAGCGGAAAAGACGAAAGAGCTACTAAAGATGGTGTTTTAATGGAAAATGATAATGGAAGATTACTAATATCTAAAGATACATTAGAAAATTTAGTTATAAATATAGTTAGAGGATTTGACGGAACAGAAAATGTTGTAGCTAAAGTAGGGCTAGATAAAGAAAACAATTTAAAAGTATATATTACATTATATGTACATCCAAATATAGTAATAAAAGATTTAACAGCAAGCATTCAAAATAGAGTAAAAGAAGCTATAAAGAAAACTTCAGACTTAGAAACAAAAGCAGTAAATGTAAAAATTAGAAATATTACTCCAAAAACAGAAAATACAGTAGAAGGTTAAATCGGGACTGGGGGACGATCCTTAAAATCCCGATTAAAACAAAAATACAGTAGAGAGCAAGAAAGGGAGAGAAGAAATGAATGGTTTTAAAGATTTTATTTCTGAATATAAAGGTGCAATAATAGGTGCAGCAATAGCAATATTAATTTTACTTACAGAATTATATAAATTAATTATTGGAATCATCTTAATAGGAATGGGAATTTTTGTAGGTAATTATATTCAAAGAAATAAATATGCAGTAAAAGAAAAGTTAAAAAATTTTATAGACAGAATGTAAGAAGGAGAAATAAATGGAAAAATCAGCTAAAAGAGAACTAACATTTAAAGCATTATATAGTGGTCAAATAAATAAGGAAATGAATGACGAAGAATTAAGAATCTTTTTAGAAGCAAATAACTTAAAAGATAGAGATAAAGATGAAATAGTTAAAGATATAAACGAAATAAATGATAAAAAAGAAGAGATACTAAATAAAATTTCTAAAAATCTTAAAGACAATTGGTCAATAGAAAGAATCTCTAAGATAGATAAAGCACTACTAATGCTAGCAATTTACGAAATTCAATATAAAGAAATACCTTTTAAAGTTGTTATAAATGAAGTGGTAGAACTTGCAAAAAAATATGGAGAAGACACATCTGCTTCATTTATTAATGGTGTACTTGCAAATGTTGTTAAGGAGTTAAGTATAGAATAATGGAATATAAAGCAATTTCAGTAACAGACTTAAATTATTATATAAAAAACAAAATAGCAGATGATGAATACTTAAATAATGTATTAATAAAAGGAGAAATATCAAACTTTAAGCATCATTATACAGGTCATATGTATTTTACTTTAAAAGATGACAATTCCTTAATAAAATGCATTATGTTTAAATCATATACAACTAATTTAAAATTTGTACCAAAAGATGGAATGAGTGTATTAGCTTTTGGTACTGTTTCAGTTTTCGAAAGAGATGGTGTTTACCAATTATATTGCAAAGGAATGCAAGAAGATGGAATGGGTAGTCTTTATACCGCATATGAGCAGTTAAAAGAAAAACTAGATAAAGAAGGTTTGTTTAAAGAAGAGAACAAAAAGAAGCTACCTATTATGCCTAAAATTATAGGGGTATTAACTTCTAATACTGGTTCTGTAATAAAAGATATTATAAATGTCTCTACAAGAAGAAATCCAAATGTATATATAAGACTATATCCTGTTCCTGTACAAGGCGAAGGTGCAGGAGCAAAAATTGCAGAAGCAATAAAAATAATGAACGATAAAAAACTTGCAGATGTATTAATTTTGGCAAGAGGAGGAGGTTCATTAGAGGATTTATGGCCTTTTAACGAGGAAATTGTAGCAAGGGCTATTTACAACTCAGAAATACCAATAGTTTCTGCTGTAGGTCATGAAACCGATTTTTCTATTTCAGATTTTGTAGCAGATTTACGTGCACCAACACCTTCAGCAGCTGCAGAGATAGTAGTGCCAAACATAGTGAATATAAAACAAAATCTAGATACATATAATATAAGACTAAAAAATTCATTAAAGAAAAAAGTAGAAATAATGAAAATGAGATATGAAAAATGCATGAAAAGTAGAATATATACAGATCCTTTAAAAATTGTAAATGATAATTATTTAAAACTAGATATAATAACAAAATCTATAATAAATAGTATGAATAAAAAAATGCAACTAAGCAAGACAGAAGCTATAAAAAATTTTTCTAAACTAGATGCATTAAGTCCTTTAAAAACGTTAAGTAGAGGATATTCTATATTGGAAAAGGATACGAGAATAGTAAAAGATGCACAAGAATTACAAAAAGACGATATAGTAAAAATTAGGCTAATCAATGGAAATAAAGAAGCTAAAATTCTTTAAGATATGGGGGAAATATGAAAGAAATTAATTTTGAAGAAACAATGCAAAAATTAGAGCAAATTACTGCTGAATTAGAAAAAGGAGAACTATCATTAGACGAATCAGTAAAAAAATTTGAGGAAGGGATAAAACTTTCTAAAGAATGTAATAAAATACTAGAAGATTCTGAAAAAAGAATTAACATATTAATAAATGAAGATGGAAATATAACAGAAGATAATTTTTTACCAAAGGAAGGATAGGATAGATAGCAATGGAATTTTTAACAGACTTTATAACAAATAAATTTATATATGTGCCATTATTAACATGGTTCTCGATACAATTATTTAAGGTTATTTGGGATTTAGTAACAACAAAAAAGTTTAATTTTAAAAGAATCTTAGGAGCAGGAGGAATGCCAAGTTCACATTCTGCAGTTGTTGTTTCTTTAGCAACATTAATAGGTAGAGAATGTGGATTAGATAGTCCTACTTTTGCTCTTTCTGTAATATTTGCATTTGTTGTTATGTATGATGCTGCAGGTGTAAGAAGAGCAGCTGGAAAGCAAGCAAAATTATTAAACAAATTAGTAGAAACACCAGGACTTTCTGGCGTAGAAGTTTCAGAAAAATTGGTTGAAGTTTTAGGACATACACCTTTACAAGTAATAGTTGGAGCAATAATTGGAGTAATAGTAGGATGTATATTCTAAATACATAAAATTTTAGAAAAAGTACTATTAAAAATCATATAATTAAATTTATAAATAAAATGTTTTTTCTAAAACAAAAGGAGGTTTATTATGCAAGATATCGAAATTGCAAGAAATGCAAAATTAAAAAATATAAATGAAATTGCTGATCGTTTAAAGATAGACGAAGAATATCTAGAGCAGTATGGGAAATACAAGGCAAAAATCTCCTTAAATTATTATGAAAAAATAAAAGACAATAAAGATGGAAAACTAATATTAGTTACAGCAATAAATCCAACTCCATTAGGAGAAGGAAAAACTACTACATCTATAGGGCTTACAGATGCTTTTAATAAATTAAATAAAAAAGCAATATTGGCATTAAGAGAACCTTCACTTGGACCAGTATTTGGCATAAAAGGAGGAGCTACAGGTGGTGGTTATTCGCAAGTAGCTCCTATGGAAGATATAAATTTACACTTTACAGGAGACATTCACGCAATAACTACAGCAAATAACCTGTTAAGTGCAATTATAGACAATCATATTTGGCAAGGAAATGAACTAAAAATAGAAAAAGTAACGTGGAAGCGTTGTCTAGACTTAAATGATAGAGCGTTAAGAAAAGTACAAATTTCTCTATCTGGTGAAAGAAATATGTTGCCAAGAGAAGACGGGTTTGACATTACAGTTGCTTCGGAAATTATGGCAATATTGTGCCTAGCAAAAGATATGAAAGACTTAAAAAGAAGATTGGGCAATATAATTATAGGATATAATAAACAAAATAATCCAATTACTTGCAAAGATTTAAAAGCAGAAGGAAGTTTAGCAGTAATTTTAAAAGATGCTATTAACCCTAATTTGGTACAAACTTTAGAAAATAATCCAGTATTAATACATGGTGGACCATTTGCAAATATTGCACATGGGTGTAATAGTGTAATTGCAACAAATATGGCATTAAAAATGGGAGATTATGTAATTACCGAAGCAGGATTTGGAGCAGATTTAGGTGCAGAAAAATTCTTAGACATAAAATGTAGATTACTAAATAAAAAACCTAATGCAGTAGTAATAGTAGCAACTTTAAGAGCTTTAAAATACCATGGTGGTGTAAGCAAAGAAGAATGTACTAAAGAAAATGTAGAAGCTTTAAAAGTAGGTATACAAAATTTACTAAGACATATAGAAAATGTAAAAAAATATGGAGTAACACCAATTGTTGCAATTAATAAATTTAGCAATGATACAGAAAAAGAAATAGAAACACTAAAGCAAACTTTAGAAGGAATTGTAGAAGTGAGTTTATTAGAAAACTGGGAAAAAGGTGGAGAAGGTGCAACAGATTTAGCAAATAAACTTATAAAAATATGTGAAACTGAAAATGATTTTGAATATATATATGATATTAATGACACAATAGAAGAAAAAATAGCTAAAGTATCACAAAAAATATATGGTGCAACAGGTGTAGAATATTCAGACTTGGCAAAAGAACAATTAAAGGAATTAAATAATTTAAAGATACCAATTTGTGTAGCAAAAACGCAATATTCATTTTCGGATGATCCAAAAGACTTATTAGGAGATAAACCATTTAATCTTCATGTAACAGAATTAAAAATGAAAGCAGGAGCAGAATTTGTTGTTGTTTTAACAGGAAAAATAATGACAATGCCAGGACTTCCAAAAAAGCCGGCAGCAGAAAATATTAGTATAGATGATAATGGAATAATAACAGGAATATTTTAATATATTGTATAAAAACACCATATATGGATAAAATAATTTTAAATTGTTTTATAAGTGTGGTGTTTTTATGTTAAAGAAAATAAAAAATAAATCATTAAAAACTGTAGTTATTTTATTAATAATATTATTACTTACTACTTTAGCCATATTTGTTATATCTAACATTAATAAAGGAAACGAAGTAGAAGCGCTTTCAAAATATGGTTCTAGAGGTAGTGAGGTTACTCAAATACAAACAAAGTTAAAAAGATGGGGATATTATAAAGGAAATATAGATGGAATATATGGAAGTCAAACTGTAGAGGCAGTTAAATATTTCCAAAGAAAAAACAATTTAGCAGTAGATGGAATTGCAGGGAAAAATACATTAGAAGCTATGGGAATATTTAATTCGTCATCTTCTGGCTCATCTAGTTCAAATTCTTCAAATTTAAATTTACTTGCGAGGGTAATTTATGGAGAAGCAAGAGGAGAACCATATACAGGTCAAGTTGCAGTGGGAGCGGTAGTATTAAATAGGGTTAGAAGTAGTTCTTTTCCAAATACGATTTCTGGAGTAGTATACCAAAAAGGAGCTTTTGATGCTGTTAGTGATGGACAAATAAATTTAACACCTAATTCTACAGCAAAGAAAGCAGCACAAGATGCGTTAAATGGATGGGACCCATCATATGGAGCAATATATTATTTTAACCCATCTACAGCCACAAATAAATGGATTTGGTCAAGACCAATGACAGTAACTATAGGAAGACATAGATTTTGTAAATAGATATTAAATTGCTACAAAAAAAGTGGCAATTTTTTTAAGCTAGAGAAATATAGCGTACCTTAGATTTTCTTAGAATTTCCATTTGTTAGAAAATCTAAGGTGTGCTTTTTTATGTACTAGGAGAAAAATGAAACTGTAATATTCTTGACAAATACTAGACATATTGATAAGATATGAAAAGAAAAATAGGAGGATAATTACATGATATTATATCCAAATTTTTATTGCAAAAATATAAAAGATGTAGATATAAAAAAGTTAAATGAAAATAATATAAAAGGAATACTTTTAGATGTAGACAACACATTAATAGATTTAGAACATAACTTATTAGAAGGAGCAGAAGAATGGTGTAACAACCTAAAAAAGCATAATATTAAATTTTGTATTTTATCTAATTCAAACAACAAAGAAAAAATAAAGAAAGTATCTGCTATATTAGACATTCCATACATATCATTTGGAACGAAACCCTTAAAAAGAGGATATAAAAAAGCAAGTAAACTATTAAACTTACCATACGAAAATTTAGCTATAATAGGAGATCAAATTTTTACAGATATTATAGGTGGTAATAGATGCAAAATGTATACAATATTGGTGGATCCAATTAGTACAAGAGAGCTATTTATTACAGCTATAAAAAGAGGTTTAGAAAATAAAATATTAGACAAGTATAAAGAAAAACAACAAAAAGAGAAAGAAGGATAAAATATGTTTTTTAATGATGTTCACATAATGATATATGTTGCATTTGGAATTTTAGGTTTAATTGTTGGGAATATATTGCCACATATAAATAAAAGACTAACAGAACATAAAAAAGTACTTACTAAAGATTTTTTTAAGGATTACCCAAAAAACTTTAAACCACATTATATACATATGCTATTAATAGCAATAATATATATATTACTATTGTATAAGTTTGGATTAAAACCAGATTTTATACAGAATTTAGACTTAATAAAATATATGATATTAACACCAATGCTATTTTCTGTGGCTGTTATAGACTTTAAAAATAGTATAATACCAAATAGGCTATTGCTTACAATGGCAGAAACGGGATTATTACTTACATTTGTATATGGAATATCAGATATTAATTTAGCAATGGATATGTTACTTGGAATGCTAGTAGGAACAGTAATATTTGGAATACTAACATTATTAGGAAGATTAGTTTCTGGGAAAGAAGCAATGGGAATGGGAGATGTAAAATTAGTAGCTGCATTAGGTCTTTTCTTTGGAGCTTCTAACATTTTAGCAATATCAATTATATCATTCGTATTAGGGGCAATAATTAGTATAATATTAGTTCTAAGCAAGAAAAGAAAAATAGATGATTACATACCATTTGGTCCATTTATAGTAATTGCTTCTTATATAGCAATATTTGTTCCATTTAGTGCAATATTATTTGTACTACTTAAAATTTTTACGTTGGGACTATATAAAGTATAACATTGGGGGCTGATATTAATGAATGAAAAAGTTAAATGGCTAAGAGAAAAATTATCTACAATAGATTTAGATGGAATGATTGTTTCAAATCCTGTAAATATTAAATATTTAACTGGGATTGATGCAGAAGGAGTATTATTAATTACGAGGAAAGAAAATATTTTTATAACAGACGCAAGGTATACAGAGCATATTAATAGTATACTAACAATAGATGATGAAATTGTGTTATATGATTATAAAGATATAGACCCAATAGATTATGAAAATTTATTTATGTTTTGCAGTAATGTAGGTTTCGAAGAAAATTATGTAACATATGCTAAATATAAAGAATATAAGCAAATGTATAAAATAAATAATTTAGTAGAAACAGATAATTTTATAGAAACACATAGAATGATAAAGGCACCAGAGGAAATTAATTATATACAAAAAGCGTGTAAGATTACAGATGATTGCTTTAAACATATTTGTAATTTTATAAAAGTTGGAATGACAGAAAAAGAGATAGCATTCGAAATAGAACATTATTTTAAAACACATGAAGCAGATGGATTGGCTTTTGACACAATTGTAGCTTCTGGAAGTAATTCTTCTATGCCACATGCAATTCCAACAGACAGAAAAATAGTAGCTGGTGATCCAATCACTATAGACTTTGGTTGTAGATATAAAGGGTATTGTTCTGATATGACGAGAACAATATTTGTAGAATATGTACCAGAAGGAATAAAACCTATTTATAATTTAGTACTAAAAAATCAAGAATTAGTGCTAGATGCTATACAAGAAAATGCAAATGCAAGAATATTAACAATGATGGTAGAAAGTGATTTTAAAGTAAATGGTTATACATTAGACCACAGTTTAGGTCATGGTGTTGGATTAGACATTCACGAAAAACCATTTGTTGGAAGAAAAGATGGTTTATTAAAAGAAAATATGATTATAACAGATGAACCAGGAATTTATTTGCCAGGTAAATTTGGAGTAAGAATAGAAGACACAGTTTTAGTTACAAAAAATGGTTGTATAAAATTAACAGAATCTGATAAAAATTATATTATAATAAACAATTAAAATATAATATTTTTAATAAAATAAGCAAAATAAAAAGTTAAATGCACATTTTTTTTATAAAATAACTACTAAAAATATTGATATACTTGCATTTTATGTATATTTGTAGTAAAATAAAAAAAGTGCAAAAAGAGAAAAAAAGAAAGTATTAGGAGGTAATAATTATGGCAGAAGTTTATTCAGCAGGAGATTTTAGAAATGGAACAACATTCGAAATGGATGGAAATGTATTTAAGGTAGTAGAATTTCAACACGTAAAACCAGGAAAAGGTTCTGCATTTGTAAGAACAAAATTAAAAAATGTTATTTCAGGAGCAGTTATAGAAAAAACATTTAACCCATCTGAAAAATACCCAGGAGCAGAAATCGAAAAAAGAGATATGCAATACTTATATGAAGATGGTGGTTTATATTACTTTATGGATAACGAAACATATGAACAAATACCATTAAACGAAGAACAAATTGGTGATGCATTAAAATTTATGAAAGAAAATATGGATATGAAAATCTTATCATATAAAGGAAAAGTATTTGCAGTTGAACCACCAATGTTTGTTGAATTAGAAGTTACATATACAGAACCAGGATTTAGTGGAAATACTACAACAACATCTGGTAAACCAGCTAAATTAGAAAATGGTTTAGAAATAAGTGTTCCTTTATTTGTAGAAATAGGAGATAAACTAAGAATAGATACTAGAACTGGTGAATATATGGAAAGAGTCTAAAAGAAAGAGGTTTTGTTATGGAAATAAAAGAGCAATTACAAAAACTAATTTTAGATATGAATAAAAATATTAAAGATGAAAAAGATTTAAAATATGTTCAAGAAAATGTTATTAAGACAATGGTAGATATATTACAAAAAATGGATGATGTAAACAAAGACAACCAAACAAAAATTGCCAAATTAGAAGAAAAAATGGATAAGATGGCAAAAGAATTATATCTTAATGATGTATACGATATAGAAATTGTTTGTCCATATTGCAATTATCAATTTGAAACAGATTTTGACGAAAACAAAAAAGAAGTAAAATGCCCAGAATGTAATAATGTTATAGAGTTAGACTGGTCATGTGACGACGATTGTGAAGACTGTGGAGATTGCGATGATGGTTGTGGAGATGGATGCAGTTCTTGTACAGGATGTGGTCATCACCATGGTAACGATGAAGACTTGGAAGATGATATGTAAATATTAGTTAAAAAGACACATAGAATATATGTGTTTTTTTTGTATGGTACCAAATTTCTCCTACTAGGAGAAATTTCTGTACTAGAGAATTATAGAGAACCTTAGAATTTATATTGGTTAGAAAATCCTAGGTTCGCTTTTTTATTGGAAATAATCTAAAGGATTTACATATTTATCATTTATGCGGAAGCCCAAGTGCAAATGCGTACCAGTTGTAGCACCATTAGTTGGTTTTCCGGTTGAATCGGTATAATTATTACCAGGAACACCATAAACATATTTAGGCCCAACATTTGCAATAATTTGCCCTTTAGAAACAATATCACCTTTAGATACTAAATAATTAGGAGATATATGGCAATAGGTAATTTTAAACTCATTAAATGACAAAGTTAAGGTGTAACCACCAGCACCTAAGAAGCCTAAAAAGCTGATTTTACCATCTTCTATAGCTATTAAATTGGTTCCTTCTGGAGCACCAATATCTGCTCCATAATGATAAGAAGAAGCGCCAGCAGTGGGGGAATCTCTTTTACCAAATGGAGAAGTAATTTTGGTATACCCAGGAATTGGCCAAGCAAAACCGCAAGAAGAAATAGTAATATTGTTACTATATATTAAATTGGCATTTGTAGATGGAATAGATAAAGATATAAAAAAAGTTACAAAAATAAGTAAAAACATAAAGAACATAATAAAAAATTTATTAAACAAGTGTACCTCCATATTTAAATAAAGATAAGATTAAAATATAGTGTTAGAATGAAAAATAAAGGCTTGCTATTAGTGTTAATAGTAAGCCTTTATTTTTTATATTGGCAGGGGTAGAAGGATTCGAACCCTCACAGGCGGTTTTGGAGACCGATGTGCTACCATTAACACTATACCCCTAAAAAATAAGCAATAACATCATACCATAATGAAAAAATATATGCAAGAGTTTTTACAAAAATATTGTTATAAATTTTAGAATATGTTATAGTGTAAGCATAAATTTGTATAAGTAAAATGAGCTATATGCTAGTATTTTTAGGCAATATACATAGAAAGGAAATTCCGATGAAAAATAAAATATGTAAAAAAATATTATTAACAGGAGGAACTTGTGCAGGAAAGACAGAATCCTTATCATTTATAAAAGAATATTTTAGTAAGCAAGGCTATGATGTATATATAGTAAATGAAACAGCAACTATGCTAATCCTTGGTGGGATTACAGCACCAAAAGTAGGAGAAAGTAATTTTCAAGAACTGCTAATAAAAATGCAACTTGAAACAGAGAAAATTTATGAAAGAGCAATTGAATTATCTATAAACAATAAAAATCTAATTATATATGATAGAGGTCCAATTGATGCTATGATGTATTTAGATAGAACAGAATTAGAAAAAATTTTGAATAAATTTAATACAACATATGATAGAGTATTAAATAACTATGATGGTATTATTCATATGGAAACAGTTGCAAAAGGATTGCCAGAACTATATACATTTAATAATAAAGCAAGAAGAGATGAAGGGAATGACACAATTAACATTGACAATAAAATATTAGAAGCATATAAAACTCATCCTAAAAGATTTATAATAAACAGCTGTGAAGATTTTAAGGACAAAATAAAAAAGCTAATAGAGAAAATGGAAGAAATTTTATAAGTATAAATTTAAAACTAAGATTGAGAAAAAAATAAATATGTGGTAAAATAAATATGTACTTGGGGATGTAATGGTTTCGACATTAATCTAGAAGTATGAAAAGCGAGTAGTGGATGGTTGCTTTGGCCACTTAAAAAAAGCAAGAATAAATATAAACGCTAATAACGAAGAATTAGCTTACGCTGCCTAGTTGCAACGTCGTTTTATTATAAAGCCTACTGTTATAAATAAAGCGCCAAATTAAAGTAGGAAACGAAGCTATTAGTTCTCTGGAATAGTGGGTAATCAAGAGATACTATGTATATTGTTTTGTTTGTTAACCAATATATATGGGAAGTTTAAATAACAAACTGCACTCGGAGAAATTTATATGGAAAGTTTAGTGGACAGGAGTTCGATTCTCCTCATCTCCACCAATTAAGACACAAAATTAATAGTACTGTGTCTTTTTTTATTATATAATATTTATAAATTAAGAAAATAATAGATAAAAGTAAAGGAGAATAATAAAATGAAAATAATCGAAGTGAAAGATAGAACAACAACACTGATAAATCAACTAGTAGAAGTATGGGAAGACTCTGTAAAAGCAACACATTTATTTTTATCTGATGAAGAAATAAAGAATATAAAAAAATATGTACCACAAGCTATTTCTGGAGTTGAAAATTTAATAATTATAGAAAATGAAAGTCATCAGCCTATTGCTTTTATGGGGATTGAGGATAAAAAACTTGAAATGCTATTTATAAAAAATAATGAAAGAGGAAAAGGATTAGGCAAGAAATTGTTAAACTATGGTATAGAAAATTACAATGTTAATGAATTAGCAGTAAATGAGCAAAATCCAAATAGCAAAGGATTTTACGAATATATGGGATTTAAAACTTATAAAAGGACCGAATTAGATGAGCAAGGAAATCTTTATCCGATATTATATATGAGATTAGAAAGATAAAATACAAATTAAATAATTGTATATTATAAATAAGAATGCTATAATCAACATAAAAAATATACAATTAAGAATGGAGAAAGAATGTCTTTAATAAGTGTAAATAATTTAACATTTGAGTATGATGGTAGCTATAACAAGATATTTGAAGATGTAACATTTAATATAGATACTAATTGGAAATTAGGTTTAATCGGAAGAAATGGCAAAGGAAAAACCACATTCTTAAAGTTATTACAAGGAAAATATAAATATAAAGGAAGCATATCAAAAAATGTTGACGTTTGTTACTTTCCTTTCGAAATAGAAGATAAAAATAGAATGGCAATAGAAATAGTAAATGAAATTGCACCAAATGCTAATGACTGGGAAATTATAAAAGAACTTAATTTACTTAATACAGAAACAGAAATTCTTTATAGGAATTTTAATTTATTAAGTGGCGGAGAGCAGGTAAAAATACTTTTAATAAGTTTATTTCTAAAGGAAAATAATTTCTTACTTATAGATGAACCTACAAATCATTTAGATTCTGAAACAAGAAATAATTTAGTCCATTATTTAGAAAAGAAAAAGGGATTTATATTAGTATCTCATGATAGAGAGTTTTTAGACAAAGTTGTAGACCATATAATAGCTATAAATAATACTAATATAGAAATTATGCAAGGCAACTTTTATACTTGGAAGGAAAATAAAGAAAAACAAGATAATTTTGAAATAATTCAAAATAAAAAAGTACAAAAAGATATAGATAGGCTCGAAATAGCATCAAAAAATTCTGCTAAATGGTCAAATGAAGCTGAAAAGGGAAAAAGCAAAAAATATAATTCTGAAACCACAATAGATAAGGGATTTGTAGGCCATAAAGCTTCTAAAATAATGAAAAGGTCAAAAGTTATGGAACAGCGCATTGAAAAATCAGTAAAAGAAAAGACTAATTTATTAAGGAATATAGATAGAAATGAACCTTTAAAAATTGTTCCTTTAGTAAGCAATAAAAATTCATTAATTTTAGCAAATAATTTACAAATAAAATATGATGAACAAGAAATATTTAAGCCAATTTCATTTGAATTAAAAAATGGAGATAGAATTGCAATAGTTGGAAAAAATGGTGTCGGGAAATCAAGCATATTAAAACTTATTTTGGGAGAAGAAATAGCTTATAATGGAGAATTTAAAATATCAAATAATTTAAAAATATCTTATGTATCGCAAAGCACAAAAAGTTTAAAAGAAAATTTAAAAGATTTTTCAAGAGGTAATAAAATAGATGAGAGTATTTTTAAAGCGATGTTAATAAAAATGGGATTTTCTAAAGAAGATTTTGACAAGAACATACAAGATATGAGCGAAGGTCAAAAGAAAAAAGTTTTAATTGCTAAGAGTATATCCGAGCAAGCAAATATTTATATTTGGGATGAACCTTTAAATTATATTGACATATTAACGAGAATGCAAATAGAAGAAAGCATTTTAAATTGTAATCCTACACTTATTTTTGTAGAACATGACGAAACATTTATAAAAAAAGTCTCAACTAAAATTATAAATTTAGAACATTGCAACTAAATATGCCAAAGAATAACTTAAAAAATGTTAATAAAAATAGCATATTTGTAAAATATAAGCGATAGAAAAGAATTAATTAAAGTAGTACACTTAATGTGGAGGTAGATAAAATGAGTTTAGGAAATAATTTATTTAAAGCAAGAAAAAAGGTGGGGCTGTCACAAGAAGTAGTTGCAGAAAGGCTAGGAATAAGTAGACAAACTGTTTCTAAATGGGAAACAGATGAAACTATACCAGACATATATCAATCAAAAAAATTAGCCAAGTTATATAATTTATCTTTAGACGAATTAATTGAATTTGATATAGAAGAAAAAGAGATAGAAGATGTAATAAAAAATAGTAATGAGGAAAAAGAATCTAAAATAGATTGGACAAAAGCATGGAGTAAAAAGTATTCTGTGCTTGCAACATACCAAGATAAAGTGGATATACCAAAATATGCTTTAGAAATTAGAAAGATGCTTAATAATTTAAGTGATGAATATGGATATAATAACTTAGATAGTATGTTGGTCTTAAAAGATATTCTATATCATGAATGGAAGGACAAGCAAAAAAATAATTCGAATAAAAGATAGTGAGTTGATAAAAATGGAAAAATGGTTAAAATGGGCTATAGAAATACAAAGTTTGGCTCAAGCTGGACTAACATATACAAAAGATATTTACGATAAAGAACGATATAATAGGCTAAGAGAAATATCAGCAAAAATGATAGAAGAAAAAAGTAACGTAAGTAAAGAAAAAGTTAAAGATTTATTTTGTAACGAAACAGGATATCAAACGCCTAAAATAGATACTAGAGCAGTTATATTCAAAAATAATAAAATTTTGTTAACACATGAAAATAATGGAACATGGGCATTACCTGGCGGTTGGTGTGATGTACTAGAAAGCGTTAAGTCAAATACAATAAAAGAAGTTAAAGAAGAAACAGGATTAGATGTAGATGCAATAAAAATAATTTCTGTTCAAGATAGAAATATGCATAATAAACCCATATATGCTTATGGCGTTTGTAAAATATTTGTATTGTGTAATGTTACAGGTGGAAAATTTATTGAAAACATAGAAACCACAGAGATTAAATATTTCTCGTTAGAAGAGTTACCAAATAATCTAGCAGAAGAAAAAAGTAATAGAGAGCAAATAGAAATGTGCTTTAGAGCTTATAATAATCCAGATTGGAAAGTACAATTTGACTAATAAATAATTGTAATACATAAAGGAGAATAAGATGGTTTATAAATACAAATATAAGACACCAGATAACTTTTCGAATATTAATATGAATAGCGATGGAGAGTATTTAACAGGATTGTGGTTTGAAAACGCTAGGGATTGTAATAAACATAAAATAGAAAGCGAAGAAAAAGAAATGCCAATATTTAAAGAAACTTGTAAATGGTTAGATATGTATTTTAATGGCGAAATACCAGATTTTACACCAAAATATAGAATAAATAATATTACACCTTTTAGAAAAGAAGTAATTAATTTAATAAATACAATTAATTATGGGGAAACAGTAACATACAGTGATATAGCAAAAACAATTGCAAAGAATAGAGGAATAGCAAGAATGTCATCACAAGCAGTTGGAGGAGCGGTTGGTTGGAATCCAATTGGCATTATAATTCCATGCCATAGAGTTGTTGGAAAGAATGGAAGTTTAACAGGATATGGTGGTGGAATAAAAAATAAAATAGAATTATTAACCTTAGAAAATATTGACATGAATAAATTTTTTATGCCAAGGAAAGGAACAGCATTATGAATGAAAGATGTAAATGGTGCAATTTAAAGAACGAATTATATGTAAAATATCATGACGAAGAATGGTGCAAGCCAAATTTTTCGGAAGATTATTTATATGAAATGCTAATATTGGAATCTTTTCAAGCAGGGCTTTCTTGGGAATGTGTATTAAACAAAAGGGAAAGCTTTAGGAAGGCATTTGATGAATTTAATATAAATAAAATATGCAATTATGATGATAAAAAAATACAAGAACTATTGCAAAATAAAGATATAATAAGAAATAAATTAAAAATAAAAGCTACAATAAACAATAGTAAAATATTTAAAGAAATTCAAAAAGAATATGGTTCTTTTTATAATTACTTAAAAACTTTTTCAAATGATATAATTCTTTACGAAACAGATAAAACTACGAATGAACTTTCAGACAAAATATCAAAAGATTTGCAAAAAAGAGGAATGAAATTTGTAGGAAGTACGATTATCTATTCGTATTTACAAGCGATAGGAATTATATATTCACATGGAAAAGAATGTTTTTTATATAAAGAAAAAAATAAAACAAATTAAGGAGAATTAAATGACAAACAATATTCCAAATTTTTTATATAATTTATTAATAGATCAATATGGTGAAGAAGTAACAAATAAAATAATAAGTGGATATTCTAAAAAAAGAAAGACAACATTAAGAGTAAATACACTAAAAACTAGTATAAACTATGTAAAAGAATATTTAACTAATTTAAACTATACATATAGTGAAGTTCCTTGGTATGAATCTGCGCTAATATTGGAAAATGTTACAGAAAAAGAAATAAAAGATTTAGATATATACAAAAATGGGGAAATATACTTGCAAAGCTTATCTTCTATGATACCAGCAATAATATTAAACCCAAAAGAAGATGAAAATATATTAGATATGGCAGCTGCGCCAGGTGGAAAAACGACACAAATGGTAGCATTATCAAATAATAACGCATACATAACTGCTTGTGAAAAAAACAAAATAAGGGCAGAAAGATTAAAATATAATATAGAAAAGCAAGGAGCGACCAGAGTTAGTGTAATGATAAAAGATTCTAGAGATTTAGACAACTTTTTATCTTTTGATAAAATTTTACTAGATGCACCATGTAGTGGAAGTGGAACTCTGGATATTAACGATAATAAACTAGAAACAATATTTACAGAAAAATTATTAAATAGATCTATAAAATTTCAGACACAGTTATTAAATAAAGCAATAAATCTATTAAAAAAAGGGAATGAAATGGTGTATTCTACATGTTCTATATTAAAGGAAGAAAATGAATTAATTTTAAAAGAAATAATGAAAAGGCATAAGATAGAAATAGTACCAATAGAAAAAGAATTATTTCCGAATGTACCATTTTTAAATACTCAAATAGATGGAACTATATGTGTAAGTCCTACAGATTTGTATGAAGGCTTTTTCGTAGCGAAAATAAGGAAAAAATTATAGATATTGCAAATAAAAAGTAATTGATGCATTAATATTAATCATGTTGTAATATAATAAACCTTAGAAAAGTTTACTAAGGTTTATTATTAGCATCTAAAACAGACAAAGTTGCTAAAGTATCTCCGAAGCTGAGTAAAAAATGCGGATAAAAGGTTAAGTTCTTCTTGAGTTTTGTCTTTTGCAAGGGTACAGGCTAATACGGAGATAAAAATTACAAATTCACAATCTTGCATAGTAATCCCTCTATACAATATACGCTAAAAATAAGATTTTATTACAAACTAAAAGATACATTATGTAAAATATATAAACAAAGGCATTGTAAAATTTGTAGTAATATAGTATAATATTAAGCTATAGGAAAATTGTAAAAAATCCTATTTGGGTAATAACTATAACCCAATTGTAACAGAATGAAAAGCACATAACATAAGTAGGAGGAAAAAATGAGTCAATTTAACATTAACAATTTGTGTGCACAAAACGTTCAAATTAATGGAAGGAACGTTAGAATCAATGGACGGGATGTAACGTATGACGAAGGCAGGAAAATCGATGAACGAAAAGTGATAAGCGAAAAAGGAATTGAAAATATATCAATTCAGTCATCTTTAGCAGATGTTAACATTACAACATCAGATTCATCTGTAATTGAAATCCATTTATATGGGAGAACAAGTAATGAGGATAAATTTACTTTTATTAATGTGGCAACATACAAGAAAGGACTTGCAATTACCTTAGATGAATCAGCAACAGGGAATTTAAGATTGGAAGTTAGACTTCCCAAAACGACACTTCAAAAGATTGAAGTGGATAGTAATGTTGGAGATATTTGCATAAAAGAAAATGTCTCAACAAATATGTTGGAAATGCTAACAGTATCTGGCAACATAAATGTACAATGTACATTTGCAGAACTACTAACAACAACTGCATCTGGAAACATCGAGATTTCTACAGTGGCAGAAAGAAACATCGCAAGTGCTTGCATTCAAAGCAAGTCGGGGAATGTGAAAACAGAATTTAAAAATGTTGGAAATATGGAACTTACAATGCAAACAATGAGTGGTGATGCTAAAAATTACCGCAAATGTGCTAATGGAAGATATAGTGCGAAAGTAAAGATTGCTACAATGAGTGGCGATATAGTTTGCAGGTAATGTAATTTTACCAACCGTGTTATTTTTTATAGCATGGTTGGTTTTCTTTTTTTATGAAAACATAGATATTTTGAGAAAAATATATTGTTTATGTCTAGAAAAAAGTAAATCTAAATTAAAGTTATTGAACTTAAATTTATAAGAATGATATAATTATGCCATAAAAAATAAATAGGAGAATATAATGGCAAAAATAATTATATTAAGAGGAAATTCGGGAAGTGGAAAAACAACAACAGCAAAAAGATTGCAAAAAAAGCTAGGACATGGGACAATGTTTGTTTCGCAAGATGTTGTTAGAAGAGAAATTTTATATGTTAAAGATGGAAAAAAGAAAAACGTAAGCGATTTATTATTTAAACTAGCAATGTTTGGTAAAGCAAATTGTGAATTTATTATTTTAGAAGGGATATTAAATTCGAAATATTATAATAACTTATTTGAAAAAATATTAAAAGAATTTAAGAATAATATTTATGCTTTTTATTTTGATATTCCGTTTGAAGAAACTTTAAGAAGACATAAAACCAAACTATGTTCAGAAGAATTTGGAGAAGCAGAAATGAAAACTTGGTGGAATGATAAAGATTTTATAAAAAGTATTCCAGAAACATTAATAGGTGAAGAATTATCAGTAGACGAAATTGTAAATATGATATACCAAAAAATAAAAAGAGAGGAAACTTAAAATATGAAAATAGATAGTATAAAAAATAAAAAAAATTTAATTTGCTTTTTATTATGTGTTGTAATAGGTATCATAATATTTACTATATTTAAAATTGGGATGAAATCTGAAATAATAGAAAATGAAAATGTAGATTTATCGCAATGTGAAGAAAAACTGAAAGTGCCAGATAGGATTATATATAAAAACAAAAAAAATGAATATATAATTATAGAACCAGGAACAAGTGAATATAAGCAGATATACTATGAATTATGTAATAGAATAGAAACTACAACTGATGGAAAAGTATACTCAAAAAACGAAATAAGAGAAATGCAAAATGAAGGGTGTTTTATAGAGTTAGACTACAATACTGCAAGTAAAAATTTTGTATTCATGCTTAATGGAAAGAATGTTGGAATCATAAAAAGATTTTCAGACAGTGGGCAAGTAATACAAACAGGAATACAAGATGCAGAAGAATTAATTAAAAAGCTAGATATAATAACAAATGAAAGTGATAAAAAGTATTCTTATATAGAACCAGTAAATATTACTTCGGAAAATAAAATATCTAGAGTTACAGATAATCTAAACTTATCAGATACTAAAGTAACAGGAGTTTACCAAAAAATTATAAAAGAAGATAATAACGAATATAAAAATATGCTAAACATATTAGATTTTAAAATGCAGGAACTACCTAAAATAAACTTTAACAAACAAAATGTAATTATAGTTGTATCTAGATACGAAATTAAAGAAATAGAAACAAATATTGGGAATATAAAATATAAATTAGGTAATTTTTTAGATGAATATATTGCTAATATTTTAATTGTAAGTAAAATACCTAATACAAATTGCATATATTATGAATTTGTTTCGGAAGATTTAAATGTAAGTGAATTTACAACAAATAAAAATCAAAATGGTGTAGAATATTATGTTCAAAATGGAAAATATTATACGAATATTGATCATAAAAAAATAGACCTTATAAATATAGATGAGGCAGTAAGCATTGCAGAGGAAGAAGCTAAGAAAGAAAAATACCAATACCAAGGGTGGAAGTCAGAATTTTATGGTAAGATAAATGAAAACGATACAATTTCGTGTGAATTAATAGTAGGTCCAAAAAATATGAAAATTAGTACACATTTTTGGAGAGAAGAGTGGAAGCAAAAGCCATATGAAGGAAAACTAATATGGGTAGTTAGACTGTTCGACAAAAATGATCCATTAACAAATTTATTTGTATATGTTGATGCTATAGATGGAAATATTATAGGAGCAGGAGCTGCGAGTGATTAAAGAAAAAGGGGAATGATGATTATGAATATTTTACTATATGTATTACTTATAATAGGTATATTTTGTTTAATAGCACCATTTGTGTTAACAATTTTTAACATTATAAACTTATTTAAAAAGAAAAAGATAAAAGAGAAATTAATAGATATTTTGACATTTATATTAGGAATTATATTAACTGTAATTTTATATGTATCATTTGAATTTAAAGACTATAACCAAGCATTAAAATTGGGAGGAGGAGAAATAGACTTACATAGTCCGATTGCATCTTGGAGTATGCCAACAGTTTTAATAATATGTTTAGTAGGAATTATATCGTATGCCTTAATAAGAATAAAAAAACTAAACTTACCACCACTAGTAATTGTAGGTGCAATGTCTGGAATTTTTATATGTTCAATCTATATAATAATTTATATAATTCAGTTAAGCATGAATATTCAAACAGTTAGTATACTATACTTAACATTATTTCCTATTAATTATATTTTATGTAGTATAAGAGCTGTAATGGAGATTATGAAAATATATAAAGAAAAAAATATACAAGCTAGAGAGTATAAGAATAAATTTTTAAATAAGTGTAGTAAAATATTTTATAATATAGAAAATTGGCCTATAATTGCAATTGTTTTATCTGTTCCATTTACAGCTATACTTATTTGTATATTAATTTTATTTGGACAAAGACCAGATGAAGCAATAAAAGCATTTTTAGAAACAAGTGACTGGACGTTATCTACAAAAATATCACCACCAGCTGTTACATATGATGCACATTATTTATGTACAGTTTCTTTAAGGGGTCATAAGAATGTAGTAAAGCCTATTAGAATGGGGATTAGAAGAGGAGAAAAAATAGTAGTTAATAGGCAATTATGTATTGCAAATGCTTTTGAAGATTTAATACAAGAAAAAACTCCTAAATTTCATCATTTTATAAGACATATCTACGATAAATATGGTTACCCATTGTCTAAGCATATAAATAATGAAATAGAGGCAGATATAACATATTTAATTATGAAACCTTTAGAATGGATATTTTTAATAGTATTATATCTATTTGACGAAAAACCAGAAAATAGAATTGCAACACAATACATAGGCAAAAAAATAGTAATAAATTAAAACTAGGAGTACAATATTCTTCAAAATATAACATTTATATAACATTTTAGACAAAAATATTGAGATTTAGTAGAAGCAATATTATAATGAATATAAATATATAACAAAGGAGAAAATAAGAATGTATATAAAGGTTAAAAGAATATTGGGGTTTGTTGCTTCAATAGTTATAATGTTGTTATTTGCAATTCCAATGTTTGTTATAGCGATATGCATCAAGTTAGATAGTAAAGGACCAATTATATATAAACAAAAAAGAATAGGAAAAAATGGAAAATTATTTAATATATATAAATTTAGAACAATGTATACAAAAGAAGAAAGAAACAGAAAACAATTAACACATGAACAAATGGTAACAAGAGTTGGAAAATTCTTAAGAAAGACAAGTCTAGACGAATTACCACAACTTATAAATGTATTAAAAGGAGAAATGAGTTTTATAGGACCTAGACCTTGGGTAAAAGAATACTACATATATTTTACAGACAAACAAAAACAAAGATGTAATGTGCTTCCAGGTATAACAGGACTTGCACAAATAAAAGGAAGAAATGGAATAAATATATTTAAAAAAATAGAATATGATATAGAATATGTAAATAATATGAATTTTTGGTTAGATATAAAAATAGCATTTGAAACATTAAGAACAGTAAGAGATGAAAAAAATGCAGAAATATCAGAAGTTGGAATTAAAGAAGAGATATCAGAGTTAAAACAAAATAAAAAAGAAGTAGAAAAGAATAAAGAAACTATACCAAATGCAGTAAGAAAATTAAAAGATATTCCAAAAGAAATAGGAGAATATGCATATCGTGAGGTAATATGAAAAAAATTGTGTATATTATAAATTCAATAAAAAATACGGGACCAAACCAAGTATTAAATAATATGGTAAGTGCAATAGATAAAAATAAATATAAAGTTTTTGTTATTTCATTTATGGAAGGCACTAAAGAAGAATTAACAAAAATAGAAAATAATGGTGCTACCTGTATTTGTTTAAATTTAAAAAGAAAAGAAGAAATTATATTTAAAGCAAATCGAAAACTAAAAAAAATATTAAAGCAAATAAATCCGGAGATTGTACATACACATGGAATATTTCCGGATTTTATTATGACTAAAATAAAAGGTAAGTATAAAAAAATTACAACACTGCATTGCAATATATTAGAAGACTACCCTAACACATATGGCAAATTAGTTGGAAAGATGATGATTTTAGCACATCTACACTCTCTAAAAAAAATAGAAAATGTAATTGCATGTTCTGAATCTGTTTTTTATGCTATAAAAGATAAATTTCCTAAAAATAAAAAAATAAATTTTGTAAGAAACGGAATAACTAATAATATAGAACAAAATACTAAACAATATGGTAAAAAAACAGTATATGTATATAGTGGTGGAGTGAATGAAAAAAAGGGAGTTTTAGAACTTATAAAACTATTTAAATTATATAGAACAGAAGAAGAAGAACTAATAATATTAGGAACAGGTAGCTCTTTAGAAGAATGTAAAAAGCAGGCTGACAACGGAGTAAAAGTGCTTGGTTTTACAGAAAATGTGCAAGAATATTTAGAAAAAGCAGATGTATATATATCAAATTCAAAATCCGAAGGAATGTCTATAGCAATAATAGAGGCTTTAGAAAATGGTTTACATTTGTTCTTATCTAAAATACCTTCACACTTAGAAATTTTTAAAATTAGTGAAGAATGTTACTTAGGAGAATATTTTGAAAAATCTAATTTTGAGAAAAAAATAAGGATATTAAGAAAAAAGATAAAAGAAGAAAACAGAGAAAATATTAAAAAATTTCAAAAAGAACATTTATCAGCAGAAGCAATGATGTCTGAGTATGAAAAAATTTATGAGCATTCTTGCAATGAATAAAAAGGAGGAAAAATGAAATTTTCCGTTTTAATGTCAATATACGAAAAAGAAAAGCCACAATATTTTGTAGAAGCATTAGAAAGTGTTTTAAACCAAACTATTATACCAAATGAGATTGTAATTATAGAAGATGGTAAACTTACAAAAGACTTACAAAATATTATTTTTAGGTATAAAGAAAAATATCCAAATATTATTAAGAACTATCCACTTAAAGAAAATAAAGGACTAGGTCTTGCTTTAAATTATGGTGTTACAAAATGCCAATATAATTTAATTGCCAGAATGGATACAGACGATATATCTGTTCCAGATAGGTTCGAAAAACAATTACAAATATTTAAAAATAAACCAAACTGTGATATAGTTGGTGGAAATATATTGGAATTCGATGAAAAAAGTGATATTACCAAAACTAGAATTGTTCCAGAAAATAAAGAAGAAATTTATAAATATGCTAAAAAAAGAAATCCAATGAATCATGTTACAGTTATGTTTAAGAAAGATTCTATATTAGAAGTAGGTAATTATGAGAATTTACCATATTTTGAAGATTATTATTTATGGTGTAAACTAATTAAATCAAATAAGAATATGTATAACATACAAGAAATTCTATGTAAAGTAAGAGCAGGAGAAGAAATGACGAAAAGGAGAGGCGGAAGAAATTATATTAAAGCAATATATAAATTTCAAAAGAAAATAGAAGAACTAGGAACAATTAACCAATTGGAAAAAAATGTAAATATATTAATTCGTAGTATGGTATCAATTGCACCAAATAATTTAAGAAGTTTAGCATATAGTAAATTGTTAAGGGGAAAAAAATAAAATGGGTATTTTAAGTATTATTACAGCGACATATAATAGAAAAAAAACATTAATACGATTATATGAAAGCTTATGTAGTCAAACTAAAAAAGATTTTGAATGGATAATAGTAGATGATGGTAGTATAGATAATACAAAAGAGCTTTTAGAAAATTGGGAAAAAGAGAAAAAAATAGAGATTAAATATATTGTACAGGGAAATCAAGGAAAACCTAAAAGCATAAACGAAGCAGTAAAAATTGCTAAAAATGATTTAAGTGTAATTGTAGATAGTGATGATATATTAGTAGATAATGCTGTAGAAGAGATTATAAATGATTGGGAAAAGTATAAAGATTATGAAAATATTTGTGGACTTTCATATCTAAAAGGAGATTTAACTGGGAAAAATATTGGCAAAGACTATAAAGAGGAAAGTTTTATATCCAACCATATAAAATATAGAATTAATCAAAATGATAAAGTAGATAAAGCAGAGGTGTTTAAAACAAATATTTTAAAAGAATATCCATTTCCAATAATAGAAGGTGAGAAGTTTATTTCGGAGTGCATTGTTTGGAATAGAATGGCATTAAAATATGAAACTGTATATATAAATAAAGTTATATATTTGTGCGAATACCAAAAAGATGGGCTTTCTAACAACTGGAGAAAAATAAATATACAAAATCCAAAAGGAGCAATGCTTGTTTCGAAAGAAATGACAAAAAAACCATTTAACAAAAAAGTTCAAATAAAAAACTTAATTTTATATAATATATATGGCTTTTTTGCCAAAAGTACATGGAAAGAATTAAAAAATAAGACTACACACAAAATATTGCAAAATATTTTAATAATACCAAGTTTTATTATGTATAAATATTACAAAGGTAAATATGGAGAGTGTATTAAAAATGAAAACTAAAAGAGTTTTACAAGTTGTAGGTAGTTTAAATGCTGGTGGAATGGAAAAGATGATATTAAACTATTACAAAAATATAAACAAAGAGAAAATACAATTTGATTTTCTAATTTTTACAAAAGGGAAAAATTTGTATGAAGATGAAGTAAAAAAAATGGGAGCAAATGTTTATAAAATAACACCAAGAAGAGAAAGTCCTATAAAAAATAGGAAGGAATTAGAAGAGTTTTTTAAAAATCATTCATATGATGCTATTCATATACACCAAGGAATTACCAATTTGCTACCACTAAAAATGGCATATAAATATAAAATAGAAAAAAGAATTGTACATAATCATGGCGTAAATAGGAAAGTACGATTCTTCTTATACTTATATAACGAAATATATGTAAAAAGTATTATTCAAAAATGTGCTACAGATTATTTTACATGTTCTAAAAAGGTATTAAACCAACTTTATAATAAAGAAATAATAAGAAATAATAAATATTTTTTATGTACTAATTCTATTGTAATAGAAGATTTTGTGTATAATGAAGAAAGAAGAAAAGAGATAAGAAAGAAATTAAATGTAGAAGACAAATTTGTTATAGGACATGTTGGAACTTTTACTAAACCAAAGAACCATAAGTTTTTATTAAAAATATTCAAGGAAATTAATGAAAAATATAAAAATGCAGTATTACTTTTGGCAGGAACTGGAAAGCTTGAAGAAACGATAAGACAGCAAGCAAAAAAAGAAAATATAAAAGACAAAATTGTATTTTTAGGACAAGTAAAAAATGTAAACGAAATTATGCAAGCAATGGATTTTTTCGTTTTTCCATCAAAATTTGAAGGTTTACCGGTTACACTAATAGAGGCACAAGCAAATGGGCTAAAAATTTTAGCTTCAGATAAAATTACAGAAGAAGTAAAACTTACAGAAAATTTAGAATTTATATCTTTAAAAGCTAGTCCTAAAAAATGGGCGGAAAAAATTTGTTTACAAGACTATAATAGAAATATAAATTTAGAAAAATTAAAAACATATAATATAAAAGAACAAGCAGAAGTGTTAGAAGAAAGGTATTTAAAAAATGGATAATGTAAAAGTTAGCATTATTATTCCAGCATATAATGTGGAAAAATATATTTTAAAATGTATTAACTCGCTTTTAGAACAAACCGAAAAAGAAATAGAAATAATAGTTGTAGATGATGGCTCAAAAGATAAAACGAATTTAATAGTTAAAGAAATAATAAAAAAACATGCCAATATTGTACTTATAGAACAAGAAAATAAAGGTGTTTCTGCTGCAAGAAATACAGGATTACAAAATGCAAAAGGCAAATATACTATGTTTATAGATGCAGATGACTGGTTAGAAAAAGATGCTATAGAAAATTTATATAAAATTGCAGAAACTAAAAACTATGAACTAATAAGATTTGAAAAAGTAATAGATTTACCATACAAAAGAGTAGTAAATACTCCAATTTTTGAAGAAGAAAATATAACTCCACAAGATTTACAAAAAAAGTTTTTAGAGGTTGGAAGTTTAAATTCAGTTTGTTTAAACTTTACTTTAAGCAAATTAATACAAGATAATAAAATAGTATTTAATGATAATTTAAAGTTTGCAGAAGATATGATATTTACATTAGATCTTATAACAAAAGCTAAAAATGTTAAATATTTGCCAAATGCATATTACCATTATGAATATAATTTTGATAATGTTAGCAATAAAGTTGATATAAATAGCATAAAAATGAAAATAAATGATGGAATTTATGCGTATGGAGAAATATTTGATTATATAAAAAGGTGGAACTTAGAATATGAAGAAAAAAAAGTAGCCTTAAAATTACTAAAGATGTTAGAAAATGAATTAAGAAATTTTCTATTAGCAGATATAAAAAATAAAGAAGAAATAAAATTTTTTTGCGAAGATAATATGGTTCAAAAGTGCTTTAAGTTATTAGAAAATGAAGAAATAGCAAAGCCAATAAAAATATTAGCTAATAAAGATTATAAAAAATATTTACATTATACATTTTTTCATTATACAATAAAGGAAAAAATAAAGAGAGTATTATACAAAGCAAAATAAAGGAGATACAAATGACAATTTTAGCAAGTATATTATTTATTATAAGCCCAATATTATCTATGCCTGTTGTATTATTAGGACTATTTTTAGAAAAAAAACATAAAAGATATTACTGCTTTTTACTATCTGTAATGATAGGAATAATTTGCTATTATATTGTTCCAAACCAAGGTATGGATATTTCAAGATATTATGAATATTTAGATGAAATTAGATACTTACCAATAACAGAAGCATTAAAAGGGATTAGTAGCCAAACTGAAATTATAACAAATTTATTCTTTTATGTAATTTCGCAATTAAATAATAATTCTTTAGTAGTATTTTTTAGCTCGCTAATTTATTATAATATTTTATTTTAT